>JAOBWH010000135.1 GCA_025463265.1 Ilumatobacteraceae bacterium
GCCGCACGCGCCGTGGCCGGTGGCGATGCCGCCGGCCACGAGGCGATCATCCACGCCCTCACCCAGGCCGGCCCGACGGGCGCGTGGTCCGGCCCCGGGCGCAGCGGACGGGGCATCGGCCACGATCTGGCGGCCTCGGCCGCGCTGCTCGTGGCCGCCAGATCCATCTTGATCAGCGAGCGGTGCGATGGGCTCGCGCTGCTGCCGGTGTACCCGGCCACCTGGTACGGCGCCGGCGTCGAGATCCACGACGCCCCGACGGCCGCCGGTGCCTTGTCGTACGCGATCCGCTGGCACGGGCTCCGCCCCGCCCTGCTGTGGGAGCTGGCTCCGCACCCCGGCTGCGGACCGGTCACCTTGACCATCCCGGGCCTCGACCCGGCGTGGAGCACCACCGAACGGCGCGGCGACGCCCTGCTGGCCGAGGTCACCCCGCCCGACGGGGTCGAGCTGGTGCGCGAGGTGGCCGAGCACCCCGGTCTCCAGGAGCACATGCGGCCCGAGGCGGTGGACCCCGGTTCGGCACCGCCGGTCATCCCCGAGAGCGGGACCTTCTCGTGAGCGACCACCCCACCGGCGAGCCCGGGGAGCCGCAGGCCGAACCGCCGTCACGAGACGACCTCGGTCCCGCCCTCGACGCCGGCGACATGACCGAGCTCCTGCGGGCGGCCGGCATGGGCGACGACGAGATCGCCCGGGCGCGCGAGGACCACCACCTCGAGCTGCTCGCCATCGAGCACCTCGTCGTGCCCGAGCCCGGCGAGTACGACCTCCAGGGCATCGCCGAGGCCAGCGGACTCACGCCCGATCAGATCACCCGCCTCTGGCGCTCGCTCGGGTTCGCCGAGCCCCAGGTCGGCGACCACCTGTTCACCGACGTCGACGTCGACATGCTCCGGACCATCGGCCAGCTGCTGTCCATGGGTTGGATCGACGACGAGCTCACCATCCAGATGGCCCGGGTCATCGGCTCGTCGCTCTCGCGGGTCGCCAGCGCCCTCATCGACAGCATCGACCCCGAGGAGCCCCGGGTCACCGGCCGGCCGCAGAGCGACGACGGGTTCGCCGCCATCGCCCCGCTGCTCCTGCCGATGCTCCTCCAGGTCATGGACTACGTGTGGCGCCGCCACGTCCAGGCCGAGGCGCGCGCCCGCATGGCTCGGGAGCACGCCGACGGCGATCCCGGCCGCCGCGTCGTCGGGTTCGCCGACCTGGTGGGCTTCACCGCCCTCAGCCAGCAGATCGACGCCCGCGCGCTGGCCGGCGTCGTCGACCGGTTCGAGACCATCGCCTACGACACCGTCAACCGCCTCGGCGGGCGCGTGGTGAAGATGATCGGCGACGAGGTGATGTTCTCGGTCCCCGACGAGGCGTCGGCCGTCGAGATCGCCCTGTCGCTGGCCGAGACCTACCGCGACGACGACGAGCTGTCCGACGTCCGCGTCGGGCTCGCCGCCGGCCCCGTGCTCCAGCGCGAGGCCGACCTCTACGGCCCCGTCGTCAACCGGGCGAGCCGCATCGTGAACATCGCCTTCCCGGGCTCGGTGGTGGTGTCCGGCGAGATCGTCGACTCGCTGGCGGGCGCCGCCGGCATCACGTGGAAGTCGATCGGCTCGCGGAACCTGAAGGACATCGGCAAGGTCCCGTTGTTCCTCGTGCGCCGGGAATCGACCCAGGAGCCGCCGCGCTCCTCGCGCCAGGAGGCCGAGCGCCGACGGGCCGAGCGGCGCGAGGCCCGGGTCGGCGAGATCGCGGAGCGCCGCACCGAGCGCAGGGCCAAGCGTCCCGTGGCCGACGCGCCTCCTCGCGATGCGCCTGCTGCCGGGGCACCGGACCCCGACCCGACCTAGCCTCGGACCCGTGGCGCGCACCTGGCTGAAGGCCATCCCCGTGGTTGCGGCGATCGCCATCGTCGGCGCGGGCGCGGCGCTCGGGTTCGGACGGAGCGAGCCACCGATCGCGCCCGGTGCGGTCACGCTCACGGCGGGGGAGCCGGCCAGCGCCTCGATCGCCGGTGACTGGAAGCCGGTCAAGCCGCCCGCCCCCACCAGCTACCTGGTCGCCGACGCCACCGGCAGCATCGTCCACCTCTACGAAGAGCCCGGTGTGGCGCTGGCGTCCAAGCCCACGATGGCGAACCCGACGTGGGAGAACCTGCCGGTGGTGTTCCTCGTGCTGGAACAACGGAACGAGTGGCTCCACGTCCGGGTGTCGTCGCGCCCGAACAACATGACGGCGTGGGTCTCGCGGAGCGAGGTCAGCCTCCGCTCGGTGCCCAACCGGGTGCTCATCGAGGTGGGCGCACGCCGGGTGTCCGTCTTCCACGGCGATCAGGTCCTGCTCCAGGAGACCGTGGCGGTGGGCACCGACCGCACGCCCACGCCGGTGGGCACCTTCTTCGTGGACGGCGTGGTGAAGGTCCCCTACGACACCGGGCCCTACGGCGCCTACCAGGTGAGCGTCAGCGGCTTCTCCGACGCCCTGCAGAGCTTCGGGGGCGGCGTGGGCCAGATCGCCATGCACGGCACGAACCGCCCGGAGCTCCTCGGTCAGAACGTCAGCAACGGCTGCGTCCGCATGACCAACGAGAACATCACCAAGATGGTCCAGCTGGCGCCGCTGGGGACCCCGGTCACGATCGTCGCCTGACGGGCCCGCTGCGCTCGGAACCCCGGGCCCTGCGCCGGTCCTGTCGTCTTCTCGGGCTGTCAGTCGAGGGCGATGGTCTGGATCTTGTGGGGGCCGAGGACCAGTTCTCCGGTGAAGGTCTCGCCGGTCTCGGTGCCGTTGAGGTCCGTGAGGCGACCGGTGCGGCCGGCCACGGTGACGGTGGCGGGCTCGCCGGTGGTGTTGACGACCCGGAGCTCCATGCGGCCGTCGTCGCGGCGGGTCAGGGCGCTGACCTCGGCCCCGTCGACCTGCAGGGCGGAGGCGGACGCCCTGGGGTCGCCCAGGCCGTCCCGGCCGGGGAAGCGGGCGGTGAGCAGCGGGGTGAACGCCTCATCCGCGACGACGTAGGGGTCCCGGCCCCCGGCGTGGAGCACCAGCTGGGCCTCGTGGGGCCCGAGCATCTGGGCTCCAGGGGTGGGCGTCGGCGGGCCGGCGGGGAGCGCCCGCATGGCCATGGGGCCCGCCGAGATGAGGCCGACGCAGCGCAGGAGGGTCACGGCGATCGATCCGGCGCGGGCCGCACCACCCTCGCCCTCGACATCGACCAGCTCGTACTCGCAGAGCCCGTCGTGGGCGACGGTCAGGCCGCCAGCCGAGACGAACCGGCGCGAGGGGAACGTGGGGAGGCCGATCTCGTTGGGGCCGCCTTCGGCGGTGAGCCCGCGGGTGACGGTGGCGAAGGCGCACTCGGCCTCGGACTCCGACGCCGGCTCCGGCAGCGGGAACCACGCCCGGACCCGGTGGTCGGTGGACGGGTTGTCGAACCGGACGGTGACGCGCACCAGGTCCTCGCCGGCCCGGAGCTCGACGGTGGTGTAGACGAACACGTCGATGGGGCCGACCCGGCGGCCCCCGTCGATGCGGGTGGGCCAGCGGTAGCGGCGGGTGATCTGCATGCGGCCCCGGACCGGCCCGGCCTCGGTGACCAGGACGTCGACGTCCTGAGGACGCTCGATGGCGCCGTCGAAGGCGGGAGGCGACCAGTTGTAGGTGTCGCCCTCGTCGCCGTCGTCGACGATCTTGCCCATGCCCTCGACCCCGTTGAGGCTGAAGGTCCCGTCGCTCTGGTTCGGGATGATGGTGACGAGGCCGTTGGTGATGCCCTGGCCGCTGCTGCGCACGGCGTGCTCGCCGAGGTCCGCGGGCGCCAGGCCGCGCCATCCGAAGCCGGGCACCGGCTCGGTGCGCAGGAGCACCTCCTGGGTGGCCCGCGAGCGGGCGATGTCGAGGTGGACGACGCCCTCGGGATCGGCCTCGGCGAGGGCCTCGAGCTGGAGGCGGAGGGCGGTCATGTCCTGGAGCTTCGGCCCGCTGTCGGCCTGGAAGGTGGCGATGACGGTGCCGTCGGCCTGCTCTTCGACCACGGCGCTGCTGACCTTGGGGTCGTCGATGATGAGGCGCTGCACCACCGGGACGGCGGTGGTGCGGTTGATGGTGTGGGTGCGGTCGATGGCGTCGCGCACGGACAGCTGCTGGGTGTGGGGCGGGGCGATGTCGCCGCTGATGACGGCGGTGACCATGCCGGACCGCTCCCGGCTGGTGGAGTTGACCACCACCGCCGCCTGCTCCGAGGCGGCGAGCACCCGGATGAGCGCCCGCTCGGTGATGGCCTCGGCGATCCGGGTGGACTCGGCGTAGCGGTGGAGGACGGCGTCGTTCACCTCGTCGGCGGAGCAGCCGCAGATCGAGTCGTGGGCGGCGTTGCGGATGACGTCTCGCCAGGCGTACGCCAAGAAGGCGGCCGGGTAGGCCTCGGCGGGCTGCCACAACGTGGTGAGCGGCTCGGCCACCCGCTCGAGCCAGCGCTCGGCCCGGGCGGCGGCCTGCTTCACGTCCACCCGGCACGACGCCACACCCATCAGCAGGTTGGAGCGGGCACCGGAGCGCAGCTCGCCCTGCCAGGTGGGCAGGCCCTCGCGGGGCATGCCGGCGATGTGGGCGGCCAGCGAGGCGACGACGATGCGGTACGCATCGGAGGCCTCGTTGGCCTCGGCGACGACCCGACCCAGGTGGGCCTGGGGGAGGAGGTGGTCGGTCCCGTTCATCCAGAGGATGGCGTCGCCCACCTTGTTGCCCTGGGCCTCGCGGAAGGCGTCGATCTTGTCGAGCAGCTCCTTGCCGTGCTCGGGCATGCGGGCACCGTTGCCGTAGCCGTCGGTGAGGTACTCGGCTCGGACCTGAGTGCCGTCGGGCGACTCCCACCAGAAGCCGGGGGCGTCGATCGCGGCGGGGACGCCCCGCCACACCACCGCGTCGGCGAGGCCGAACCCGGCGAGGATCTGCGGCATCTGGGCCACGTGCCCGAACATGTCGGGCAGGTACCCGACCGGCATCGAGCCGCCGAAGCGGGCCGCCGTGGCCAGCCCGAGGCGCAGGTTGCGGACGTGGGTCTCACCCGAGACGAGGAACTCGTCGGGCAGGGTGTACCAGGGTCCGAACGAGAGCCGGCCGGACTCGTTGAGCGCGGTGATGCGACCGGACTGGTCGGGACGGATCTCGAGGTAGTCGTCGACGACGGCGAGCTGGCCGTCGAGCTGGAAGTGGGCGAAGGAGCCGTCGCCCTCGAGCCGGGGGAGGAGGTCGTCGAGCAGCTCCACGAGCTGCATGCGGAACAGCGGGTAGGGCTTGTACCACTCGCGGTCCCAGTGGGTGTGCGGGACGACGTTGACCAGGCGAGGGGCGGCGGCGGGCATGGCCCAACGCTACGACGTGGCACTACCCTTCGCCCATGCCGAAGTTCGTGATGCTCTCCACGCTGGGACCCGATGGCCACGCACGGCTCCGGGAGAACCCCGAGCGGCTCCGCGAGGTCAACGACGATGTGGAGTCGATGGGCGTCAAGGTGCTGGAGCAGTTCGCGCTCCTGGGCCCCTACGACTTCCTCAACATCCTCGAGGCGCCGGACGAGGGGACGATGGCCCGGGTGGCCACCACCCTCGCGTCGCGCGGCACCCTCAAGACGCTGACGCTCACCGCCATCGATGTCGAGGACTTCATCTCGATCATGGGCGGCGGGCCGGCTCCGGCCTGACCGATCAGCGCCAGCGGGGGCATCGAGGGGGAGGCGGGCACCGTCGCCGACGCGCCCGGAGCGCCCATCGACGCGCCACCGGACGCATCCCGGGACGAGCTGGCGCCGGACGGCCCCGCCGGCCCGTGGACGTGGCTGGCGTGGATCGTGCTCGTCCTGCTCGCGTCGACGGCGCCGGTGGTGGTGGCGACCCGCCTCTTCCCGGTCAACTCCCCGGACCGCGACGACGTCGGGTACCTGTCGCAGGCCAACGCCCTGCGCTCCGGGGAGCTGACGCTTCCGGCGGAAGAGAACGATCCGTTCTTCCTCCCGTTCCTCTCCGGCGTCGAGGGCGACCGAGTGGTGTTCAAGTACCAGCCGGTGTGGCCGGCGCTCATCGCCGCCAGCGAGGTGCTGACGGGGAGCCCGAAGGGCGCCCTGGCCGTGACGGGCCTGGCCTCCGCGCTGGCCGTCGCCGCCCTGGCCTTCGAGGTGACCCGACGACGGCGAGCCGCCCTCGTCGCCGGCTACCTCTTCGCCACGTCGCCGTGGTTCCTCGTCCAGTCGGGCACCTACCTCGCCTACCCGGCCTCGGCCGCCCTGTTGTTCGGTGCCACCGCCTTGGTCCTGCGGGCCGTCCGGACGGGACGGGACCGCCTCTGGGTCGGGGCCGGTGCGCTGATGGCGCTGGGGGTGTTCCACCGCCCCTTCGACGCCGTGCTGGGCCTGGCGCCGCTCGCCATCTGGTTCCTGATCACGCAGCGGCGCTCGGGCCACCTGCGCCGAGACGTGGGCGGCATCGCCGTGGGGGCGGCGCCCTTCGCCCTGCTGTTCTTCGCGTACAACCGAGCGGTCACCGGCCGGTTCCTGACGCTGGCGTTCTCGCTCGTCGGGCCCAACGACACGTTCGGGTTCGGACCGCGCTCGAGCTTGGCCGACCCCGGCCGCGCGGGGTTCTACGACTTCACGCCGGGCGAGGCGTGGCGCACGGTGCTCGCCTTCGCCGCCTCGCTGACCGACTGGCTGCCCGGCGGTCTCCTCGTGCTGGTCCTGGCGGTGCTGGGGGTGCGCGCCCTGCGGGGGCGGAGCCTCCGGTGGCTGCTCCTGGCTCAGGGGCTCGTGTTCCCGCTCGGCTACTTCGTGTGGTGGGGCGCGGCCAACGCCTGGTCGTACCAGCTCCACCTGCTGCTGGGTCCGCTGTACTGGTTCCCGCTCCTGGGCACCGTGGCGGTGCTCGGTGCGGTGGCCGTGGAGCGGTTGTCGACCGATCGGCCGGGGTTCCTGAGCCGGCTGCCGGGCGCGGCCGTCGCCGTCGCCGTGGTCGCCGGGCTCGTGGTGGTCTCGTTCGCCACCAGCGGCGACACCCGGCGGGATCTGAAGGGCGCCCGGGAGGGCCAGGAGCGCGAGATCGACACGCTGCGCCCCGGTCCC
This sequence comes from Ilumatobacteraceae bacterium, assembly GCA_025463265.1. Lineage (GTDB taxonomy): Bacteria > Actinomycetota > Acidimicrobiia > Acidimicrobiales > Iamiaceae > Aquihabitans. The sequence continues at coordinate 7,112 of JAOBWH010000135.1, forward strand.
GGGGAGCGGACCCTCACGATCGCCCCGCCGAACTTCGAGGTCGACATCTACCTCCCCGTCCCCGTCCCCAGATCGTTCGACGCGGACCACCTGGTCGCCATGGATCCCACGGCCGGTGACGGCCGCTTCGATCTGCTGGACCGCTTCCCGGGCCGGACGGTCACCGAGGTGCTGCGGGTCCACGATCTCGGCAAGCCGTTCGACGTCGCGGCGCGGGTGCGGCGGGAGCTCTCGGTGACCACGGCGCCCACCATCGACCTCGCGGTGGAGACGTTCGGCCCGGGCACGCCCTACGCCGGGATCGCAGGCGAGGAGCAGCCGGTGCTGTCGGAAGGCGGACGGGTTGACATCACGTTGGCCGCCGAGCCGACCCCGGGCGCGATCACCGTGCCCGAGGGCGACCCGGTGTGGGTGGTCGTCGGCCTGGAGGACTTCGAGCTGCACTGGCTGGCCCGCACCGTCGACGGCGAGGTGCAGCTCATCGAGCCGCCGACGCCGGTCCGGCACTACCACTTCGAGGGGCATGCGCCCGTGGACGTGATCGAGGACACGAGCATCCGGATCCACGCGGTCTGAGCAGGGTCAGATCCACCACATCGAGTTCTTGCGCTCCTTGCGGACATCGGCCGGGTCGATGGCCACGGGGAGGACCTGGTCGTCGCTGCGGCGCCGCACCCGGTAGCCCTGCGGCGTGGCCTCGTGGACCTCGAACCCGGTCACCCAGGAGCGGTCGAACCCGGTGCGGACCTCGATGCGGGTCCCCGGCGCCAGGGTCGCCGGGCCTGCGGCGTCTCGGGGGGCGTCGGGCACCCGCCGAGGATACGTCTCCGTCAGGCCGAGCCCGGGGGATCCGAGACCGGCGCACCAGCAGGCGGACCGCGCCAGGTGAAGGTGGGGGTGACGACGACCTCGCTGGTGAGGCTGTTGGCGATGAAGCACTCGCGGTGGGCGACCTCGGTGAGGTGGAGGAGGCGGCCCGGCGTGGGTCGGGTGCCCCCGGTGTCGGCCAGCACGACGCTCGGGCGCAGCTCGATGCGGGTGATGCGCATCGGCGGGTCGTCCTCGGGCATCACCGCTTCGGCGTCGTCGGCGTAGCCGGTGACGTCGAGCCGCGCCCGGGCCGCCACGGCGAGGAACGCCAGGAGCTGGCACGACGAGGCCGCCGCCACCAGCAGCTGCTCGGGGTTGAGCAGGGCGGGATCCCCGCCGAACGCCGGGTCCGAGGCGAGGGCCAGCTCCGCATCGGCGGGCGTCGCGGCGAGGCGGTGGGTCCGGTCGTAGCGCTCGTAGCCCAGCCCGGTGGACCCGGCCCACGTGAGCGAGGTCCGGTAGGTGTGGATGGGGGCGCCGGACGACACCGGCTCAGCCCGTGTAGGTGGCGGCACCGTCCACCGGCACCGCGCCCGGCGCGACGGGCGTGGTGCCGTCGGGCGTCGTGGTCGTGGTCGTGGTCGTCGTGGTGGTGGTCTCGGTGGGGTCCGTGGGCAGGCTCACCGGCTCGCGCGCCTCCACGACGTCGGTGTGGTCGGTGCTGACCGTGCTGACGGGGGCCGCCGTGGTGGCCATGACGCGGAAGTCGGTGGTGAACGAATCCGCGGTGACCGTGATGACGCTGTACCCGCGCTGGCGGGCGTTGGCGTAGCTGACCCAGCTGATCTTGGGGACCGCCGCCTCGAAGATCGGCAGCAGATCGTCGCCGAAGCCGCTGCTGATGGAGGTGGCGACGATCTCGTAGGCGACGTCGGGGTTGCCCGGCGCCGCGAAGTCGCCCACCCGCAAAGCTGCGGCCCCGGCCAGGTGGATGTCGCCCGACAGCACCATCGGGTTGCGGACCTGGTGGGTGATGAGGCTCCGCAGCAGCCGATCCCGGGCGGCCACGTAGCCGTCCCACTGGTCGAAGTTGTAGAGCACGGTCCCGCCGACGTCGAGGGGCGTGGCGGTCATCACCGTCTGCTGGGCGACCACGTTCCACCGTGCGTCGGTGGCGGCGAACTGCTCGTCGAGCCACGACTCCTGCGCCGAGCCGAGCATGGTCTGGCTCTCGGCGTGGCGGGCCGGGGTGTCGGTGCCGCTGCCCTTGCCGTCGGGGTAGAGCGAGCGGAACTGGCGTCCATCGAGGACGAAGAAGCGCAACAGGTCCGAGTGCTCGACCGTGCGGTACAGCGTGTAGTCGGCACCGCTCGGCGCGGGGAGGCGCAGCGGCTGGTGCTCGTACCAGACCTGGAACGCGTCGGCCCGCCGGGCTCGGAAGGCGGCGATGGCCGCAGGGTCGCCGGCCCCGGCCCCCTCCTGGCCGGCATCGCCCACGGTGTCGTTGGCCACCTCGTGGTCGTCCATCGTGATGATCCACGGGAACGCGTGGTGGCTGGCCTGCAGGTCCGCGTCGCCCTTGTAGAGCTCGTAGCGGGCCCGGTAGGTGGGCAGGTCCTCCGACAGCGGCAGCGTGATCGGACGGGGGCCCGAGGCCTTCGACCGCTCGTAGATGTAGTCGCCCACGAAGACGACGAAGTCCACGTCCTCCTGGGCCAGGGCGGCGTGGGCCGTGTAGTACCCGTCGGTCCAGTTCTGGCAGGTGGCCAGGCCGAAGCGGACCTGGTCGGGTGCCGCCCCCGCTCCCGGGAACGTGCGGGTGCGGCCCGTGGCGCTGGCGCGGCCGTCGGCGGAGAACCGATACCAGTACCAGGTGTCGGGCTGGAGGCCGCCGGCGTCGACGTGGACCGAGTGGGCGAGGGCGGCGACGGCGGGGGCCGTGCCGGACGCGACGATGTCCGTGAACGTCTCGTCGGACGACAGCTCCCAGTCGACCGCGATGTCGGCCCCGAGCGGCGAGCCGTCCGGGCTGATCAGCCGGGTCCAGAGGATGACGCCGGTCGCGGTGGGGTCCCCCGACGCCACGCCCAGCGGGAACAGGTCTCCGGCCGGGAGCAGCGCGGCCCGCGCCCGGGCGGCGGCCAGCTGGCGGGGGTCGAGCAGCGCCGCGCCCGCCACGGCGAGCGCCCCGGCGAGGAAGGCCCGCCGGCTGGCGGTGGTGCGGGTGGGAGCCGGAGCGTTCATCGGACCTCGAGGCGGTGGGGGGTGGAGCGCAGGACGTCGGAGGCGACGGCCACGATGGCACCGCACGCCAGCAGCTTCGCGGGCGTCGTCACGTTGCGGAACGCGCCCGCGGCACCGACCGAGAGGACCGAGCCGACGGACCCGACCGACAGGATCGAACCGGCCGACCCGACCGACAGGACCGAGCCCGACGAGGCGATGGACAGCGCGGAACCGGCCGAGGCCAAGGACCACGCCGACGCGAACGACAGCACGGACCGGTGGCTGAACGCACTCAGGGCGGATCTGCTCGACCGGTGCGAAGCCATGCCCGCACGGTACGCCCTGCGACGCAGCAGGAGGCGGCCCGTTCGCCGCGCTCGGCTAGGGGCCCCCGCTGGGCGCGGCGTCGCCCGTCGCCTCGCCGCCCCCACCACCGGCCGGCGGAGCGGCGGTCGCAGCGGTGGTCGTGGTGGTGGACACAGGCGGCGTGGTCTGCTCCGGCGGGCCGGTGCCGGTGACCTCGAGGACCTGGTCGACGAGCCAGCTCAGGGCCGCCGGAGCCTTGTCGGGGTCCACGTGCATGCCGTCGCGGGTGCGCAGCGGCAGGCACCGGCCGGGGCCGTCCGGGCACACGTACCGGCCGAAGTCGATGACCTCGGCGCCCTCGGACCGGGCCGCCGCGGTGAGCGCGCTGCGGACGCAGTCCATGCGGGCGAGGTGGTCGGTGGGGTAGATCCATTCGGCCAGGTCGTCGGCCCAGGTGGGCAGCACGAGGACCACGTGCTCGGCGTACTGGTCGAGGAACAGGAGCCGCTCCGCGACGTCGTTCTCGTACCACTTCGCCGCCACCGGGTCGCACGGGCCCCGGAACGAGCCCTCGATGTCGCGGTCCAGCACGGCGTGGCCGCCGACCATCAGCACGGCGACGTCGTCGGCCCGCTCGAAGAACTGCGGGTACTGGCTGGGCCAGCCGGTGCAGCCTTCCGGTGTGGGCACCTCGGCGCCGGTGCTGGCCCGGGCCACCGGGTTGCCCCGGGCGCCGTCGCACGCTTCGAGGGTGCCGTCCACCAGCGCCACCCGCTTCGGATCCAGGCCGGAGCCGCCGTCGCGGATGAGCCAGCTCGGCACCGAATCGCCGACGATGGCCAGCCGGGCCGGGCCCGGGGCCTCGGCGGTGGTGGTCTGGGTCGCCGCATCCTTCGGATCGACGACCGCGGGGGCTGGTCTGCGGACCACCCGCTCCTTCGGCCCGGCCGGGGCGATGGCGAGCGAGATGACCATGGTGACGGCGAGCCCGGCGATCCCCAGGAGGATCACGGTGCCGGTGGGCGTCGCCGGCCACCCGCGACGGAACCGCTGCTCGATGAAGAAGTAGGACGCCACCGCCAGCACCAGCGAGATGGCCACCCGCAGGATGAAGAGCGGCACCGGCGCCCAGTGGATCCGGGGCGGGCTGAGCAGCACGACGATGGGCCAGTGGTACAGGTACAGGCCGTAGCTGATGAGGCCGAGGCTGCGCAGCGGCGACGCCGAGAACACGTCGGCCACCCGGCCGGGCCGAGACGCCGTCCGGACCAGCAGGGCCGACAGGAAGGCGAAGCCGACCAGGCCGCCACCGGTGACCCAGCCGTCGGAGACGTGGGCCGTGCACCACAGGTACACGGTGATGACGAAGGCGCCGAACGCAGCCCGGGTGAGCCAGGTCGGCGAGGGCACGGTGGTGGGGCGGGTCGCGCACGCCAGCAGGGCGCCGATGGCGATCTCCGGGGCCCGGTGCAGCGTCCCGTAGTAGGCGAGGGTCGCGGAATCGGTGAGCAGCGTGGCCACCAGGCCGACGACCGTGACGCCGATGGCCCCGATGGTCAGGTTGCGCCGCAACCGCTCCGGTGAACGGCGGGCGAGCAACCAGGCCGCGAGCGGGAGGATGACGTAGAACTGCTCCTCGATCGCCAGCGACCACAGGTGGACGAGCGGCGAGGGCGCGCCGAACAGGTCGCCGTACGCCTGGCCCCGGGCGATCTCGAGCCAGTTGGTCGTGTAGGTGAGCGCGCCGATGATGTCGCCGCGGATCCCGCGCCCCAGGGGGACCAACCGGGCCAGCACCGCCACTGCGATCGTCACCAGCAGGAGCGCCGGGATCAAGCGCCGGACCCGTCGGGACCAGAAGCCGGCCAGGCCCATGGACCGGTCCCGTTCGACCTCGGCCATCACCAGGGTCGTGATCAGGTACCCCGACAGGGTGAAGAAGAGCGACACCCCCAGGAACCCGCCGGGCATCCACGTCGGCGGGCCGGCGTGGAACACCACCACGGCGGCGACGGCGGCGCCCCGGAGCCCATCGAGGCCGGGTGCGTGCGGGATCCGGACCGGCGCGGCCGGTTGCGGCTCGACCGTCGGCGCAGCGCGGTCCTGGGTGACGGAGGTGGCGGGGTCTGGTGGCAACGGAGGTGCCCCCGGGGGGCGGGTCGGTCCAGGGTGGGCGGGGGACCGGCCGGGGTCGATTGTTCCACGCCCCGGTGGTCAGTACGGCACCGTGCAGGGTGCCGGATGCCGACGATAGGTTGCGGACCCGATGGCTCCCGTGACCGCTCCCCAGCTCCGCAAGGCGCTCAAGCGGTCCGCACCCGGCCTCACCAGGGAGCGGGCGCTGTGGGAGGCGGGCCACCAGGTGGTGGTCGGGATCGACGAGGTGGGCCGCGGCGCCTGGGCCGGCCCGCTCACGATCGGGGCCGTCGTGCTGCCCAAGGAGCGGCGGGTCAACAAGATCCGTGACTCCAAGCAGCTGACCGAGACCGAGCGCGAGGCGCTCTTCGACCGGATCACCGACTGGTGCGAGGCCTGGGCGGTGGGCCACGCGTCGGAGCAGGAGTGCGACGTGCTCGGCATGTCCGAGGCCCAGCGGCTGGCCGCCCGCCGGGCCGTCGAGGGCCTGGGGGTCCAGCCCGACCAGTTCCTGATCGACGGGAAGTGGGATTTCATCGGCGGCGGGACGACCACGATGATCGTGCGGGGCGACGCCACGTGCCTGTCGATCTCGGCGGCGTCGATCCTGGCCAAGGTCACCCGCGACCGCATGATGCGGCTCGAGGACGAGCAGTACCCGGCGTACGACTTCGCCTGGAACAAGGGCTACCCCTGCCCGAGCCACAAGCGGGCGCTCCGGGGCCTCGGCCCGTCCGCGATCCACCGCCGCAGCTGGGCGTTCATGGATGACATCCCGTGGACCGGAGCCGTGCGCTACGTGCGCCCGGACGCCCAGGGCACCCTGTTCGACGATTAGCCGAGCGCGACCCTCCAACGGCGTGTAGACACCGCCCATGTCCGCATCCCAGCAGGCCACGGCCCTGTTCGCCGAGCTCGACGCGATCGGTTCGGCGGCGCCCGCCGGCCGGTCGTTCGATCCCCGTGCCCTCACCTTGATCGCCGACGCCGGCCTCGACGCCATCTCCGTCCCGAAGGAGGTCGGCGGCAACGAGCTGCCGCTGCTCGAGGTGGTCGACGTGTGGGCCGAGCTCGCCCGGGCCGACGGCTCCATCGGGTGGGTGGCGTTCGCCGTCGACTCGGCCGCCTCCTACTTCGGGGCCTACCTGCCCGAGGACGGCGCCGCCGAGGTCTTCGCGGACGGCGTCCCCCGCCTCGCCGGGCAGTTCGCCCCCAACGGGGCCGGCGCCCCCGACGGCGACAGCTGGGTCGTCGACGGCAGCTACCAGTTCGGTTCGGGCCTCACCCTCGCCGACCTCGCCGGGTGCGGGTTCTTCGCCACCCCCGCCGACGGGGGCGACGCCGGCTACCGGTTCGGCGTGCTGCCCGTCGACCAGGCGCAGGTCCAGGGCAACTGGGACGTCCTCGGGCTCCAGGCCACGCAGTCCGTCGACTACACGCTCACCGGGGTCCGCATCCCGGACCGCCACACCTTCGACTTCTTCGCCCCCGTCCGGCACCGGGGATCGGCCATGCACCACCTCGGGGTCCTCCCGCTCACCGCGGTCGGCCACGCCGCCTGGGCGCTCGGCGTGACCCGCCGGGTGCTCGACGAGCTCCGCGCCGCAGCCACCCGCACCCGCATGGGCGCGGCGTCTTCCATCGGCGATTCCGACCACGGGCTCATCACGATCGCCCGCCTCGAATCCAAGTACGCCGCTGGCCGGGCCTGGGTCCGGGAGGTGTGCGAGCAGGCCGAAGCCGAGTGCGCCGAGACCGGCGAGTTCCTGTCGGTGCCGACGTCGAACCTGGTCCGCCAGGCGTGCGTCCACGTCAACCAGACGGGCGTCGACATCGCCGAGGGGGCGTACCGGCTCGCCGGGACCTCGGCGCTCCGAGACGGTGCCTTCCAGCGCGCCTACCGGGACCTCCACGCCGGAGGCCAGCACTTCTTCGCATCCAACGCCGCCAGCATCGACTGGGCCAAGACGCTGCTCGAACAGGGGAACTGACATGCACGACTTCGACGGGACCACGGCGATCGTCACCGGAGGCGCCAGCGGCATCGGGCGCGGGCTCGCCACGTCGCTGCTCGAAGACGGCGCCGCCCACGTGGTGCTCGCCGACATCGAGCAGGGCGCGCTGGACCTCACCGTCGCCGAACTGCGGTCCCTGGGAACGGGGGAGGTGTCCGGCGTGCGCTGCGACGTCACCGACCCCAAGTCGGTCGAGGACGCCGCCCGGGTCGCCTGGGAGCGCACCGGTGGGATCCGGGTCGTCTGCCTCAACGCCGGCGTGTTCGCCGGTGGGTACTCGTGGGAGACCACGCTCGACGACTGGGACTGGGTGATGGGGGTCAACCTCCGCGGCATGGTCCACGGGATCCGCTCGTTCATCCCGCGCCTGATCGACGCCGGCGAGCCCAGCCACGTCATCGGGACCGCCTCGATCGCCGGGGTCGTGGCGTCCGCCGCGTCCGCCGTCTACTGCACGTCGAAGTTCGCAGCGGTCGGGCTGATGGAGAGCCTCCACCACGACCTCGGCCTCGCCGGTGCCGCCCACATCGGGACGTCGGTGATCTGCCCGGGCATGGTCACCACCAACATCGACCACGGCGACCGCAACCGGCCCGCCGACCTCGGCGACGCCACCGACACCGAGTCCTCCCACCTGGCCGGCGACAGCATCAGCCAGATCCTCGGCGACGGCGGCCTCGACCCCCTCGTCGGCGCCCGCCACGCCCTCAGCCAGGTGAAGGCCGGCCGCTTCTACGTGACCACCCACGAAGGCGACCTCTGGGACCGCCTGGTGGGCAACCAGAACGACGACCGCCTCGCCGGCCACCCCCCAAGGTTCCAGATGTACGAGTGAAGGGTTGGTTCCGAGCGGAGCGAGCCCGGGGGGTGTGGGGGGCAGAGCTTGCGGAGCCCCCCACTCTGGGACGATCCGGCTTGCCGGTCGTCCCTGCGGAGACGGTCGGGCGTGAGCCCGTCGATCGAAGCTCGACGGAACGGAGTGAGGCGCAGCCGAACGAGTGACGGAGAACCTCAGCCGAGGATGACGCGTCCGTAGGTGACGCAGAGGCCGGCGGCGTTGATGGCGACGATCGAGGCGACGACGACCCCCGTGATGACGCGGGTCTTCAGGTCGCGGCGGACCGCCGTGGGCGCGGGCATGTACCAGTCGGCGATCAGGGGGTCCAGGCCGGAGGGGCTCCACGGGACGGCGTCGTCGGGCACCGGGTCGCCTGCGGCCGCGGCCAGGGCCTGTCGCTCGAGCTCCTCGTCGCTGATCGTCTCGGTCGCAGGCATCGGCCCACCTCCCCGTTCGTCGCCGCCAGGCTAGGCACGCACCGCCCGAGATGCGCCTGCGTCAGGTGGCGAGGAGGTCGGCGAGCTCGTCGCGGAGGTCGAGGAAGCGCGGGTCCCGCTTCGTGTTCGGGCCGCGGGTGCTGCCGAAGGGGATGTCGATCTCGGCGGCCACGCGCCCCGGACGGGCGGCCAGCACGTAGATCCGCTGGGAGAGGTAGACGGCCTCCTCGATGTCGTGGGTGACCATCAAGATGGTGGTGCCCGTCCGGCGCCAGAGGCTCAGCAGGAAGTCCTGCATGTGGCGCTTGGTCTCGGCGTCGAGGGCGCCGAAGGGCTCATCGAGCAGGAGCATGTCCGGTTCCGGGGCGAGGGCCCGGGCGATGGCCACCCGCTGCCGCATCCCACCCGAGAGCTCCTTGGGCAGGGCGTCGGCGAAGTTGGTCAGCGACATGATCCCGAGCAGTTCGGCCACCCGTTCCTCCCGGCGGGCCTTGGACCACCTGGCCGTCTCGAGGCCGAAGGCGATGTTCTGGGCCACCGTCTTCCACGGGAACAGGGAGTACGCCTGGAACACCATGCCCCGGTCGGCTCCGGGGCCGACCACGAGGTCGCCGTCGACGGTGACGGTGCCCGAGGTGGCCGCCTCCAGGCCGCCGATGATCGACAGCAGCGTGGACTTGCCGCAGCCGGACGCCCCGAGCAGGCAGACCAGCTCCCCGTCGGCCACGTGGAGATCGACGTGCTCGAGCGCCGTCACGGTGGTCTTGCGGCCGGCGAACACCTTGGTGACGTCGTCGACCACGAGCTTGGGCGTGCTCGCCCGGAGGGCGGCGATGGCGGCGGGGCCGGTCGTGGTGCTCACGGGCGGGCCCACGGTGCGACGCGGTTGCGGACCTGGCGGAGGATCACATCGGAGCAGAGGCCGATGAGCCCGAACACGAAGAGCAGGGCGAACATCACGTCGACCGCCCGGAACCGCTGCGCCAGGTTGATCTGGTAGGCCAGGCCGGCCTGGGCGCCGAGGATCTCCGCCACCACGAGCATGCTCCAGGCGGCGGCCAGGTTGATGCGGGCGACGTCGATGATCCCGGGGATGGAGTGGGGGAGGATGACCCGCCGCAGGATCCGTCCCCGTCCGGCGCCGAGCGTGTAGCTGGCATCGATCATCTCCCGGGGGACGTTGCGGGCCACGTCCGCCGTCATGATCACGTTGTAGAAGGCGGTGCCCACCACGATCAGCCAGATCTTGGGGCTCTCGCCGATGCCGAGCAGCAGCAGGAACAGCGGCAGCAGCGCCGGCGCCGGGATGTAGCGCAGGAAGCCGATGAGGGGCTCGAAGAACGACTCGACGGAGGCGAACGTGCCGATGGCGATGCCGGCCACGATGCCGATCGCCATCGAGATCGAGTAGCCGATCGCGACCCGCTGCAGCGAGGCCCAGAGATCGGTCTGGAAGGTCCCGTCACCCACCATCTCGGTGAAGGCGGACCAGCTCGAGCCCGGCGTGGGGATGAGCGCCGAGCCATCGCCGGCGGACCAGAGCCAGAGGCCGAGGAGCCCGGCGACGCCCACCACCCCGAACCCGATCCGCCACCCGACCGGGATCTCGGTGCGGATCCCGAACAGGCGCGAGGGCGGCCGGCCCCGCGTGCCGGAGGGAGGGGGACCCTCGGGCACCGCGGGGGCCGGCTCGCCGACCGCTTCGAGGTCAGGCCGAGCGCCGGCCTGCTCCACCTCGATCACCCGTTGGCATCCACGTACGCCTGGGTGAACTGGGGGGCGAAGAGGCCGTCGAGCGGCGCCTCGTCCTTGACCAGCCCGGACTCCAGCAGGAACGGGTTGATGCGTCGGGCCATCTCCGGCAGCGAAGTCGGATCGTTCGCTCGGTCCGCGAAGGCGTCGAGGGCGGTCTTGGCGTCGAAGAGCGTCGTGCCGCCCGCCAGGTCGGCGTACTCCTCGGGGGTGAGCCCCGCCTTCTCGGCCATGATCGCCGTGGTCCCGTCGGGGTCCTGCTCCAGGAGGTCGAGCGTGGCGTACCAGCCGTCGACCACCTTCTGGACGTCCTCGGGCCGGTCCTCGACCAGGCTGGTCTCGGCGACCAGGTGGTCGGGGATGACGCCCGGGAAGTCCGACGAGTCGAACAGGACGTGCGAGCCCTTCCGCTCGAGCGCCTGCACCGTGAACGGGGCGAACACGCCGACGCAGTCGAACTCACCGCCGGCGAACCCGGCCGCCGCCGCGTCGGTCTTGACGCCGACGAAGTCGATGTCGTCCTGGGTCAGGTCCTCCTCGGCCAGGCCTTGGAGCAGGAGGAAGTGGTCGACCACCCCTTCTTCGGCGCCGACGGTCTTGCCCTCGAGATCGGCCACCGAAGTGATCGACTCGTCGCAGATGATGGCGTCGTTGCCGGTGGAGTTGTCACCCGCCACGATGATCGTCTGCTCGCTGCCTGCGGCGACGCCGAAGAGGGTGTCGTTGAGGGTCTGGGCGTTGATGTCGACCTTGCCGGCGGCGAGGGCGTCGAGCGAGGCGGTGTAGTCGGTGAAGTACACCATCTCGACATCGACGCCGGCGTCCTCGAAGACCTTCTCCTGCTCGGCGACGGTGAGGGGGAACCACCCCGGCCAGGCGCTGTAGCCGATCTTGATGGTGTCGCCGCTGGTGGTCCCGCCCGAGCCGCCGTCGCTCCCACCGCTGTCGCTCCCGCCTCCGCTGCTCCCGCAGCCGGCGAGCAGGCCGGCGGCCAGCACCCCGGCGGTCAGCGTGGTGGCGATGCGTCGTGTGCCGTTCCTCATGGAGGTTCCTTCCAAGGTCTCGAGCACCGGTGGTGGAGAGCGCCACCAGTGGATGCTCGAACGGTAGGGAGCCTCTGTTTCGGGGTCGTTTCGGACCTGCGAACGGGAAGTATCGGTTTCGATTGAGTATCGAAATCCAGATCGGTCAGGCGTCGACGGGTCCCAGGCGCTCCGCCTCGGCGCGCACGGCGGTGAGCTGGGAGGTCTCGGCGAGCAGGCCCTGCACCACCACGTCGGCGAGGTGGAGTCCGATGGTCGGGACCGACCACCTGACCCCGAGCCGGAACCAGTTCTGCACGCCCTCGTCGTTCGAGAGGACGGTGAGCGCCGCCAACTTCGGGTCCACCGACCGGAGGTCGCCGTCGGCGGTGCCACGTCGGATGATGCGGGCCAGCTGCCGCTCGAGCGAGGCCCGCTCCTTCCAGTAGGAGGCGAACTCCACGGGGTCGCGGACGGCCATGCGGTGGATGTCGTTGATGTCAAAGGGGAGCGCGCACAGGGCGGTGACATCGGCCTGGACGAAGCGGTGGAGCTGGGCGCCGGCGCTGCCCCCGTCGGCCGCGACCTGCTTCACCAGCTCGAGGGGCACCACGTTCGCCCGGGCCACCAGCGCGGCGAGGATCTCCTCCTTGCGGCGGAAGTAGTAGTAGAGCGACGACTGCTTGAGGCCGACCTCCGAGGCGATGCGGCTCATGGGCGTGCCGCCCACCCCGAGCTCGCCGATGAGGCGGCTGGCGGCGGCGAGGATCTCGTCGGTGGGGTCGCCGACCACCGGCCGGGCATCGGTCCGGGGACGCCCGGCGCGCCGGGGTGCGTCGCCTCGACCGTCGTGTGCCACCGGGCGATCGTAACGACGCGAGGGCGCCCCGGGGCGGGTTGCTCCCGTTTCGGCCGTGTGAACACCTGGCCGGAACGGTTGCGTTCCGGGCCGATGCCGTGGACGATCACCGACGTGGTTTCGATGAACCATTGAAATCTCTGAGGAGCGAGACGAGCCGGATGGAAGACAGCCCCATGGACGACAGCCCGGCGGACGCGCCGGCCACCGACAGCCTGGAAGCCGCCCTGGCCCACGCCCGGTCCCAGGCCGGGGCCACGGCCCCGACCCAGGCGACGGTGCCGGCGACCGCAGCCCGAGACCTCCCGGCCGGCGTCGCCGCCGGCGCGGTCACCTGGGACGAGGTCCTCGGCACCGGCGGCTACGCATCGGCCCGGGTCCGACGAGGTGACCTCGTCCGCTTCACCGACATCGACGGCGGGACGTGCCTCAACCTCCAGCTCCACCACGCCGCGCTGACCTCGGAACGGCTGAACCCGGCGGACACGGTCAAGGTCCAGTGGCAGGCGTACCTGGGCGAGGGCTCCCTGCTCCTCTCCGACCTCGGTCGGGTCCTCGCCACCATCGTCACCGACACCTCGGCGGGCCACGACGCCCTCTGCGGCCACTCGAACCGCCTGATGAACGAGGCCCGGTACGGCCACGGTGCCGCCCACGGCCCGCACCCGTCCACCCGGGACCTGCTGGCGCTCGCCGCCGCCCGCCAGGACCTCGGCCGACGCGACCTGACCGCCGGCATCAACCTGTTCGCCCCGGTCCGCGTCGCCGGCGACGGCGGGCTCCACCTGGCGGTGCCGAGCGGCGTGCCCGGCGTCGTGGAGCTCCGCGCCGAGCTGGACCTGGTGGTCCTCGTCGCAGTGGGGCCGCACCCGCTCGACGAGCGGCCCGAACCCGAGATCGGCGGCGTCCGCATCACGTCGTGGGCCGGGGACCGAGCCGAGCCCGACCCGTTCCGCGCCACCAGCCCCGAGCGGCTGCGGGCGTTCGAGAACACCGAGCAGTTCCTGGCGGCGGCCCGATGAGCGGCGTCGGTGCTGCACCCGGGCCGGTCGTCCACGACGAGGTGGTGGAGGCCCGGGCCGCGTGGTCGCACGTCGTCCGGTCGGGCGAGACCTTGCGCATCGTCGACCTGGGCGGCAACCAGGCCGTCGACTGCCTCCTCTACTGCGCCCTCGACCCCGCCGAGCGGTACTCGGCGGCCGACACCATCGCCGCCCAGCGCAGCATCTACCTGGTGGCGGGCAGCGTGCTGCGCTCGAACGAGGGCCGTCCGATGATGACGGTGGCCGACACCGCGATCGAGTTCCACGACACGATCGGCGGCGCGTGCAGCCGGGAGTCGAACACGCTGCGCTACGGCCACCACACGCTCCACCAGCACGCCTGCGTCGACAACTTCCTCGACGCCGGGTCGCGGCACGGCCTCACGAAGCGCGACCTGGTGTCGAACATCAACTGGTTCATGAACGTGCCGGTCGGCCCCGACGGGCTGCTGGGCATCGTGGACGGGATCTCGGCTCCCGGTCTCCACGTGGACCTCCGGGCCGAGATGGACGTCCTCGTGCTCATCTCGAACTGCCCGCAGATCAACAACCCGTGCAACGGGTTCGACCCCACCCCCGTGCAGCTCACGGTGCTCGGTCCGGGTGGCTCGTGACCGTCGTCGACGCCGCCGAGCAGGCTCCGGCGCCCCCGCTCCCCGTTGTGGCCCGACCGCCGGCCGGTGCGTCCATCGAGGTGGTCGATGGCGGGCCGTTCACCACCGTGCAGGACGTGCCGGGCCGCACCGGGTACTGGCACGTCGGCGTGCCGCCGAGCGGACCGATGGACGACCTGTCCCACCGCCTGGCGAACCGGATCGTCGGCAACGCCGGGCACGCCGCAGCACTGGAGCTGACCACCAGCGGTCCGACCCTGCGGTTCCCGGCCGGAGCGGTGGTCGCGCTCGTCGGCGCCGCCATGGCGTTCACGGTGGACGGAGTCCCGGCGCCATCGGGCCAGCCCGTGGTGGTCGCACCGGATGCGACGGTGCGGATCGGAGCGGTGACCGGCGGCGGCCTGCGCGCGAGCCTCGCCGTCCGAGGCGGCGTCGACGTTCCCGAGTACCTCGGGAGCCGGTCGACCTTCACCCTCGCCAACTTCGGCGGCCACGACGGCCGTCGCCTCGAAGCAGGCGACGTCCTGCCCATCGGCGTCGGCGTCCACGGGGCGCCGTGCGGGCTCCCGCCCGGGATGGCACCGCGCATCGGCCAGGAGTGGGAGATCGGCGTGCTCGTCGGGCCCCACACTGCGCCCGAGTTCCTGACCGCGTCCGGGCTGGCGGCCCTGCTCAAGACCACGTGGGGTGTCGATGCCAACTCCGCCCGCACCGGCGTGCGCCTCATCGGGCCGAAACCGCGCTGGGCCCGCTCCGACGGGGGCGATGCCGGGCTGCACCCGTCGAACATCCACGACACGGGGTACGCCATCGGCGCGGTCGACCTGACCGGTGACATGCCCGTGATCCTCGGTCCCGACGGGCCGAGCCTCGGCGGGTTCGTGTGCCCTGCGGTCGTCGCCGAGCCCGAGCGATGGAAGCTCGGCCAGCTGCGCCCGGGCGACGCCCTGCGGCTCGTGCCGTGGACGCTCGAGCAGGCCGAGGCGGCAGGGGACCGGCGCCGGGCATGGCTCGGCCGGGCGACCGACCGGATCGAGCCCCTGGCCCGTCCTGCGTGGAACGGCGCGCTCGTCCGGTCGGACCGGCCCGGCACGGGCGTCATCGCCCGCGACGAGCCGACCGGGAGCCCGGCGATCACCTACCGCCAGGCGGGCGACCGCTTCCTGCTCGTGGAGTTCGGCGAGATGGCGCTGGACCTGCAGCTCCGGCTGCGGGTCCAGGCGCTCGACCGCTGGGTGCGGGAGCACCTCGGGCCGGGTCTCGTCGACGCCACCACGGGCGTCCGGTCCCTCCTCATCCAGGTCGACGGCCGGCGCCTCACCACCCGGTCCGCGCTGGCCGCCGTGCGGGAGGCGTGCGCTGACCTGGGGGATCTGGCCGACGAGGCGTTCCCGTCCCGCATCGTCCACCTGCCGCTGTCGTGGGACGACCCCGCCACGCGCGAGGCGATCGACCGGTACATGAACGGCGTCCGGGCCGATGCACCGTGGTGCCCCTGGAACATCGAGTTCATCCGTCGCATCAACGGGCTCGACACCATCGACGACGTGCGGCGGACGGTGTTCGACGCCTCCTATCTGGTGCTGGGCCTCGGCGATGTGTACCTCGGCGCACCGTTGGCCACCCCGCTCGACCCCCGCCACCGGCTCGTCACCACCAAGTACAACCCGGCGCGCACCTGGACCGCGGAGAACTCCGTCGGGATCGGGGGCTCGTACCTCTGCATCTACGGCATGGAGGGGCCGGGCGGCTACCAGTTCGTGGGCCGCACGGTGCAGGTCTGGAACCGCGACGCCCTGGGCCCGCACTTCGCCGAGCCGTGGCTGCTGCGGCCGTTCGATCAGCTGCGGTGGCACCCGGTGGCGGCCGACGAGCTGCTCGACCTCCGGGCCCAGCAGGGAGCCGGCGAGCTGGCGATCGACATCGAGGACACGTCGTTCCGCCTGAGCGACCACGAACGGTTCCTCGACGACGAGGCGGCGTCGATCGCGGCGTTCCGCACCCGCCAGCAGGCCGCGTTCGACGCCGAGCGCCAGGCGTGGGCCGATGCTGGCGAGTTCGACGACCACGGGGTGGAGCTGCCGTGACGGCGAGCGAGGCGGTGGAGCGCTCCCTGGCAGCGATCGACGCCGAGCAGCGCGACGGGATCTGGATCTCGCTGGTCGAGCCGGAGGTGGCCCGGGCGCGAGCTGCCGAGGTGGACCGGCGGGTCGCGGCGGGCTCGGTGCTCGCGCTGGCGGGCCAGACGCTGGCGGTGAAGGACAACATCGACGTCGCCGGCCTGCCGACGACGGCCGGCTGCCCGGCGTACGCGTACCGCCCGACGGTGGACGCCCCCGCGGTGCGGGCGCTGATCGACGCCGGTGCCGTCGTCATGGGCAAGACCAACCTGGACCAGTTCGCCACCGGGCTGGTCGGAACCCGAACCCCCTACGGGATCACGCCGAACGTCCGCTGGCCCGGGCTCGTCTCGGGCGGGTCCAGCTCCGGCTCGGCCGCTGCCGTGGCAGCCGGGCTCGTGGACCTGGCGCTGGGGACCGACACCGCGGGTTCGGGTCGCGTGCCGGCGGCGGCCAACGGCATCGTCGGGGTGAAGCCCACGCGTGGGCGCCTCAGCATCGGCGGCGTGGTCCCCGCCTGCCGATCGTTGGACTGCGTGTCCGTGTTCGCCCCCACCGTCCAGGCGGCGGTGGCCGCTGCCGATGTGGCCGCCTCCTCGGCGGTGGGGGACGAGGATCCCTGGCGGCGGACGCCGCCGGCGGGGGCCGGACCCGAGGGCGCCCGACCCCTGCGGATCGGCATCCCGGTCGCCGCCGGACTGACCTTCGACGGCGATCCCGACGGCAGCGAGCGCTTCGACGCCGCGACCCGTGCCGTCCTCGCCACGGGCGTCGGGACCAGCGCAGTGCCGGTGGACCTGCTGCCGTTCATCGCCGTGGCCCGGCTGCTCTACGAGGGGGCGTTCGTGGCCGAGCGCTACGAGGCCGTGGGCGGGTTCGTCCAGTCCCACCGCGACGAGGTCCACCCGGTGGTCCGCGACATCGTGCTGCGCGCCGGTCAGCTGCGGGCCTTCGAGGTGTTCCGCGACCAGACCGAGCTGGCTCGGCGGGCGCGGGCCCTGGCGCCCATCTGGGAGCGGATCGACGTGCTGGTCGTGCCGAGCGTGCCCCGCATCCCCACCATCGCCGAGGTCCAGGCCGGGCCCATCGAGGTCAACGCCATGCTCGGGACCTACACGAACTTCGTGAACCTGCTCGACCTGGCCGCCGTCACCCTCCCGGTCCCCACCGAGCACGACGCGCCGGACCGGCCGCCGACCAGCATCACCCTCATCGGCCCGGCATGGTCCGACGGCCTCCTGGCCAGCGTCGCGGCAGACCTGGCGCCGCACTTCGGCTGATCCGGATCGGACGGTCGCGCCGTACGCTCGGT
Organism: Ilumatobacteraceae bacterium; assembly: GCA_025463265.1. Lineage (GTDB taxonomy): Bacteria > Actinomycetota > Acidimicrobiia > Acidimicrobiales > Iamiaceae > Aquihabitans. The sequence continues at coordinate 24,602 of JAOBWH010000135.1, forward strand.
GCATGGACGAGGCGACCGAGACCCCGAGGCGCTGGCTGGGCGAGTACTCGTACCCGACCGGCCACCGGGTCATCGAGCTGGTCGCCATCGTCGTGTGGGTCGGGTGCACCGCCGTCCTCGCTGCCCGCGTGGTCGTCGCCGCCGCCGATCAGCGGTCGGTCCTCGTCGCGTTCGGGTTGGTGGCCGCTGCGCTCGCCGCCTACCTGGTCGCCGACGTCGCGTCCGGTCTGGTCCACGCCGTGTGCGACAACCTGGGCTCCGTCGACACGCCGGTGGTCGGCCAGAAGTTCATCCGGTCGTTCCGGGAGCACCACACCGATCCGCTCGACATGACCCGGGGCGACTTCGTCCGGGTCAACGCCGACAACTTCCTGGCGTGCCTGCCGGTCGTCATCCCCGTCCTGCTCTGGGTGGACATCGACCAGCACCTGTTCGTGGGCACCTTCGTCCTGGCGCTGACCGGCCTGGTCATCGTCACCAACCAGATCCACAAGTGGGCGCACATCGCCCGCATCGGCGAGCCGGTCCCGGCTCCGGTCCGGTGGCTCCAGCGCCACGGCGTGATCCTCTCGGCCGAGCACCACGAGATCCACCACACCCCGCCGCACGAGTCGCACTACTGCATCACCTCGGGCATCACGAACCCGTTCCTGACCCGCATCGGCTTCTGGCCGGTCCTGATGCGCGGCTGCCGCGTCGTCGGCCGCCGCTTCGCCGGCTCCCCAGCGGTCGCCGAGTAGCGCGCTCAGCCCTTGAGGATGTCCTTGAAAGGGGACTTGGAGTCGATGCCGGGCTCCTTGGGCATGCCCAGGACGCGCTCGCTGATGATGTTGCGGAGGGTCTCGTCGGAGCCGCCGGCGATGCGCATGCCGGGCGTGCCGCACACGAAGGTGCTCCAGGCGTAGGTGCCCCACTCGCCCGAGTCGGCGATGAGCCGGGGACCCAGGACCTTGGCGACGAACTCGGCGGTGGCCGTGAGGTTGTTGGTGAGCATCAGCTTGCCGAGCGACAGCTCGGGCCCGGGGATGCCGGTCTTCTTGAGCTGCTCGCCGGCCCGCTGGTTGGTGAACTTGGCCACCTGGAAGCCGGTGTAGAGCCGGGCCAGCTCGTCGCGCAGGACCGGGTCCTGGTCGACGCCGAAGTGCTGCATCATCTGGATCAGGCGGGCGGCGCTGGCGAGGCCCATGCCCCCGCCTCCGCCGCCGCCGCCGATGGAGGCCCGCTCGTTCATGAGGGTCGTGAGGGCCACGCTCCAGCCCTGGTTGACGTCGCCGAGGCGGTGGTGGTCGGGCACGCGCACCTCGTCGAAGAACACCTCGTTGAACGCGGCGCCGCCGGTCATCTGGCGCAGCGGGCGGACGGTGACGCCGGGGGCGTGCATGTCGACCACGAAGCCGGTGAGGCCCTTGTGCTTGGGCAGATCGGGATCGGTGCGACAGATGATCTCGCCGACGTCGGAGTAGTGGGCCCCCGAGGTCCAGACCTTCTGGCCCGTGATGATCCACTCGTCGCCGTCCCGCTCGGCCTTGGTGGTGAGCCCGGCCAGGTCGGAGCCCGCAGCAGGCTCGCTGAAGAGCTGGCACCCGACGAGGTCGCCCGATCGCATCGGGTTCAGGTACGCCTTGGTCTCGTCGGTGCCGTGGGCGAGGATCGTCGGCACCACCATGCCGAAGCCGATGCCGAAGAAGCTCTGGTTCGGGACCTGGTAGCGGGTCTCGATGGACCGGTAGGCGTGGTCGTAGGCGACGGGCAGACCGCGCCCGCCCAGCTCGGTGGGGCCGGCGATCCAGTGCAGCCCGGCGGAGGCCTTGGTCCCCAGCCAGGCCTTGGCCTCGGCGAGCTGGCGGGCCTCCTCTTCGGCGGAGACCTCCTCGAACAGGGCGACATCGTCATCGCCCTGCCCCCACACGAACTCGGTGGCGGCGGGCTTGGGCGTGGCGTGGGTGTCGAGGAACGCGGCGGCCTCGGCCTTGAACTCGTCGAGCGACAGATCGGTCATGAGGGATCCCCTGTGGAAGAACTTGACTGCTCGGTCAAGTTAACCGGTTCTCCCGGCGGTGGGGCGGCGGGGATCGAACCGCCGCAACCCGGGTACCGGAGGGGGTCCGGCCTCCTCGAGGCGACGAACCCGAATCTGGAGCAGTGATCCCCCATGGACATCGTGCGGAACGACGACGGCACCCTCGTGGTCCCAGTGGCCCCGCCCCGCGTGCGCGAGCCCGATGAAGATGGCGTGATGGTCGACGTGGCCGTCGACGCCACCCCCACCACCCGCGTCCTCCACCCCGGTGAGGGTGGCTACGACGAGGCCCTGGCGGAGTGGGATGCGCAGCAGAACCCGGATCGCGAGGTGGCCGTCTCGACCAAGTCCGGTCGCGAGGAGGCCCGCCAGGTGGTGCACGCCGTGGCCGAGTCGCCGGACCACGCCGTGGCGCCCGCAGTGGAGGAGCTCGACGACCCCGAGGCCAGCGGCGAGGCCCTGCGCCACGTCCTGGTGGGCGGGGTCCACTCGGTGGAGGACTTCGCCGCAGAGGTGGCCGACGCCGAGGGCGGCGAACCCCTCCCGGCCCACGAGGCCACCAAGATCATCGGCGAGGTTCTGGCAGAGATCGACACCTGACGCTCGCCCCCGTTCGCGCTGCCCTGGTCGGGATCCCGCCCCTGACCAGGGCAGCGTCGCGTCTGGGACCCGCTTGAAGCGACGTTCCAACCAGGCTCCATGCGGCTCGCAAGCGGGTGGTCCGAAGGTGGTGGCATCCCACCCCTCCGAGAGGAACCGAGCCATGGATGCCCCGACCACCCCCGACACCTCGATGTACCTGCTGGTCCATCGAGCCCTGCGCACCTCCGCCCGGCGACTGGCCGGCGCGACGACGACCTACGACCGCCAAGACCCGCGCCGCACCCGTGCGCTCGTCCGCTGGACCGAAGGGTTCATCGCCGAGCTGCACTGCCACCACACCATCGAGGACGACGCCATGTTCCCGGCGCTCGTGGCCCGGGTGCCCGGTGCGGCGGACCTGATCGACCGCACCGACGCCGACCACGCAGCGATGGACCTGATCATGGAGCGGCTCGAGACCGCCACGAAGATCCTGCGCATGGGCGGGTCTCCCCGGAAGCTCCACGAGGCCGCGACCGACCTGGCCGACCTGCTCGACGTGCACCTCGCGTTCGAGGACGAGCACGTGATCCCGCTGTTCGAGCGGCACTTCACCGGCGCCGAGTACCAGCGCCTCGACGAGGAGGCCCTCGCCATCCTCGGGATCTCGAAGCAGGCCCTGTTCACCGTGCCGTTCATCCTGGCGGAGGCGACGGCCGACGAGTTCGACCACTCCTGGTCGGCGGCCCCCGCCCCCTTCAAGGTCCTGTACCTGCTGAGCTGGGGCCGCTACCGCCGGTTGACCGCACGGGCCCTCGGCGCCGCAGACGCAGCGCCGGGCCGTGTGGAGACCGTCCGCTCCGAGCCGTGGGAGCTGGCGTCGTGAAGCGCCTCGCCCTCACCTGCTACCGGCGCCGGCGCTGGGCCGTGGCGCTCTGGTTGGCCCTCCTCATCGGCCTCAACGTGCTGGCCGCGAGCATCGGCACGGTCAACCGGGTCGACTACACCATGCCCGGCAGCGATTCCGCCCAGGCCCAGCAGCTGCTCACCGAGCGCTTCCCGGACTTCGCCGGCGGGTCCGTCGACCTCATCGTCCACGATCCGAAGGGCGTCGACCGGCCGGCGACCCTGGCCCAGCTCAACGACCTGGAGCACGAGGTGGAGCAGCTCGACCACGTGCAGTCGCTGCGGACCGAGGGCGTGTCACCCGACGGCACCGTGGCGCTGGTCGTCGTCCAGCTCGACGACACCATCGAGAAGGTCCCGACGACGGCGATCGAGGAGATCATGGACGCCGCGGCCGAGACCCGGGCCGACGGGCTCCAGGTCGAGTCCGGAGGCTTCGCCGTCCAGAACGCCGAGGGCGCCGAGGCCGGGTCCGAAGGGCTCGGCATGGTGGCCGCGCTCATCATCCTCGTCATCGCCTTCGGAGCGGTGGTTGCCGCCGGTCTCCCGATCGTGGTGGCCATCGTCGGGCTGGGCGTCTCGCTCAGCGTCATCACCGTGCTGTCGCACGTGCTGATGGTGCCGGAGTGGGGTGCGGGCCTGGCCACGATGATCGGCCTGGGCGTGGGGATCGACTACGCCCTGTTCATCGTCAACCGCTACCGGTCCGCGCTGCGTTCCGGGCACGCCCCGCAGGAGGCGGTCGTCATCGCCATGACCACCTCGGGCCGGGCCGTGCTCTTCGCCGGCTGCACGGTCATGATCGCCCTGTTCGGCCTCGGGGCCATGGGCCTCGAGTACCTGTGGGCCACGGCCGTCACCACCTCGGTGACCGTGCTGATGATGCTCTTCGCCACGCTGACGCTGCTGCCCGCCCTCCTGGGCTTCATGGGCACCAACGTCGACCGGGGCAAGATCCCGTTCGTGCGGGGCGACACCTCGGGCGACAGCCCGATGTGGACCCGGTGGAGCCATGTCGTGCAGCGCCGTCCGCTCATCACGGGGGCGGTCGCCCTCGTGCTGCTCCTCGCGCTCGCCGCACCCGCCATCGGCCTGCGGTTCGGGTACCCCGATGCCGGGACGGGCCCGGAGCACCTCTCCAGCCGCCGGGCCTACGACCTGGTCACCGAGGGCTTCGGCCCCGGGGCCAACGGTCCGCTCGTGGTGGCGGTCGATGCCGCCGGCGACACCGACGTCGTCGAGCGGGTGCAGACCGCCCTGGCCGCCGATCCCGGTGTGGCGGCGGTCCTGCCGCCCGAGGTGGCCGACGACGGGTCGGCGGCGATGATCGTCCTGCCCGTCAGCGGTCCGCAGGAGGAGGCCACCGTGGACCTCATCCACCACCTCCGCGGTGATGTGGTGCCCGACGCGGTGGGGAGCAGCGCCGCCGAGGTGACGATCGGCGGCAGCGTCGCCTCGTTCGTCGACGAGAGCAGCTTCATGAGCACCCGGCTGCCGCTGTTCATCGGCGCCGTCGTGCTCTTGTCCTTCCTCCTGCTCCTGGTGGTGTTCCGATCGGTGCTCGTCGCCCTGAAGGCGGCGCTGATGAACCTCTTGGCCATCGGCGCGGCCTACGGCGTGATGGCCCTCGCGCTCCAGGGCGGCTGGTTCGGCCAGCTGCTGGGGATCGACCAGCCCACGCCGATCCCGGTGTGGGTGCCCGTGATGACCTTCGCCATGTTGTTCGGCCTGTCGATGGACTACGAGGTGTTCCTCCTCTCCCGCATCCGCGAGGAGTGGCAGCGCACCCGGGACAACGCCACCGCCGTGGCCCACGGCCTGGCCTCCACCGGCCGGGTCATCACGGCAGCCGCGGCGATCATGGTCACGGTCTTCGGGGCGTACATCTTCGAGGACCAGGTCCTGATGAAGGTCGTGGGCCTCGGGCTGGCGGTGGCGGTCCTCGTCGACGCCACCCTCGTCCGGATGGTGCTCGTGCCATCGACGATGGAGCTGCTGGGCGACCGCAACTGGTGGCTGCCGGGCTGGCTCGACCGGATCCTGCCCACCATCGACCTCGAAGGTGAGGCCGGTGCAGCCGTTGCCACCGATGGGGTCGGCGAGGGCCGCGTGGTCGAGCTCGACGGACCCATGGACCCCGAGGTCGATGCCGACGAGCCCGCCGGCACCCGCGAGCCCGCCCTCGCCGGACGCTGACCCCCGGGATGGGGGACGGGGCCGCTCCACCGGTACCTTCGGGTGCATGGATCGGCTCCGTCCCCACCCGGTCGCAGCGTTCTGCGCCGTCACGCTCCTCATCTGGGTGAACCGGATCTGGTTGACGTGGACGAACGGCGACGACTCCGTGGGGGCCAAGGTCCTCTGGACCATCCCGATCGGCGCGTTCGTGGTGGCGGCCTCCGTGCTCGCCGCGGCCATGCTCGGCGGCGCCGACCGTGACGCCCGCTGGTTCCGCCTGCTGGTCCAGGGCTTCGCCCTCGGCACGGCGCTCTACTGGCTGATCCGCCTGCCGATGATCGCCTTCAACGACCACGACCTCACCGGGTCCGAGGAGGTGGCGTTCAAGATCGTCCACGCCGTGCTCGCCGTGGTCTCGGTGACGGCGGCGTGGTTCGCGTTCCGCTGGGCGCGCACCGTCCCGGCCGGCACCCCGGACGGATCCCCCGGAGCGCCGACCGCCTCGAGCCCGGTCCCCACCACCAGCTGACCCGTCCGCCGTCGGGCGCCGCACCCGGACGGCTGGTAGTACGGCACCCATGGGGAAGAAGACGGTCGGAGTCCGGATGCTGGTGGGCGCGCTGGGGATGGTCGCCCTGGGGGTGAGCGGGCTGGCCGCGTGCAGCGGGAGCAGCGATGGTGGCGCCCCTGCCACCACCGACCCGGCGGCGGGGGAGACAACCACCACCGTGGCCCTCGACGACGACCTGAAGCTGAACGAGATCCAGGTCATCGGGACCCACAACAGCTTCCACGAGGCCCCGCCTCCCGATGAGATGGACCGGCTGGCCGCCCTCGACGCCGAGCAGGCGAAGGAGCGCGACTACACCCACCCCGCCCTCGCCACCCAGCTCGGGAAGGAGAAGGTCCGCCAGATCGAGCTCGACGTCTTCGCCGATTCGAAGGGCGGCCTCTACGCGGACCCGGCGCTGCGGGATCCCGCCGCACCGGAGCCCGAGGGGTCCGAGCCCGACCCCATGGCCCAGCCCGGCACCAAGGTCCTCCACGAACAAGACGTCGACTACCACTCGGTCTGCCCCACGCTCGTCGCCTGCCTCAGCGAGGTGAAGGCGTGGTCCGACGCCAACCCGGACCACGTCCCGGTGGCCATCAACATCCAGTTCAAGGACGGCCCGCTGATCTTCGCCGTGCCCGGCCAGGCCCAGCCCGAGCGGTGGACGCGCGAGGCCATGGAGGTCCTGGACGACGAGATCCGCTCGGTCTTCTCTGCCGACGACCTCATCACCCCTGACGACGTCCGCGGCGATCGGGCCACGCTGGAGGAGGCGGTCCTCGGGGACGGCTGGCCGACGCTCG
>JAOBWH010000179.1 GCA_025463265.1 Ilumatobacteraceae bacterium
GAAGCCCGTGGTGTGGAGCAGGCGGGTGAGCGTGGGCCGGCTGCAGGCCACCGCGACCTCGCCGCCGTGCTCGCGCGCCCGGCGGATGCCGCCGATGAGCGCGCCGAGGCCGGCCGAGTCCATGAACGGGACCTCCGACAGGTCGATCACCACCCGGGGCTTGGTGGCCAGCTCGCCGAGGGCCTCCCGGAAGCTGGCGACCGTGTACGCGTCGAGCTCGCCCACGGGGCGGCAGACGGTGTGGTCGGCGGTGTCGTCGACTTCGATCTCGAGCACGCGAGGAGGCTCCGGTGGGGGGATGGGAGGCGGGCCGCGATGGTACCCGGAAGGGGTGGCCTCAGGTCCCGCCGGACCTCCCCACCCTGGTGGCTCGGGATGCGGTCGGCAAGTCCGAGAGCACCCGTCGGACCGTGAGGGGCCACCCTCGATGGAGCCGTCCGCAGGGCGGCCACTAGGGTCCCCGGCGTGCCACGCGTGCTGCTCGCCACCGACGCCGACTGGATCCACGAGGAGGTCGACGCCGCCATCGCCGGCGACGACATCGAGGTCTTCCGGGTCCGCCAGGGCGTCGAGGTGCGGCCTGCGGTCTACGCCGGCGAGTTCGACCTCGTGGTCCTCGACCAGCAGATCGGCAACATGGGCGCCATGGCCGCCTGCATGGACCTGCGGCTCGACGAGAGCGTCGGCAAGCTCGACCACACGCCGGTGCTGTTCCTGCTGGACCGCGACGTCGACGTGTTCCTCGCCAAGCGGTCCGAGGCCGACGGGTGGGTGGTCAAGCCCCTCGACCCGTTCCGCCTGCGCCGGGCCGCGACCGCCCTGCTCGGCGGCGGCACGTGGACCGAGGACATGGTGTCCACGGGCGACCTCGACGGCATCTGATCCGCCGGCTCCCGCCCGGATCGGGGTGGGAGGGGCGCCGGGGTGTGGGCTACGCTCGCCCTCCGCACGACACCGGGGTGTGGCTCAGCTTGGCAGAGCGCTGCGTTCGGGACGCAGAGGTCGTGGGTTCAAATCCCGCCACCCCGACCAAACCAACCGATGACACCACGGGGCTCCGGGGCTCGATCCGCAAGGATCGGCGCCGGAGCTCGGTCGTTTCTGCCGACGATCCGTCGTCGCGCGGCCCGCAGCCTGACCACGAGGCCGGTTCTCTCGTTGACACGGTGCAACCGACGTGACAAGTTCGTCGGCACGAAATCCAGGGGGGGATGAACATGTCGCACACGAAGGTTCGCCGCGCGGCCGCGATGGCTCTTGCGGTGCTGGCCACCACCGCACTCATCGCCTGCAATCCGGCGAAGCCACCGGTGGCATCGAGCCAGAACTACCAGGTCGTCAAGGACTCGCCCAAGGCGATCAAGCTCGTGGCCACCGACGGGGGGACCGCCGCGCTGAGCTACAAGATCGTGACCGCGCCTGCCCACGGAACGCTCACCGGAACCGCACCCAACCTCACGTTCACACCCGCTCCGGGGTACCTCGGCAGCGACGTGTTCACCTTCACCGCCGCCAACGCCTCAGGCACCTCGCAGCTGGCGACCGTCAACCTTCTGATCCGAGTCAACGCCGCGCCCATGACGTGGAACGGCAACGCCACCGTGGCCAAGAACAAGCCCTACAACTTCACGCTCACGGGCACGGACGCGGACAAGGATCCGCTCACCTTCCGGATCGTCGATCGCCCGACCCACGGCTCCATCACCGGCACGCCGCCCATCCTCACCTACACGCCGGAGCCCGATTTCGTGGGCGCAGACACGCCACTGACCTACCTGGTCAACGATGGCCTGACGGATTCGAAGCTCGCGGGCGTCATCAACTTCAACGTGGTCGACAACCGGCGACCGGTCGCCTGGTCGAACATGGTGAGCCTGAAGCTGAACAGCTCCTACTCCTGGACGGTCAAGGCGACCGATCCCGACGGGGACCCCGTGACCTACCAGCTGGTGACCGCTCCCACCCACGGGACCCTCACGGGCACGCTGCCGAACATCACCTACACGCCCGACCGGGACTACCTGGGCAAGGACGAGTTCACCTGGAAGGCGAGCGATGGTCGACTCGATTCCGCCCTCGCCACCGTGTCGGTGACGGTGACGCCGAACCATCCGCCCACCACCGTCAACCTGAACCCCATCGTGACGAGCGGTTCGTCGGTGTCCTTCACCCTCTCCGGAGCCGACTCCGACCGTGACCCCGTCACCTTCGTCCTCGAGGACCTTCCCACCCACGGCGCCATCACGGGCACGGCTCCCAACCTCACCTACACCCCGACGCCTGGGTTCGTCGGGACCGACACGTTGACCTATCGGACCGACGACGGCGAACTCCGCTCCAGCATCGCTGGCGTGATCACCTTCACCGTCTAGTAGCGGTGCCGAGGGGGCCCTTGCACCTGGCGGGGGCGAGCCTCAACGGCTGTCGTCCGACATGAGGCCGGGGCCTTCGGGACCGCGGCGCTCGGTGATGCGCTTGGCGAGGTCTCGGAGCTTGGTGTTCTCGCGCTGCGAGGCGTCTCGGAGGAGCTCGAAGGCGCCGTCGGCGTCGAGCTCGGGGTTGGCGGCCATCAAGATGCCCTTGGCCTGATCGATGATCGACCGGCTCGCCAGCGCCTCGTTGAGCTGCTGGGTGAGTTCGAACGCGTGCCAGTACGCCTGTGCGTTCACCAGGAACGCGCCGCTGGCCGGGGCGAGATCGAGGGCGAGCTGCTCGTCTTCGGCGGTGATGCCCCCGATGGTCTCGCTGTAGAGGTTGATGGCTCCGACCGAGCGGTCTTGCACGATCACCGGGATGGACAGGGTGCTGCGGATCTCGTGATCGTGCGCAGCGGCGACGAACTCTGCGTACCGATCCGCGGCGCTCGACAGGTCGTCGATGCGCACCACCGTGCCGGTGCGCCACGCGTCGAGGCAGGGACCGCGACCGGAGTCGTACTGGGCCTGGTCCATGTCCGGCACCTTCGGGTTCGTGAACACCGGGGTGGCGGGTCGCTGGGGGGAGTCCCCGGTGCTGAGCCCGGCGTGGGACGCCGCAGGGACGGCTTCGGTGAGGATCTGCAACATCGCGGTCAGGGCGTGCTCGAGCGAATCCTCCGAGACGAGCTGTTGCGCGAGCTTCTCGAACGCCTGTGTGCGGGGGTCCGTTGCCATGTCTGGGGCATCTCCATCCGTTTGGACCCGTTCCTCGCATGCTGAGCGGAAGGAGCGAGTTCTCCGGGAATCCTACCTCCGCATGGTCGGACTCGGGGAGCCTCGGGAGCATCGGGCAGCGGTGACTCCGGGAGGGGTTGGCGTCCTCCGATGACCCGATGACCATGAGTCCAGAACGTGGAGGAGGGCCGAGGGGTCGGATCGGACGGCGGGTACGGTCGCCGCATGCTCGAAGCGGTGCTGTTCGACCTCGATGGGACGCTGACCGATCCGGTGGAGGGGATCACCGGGGCCTTCCGACACGCCGTGGCGTCGGTGGGGCACCCGGCCGACGACGACGCCGACCTGACCTGGATCATCGGGCCGGCCGTGCGGGACAACCTGTCCCGCTACGGGCTGCCCGAGGAGCACCACGACCTGGTGGTGAAGACGTTCCGCGCCCACATGACGGAGGTGGGGCTGTTCCAGGCCACCGTCATCGCCGGGATCACGGCGGTGCTGGCCTCGCTCCGAGACGCCGGCGTCCCCCTGGCGCTCGCCACCGCGAAGCCCACGTACCAGGCGGAGACCAGCCTCGATCACTTCGACCTGCGCCAGTACTTCACCGCCGTCGCCGGCGGCGTCGCCGATGGCCGGCCCCGCTCCAAGTCGCTCATCGTCGGCGACGCGCTGGCCGAGCTCGGCGACCCGGATCCCGCCCGGGTGGCGATGGTGGGCGACCGCCACCACGACATCGACGGCGCCCACGCGAACGGGTGCATCGCCGTCGCCGTGACCTGGGGGTACGCCGAGGCAGGCGAGATGGATGCGGCCCGTCCGCACCACATCGTCGACACCCCCGCCGAACTGGGTGCGCTGCTGCTCCGGCTCCCGTAGCCGGGCCGGCCGTCCGCCACCCGCCGGGGTGGCGACGACGCCGGTCCATGTTTCAGTTCTGTGACGAACGGGAAGTGACGGGTGCCACCTGGGCGGTGCGATCACCTGGAAGGCCCTGCCCTGCGGTGGAGACCCCTTCCCCCCAAGGAGCACCATGCACCGCCCCGTCATCGCCCTTGCGGGCGCGATCGCACTTGCGGTCGCGTTCGCCACCGTGCCCACCACCGCCGGTGCCGCACCGACGTACGCCCCGGCGGCCACCGCCACCATCCACCCCGGTGTGCAGACGTTCACCAACGGCGGGCAGTGCACCGCCAACTTCGTCTTCACCAGCGGCGCTGAGACCTACATCGGGCAGGCGGCCCACTGCTCGGGCACCGGTGAGGCGACCGAGACGAACGGCTGCACCAGCGGCACCCTCCCCATCGGCACCCCGGTACAGGTCGGCGGGGCCAGCCAGCCCGGAACCCTCGTCTACAGCTCGTGGAACACGATGCAGGCCGTCGGCGAGACCGACCCCGATGCCTGTGCGTACAACGACCTCGCCCTCATCAAGCTGGCTCCGGCCGATGTCGCGAACGTCAACCCGTCGATCCCCCACTGGGGCGGCCCGACCGGCCTGAACACCACCGGGACCACCGGGTCGGTGTACTCGTACGGCAACTCCAGCCTGCGTCAGGGCATCACGCTCCTGTCGCCGAAGCTGGGCCTCACCAGCAGCACCGAGGGCAACGGCTGGACGCACGTGGTCAACACGGTCACCCCCGGCATCCCGGGGGACTCCGGAAGCGCCTTCCTCGACGCCGACGGCCGGGCCCTGGGCGTCTTGTCGACGCTCGGCGTCGGACTCCCCGGCGGGGTCGTGAACAACGTGAGCGACCTGAACAAGGCCCTCGACTACCTGCACGCCCACGGAGCCGGCACGGTCGCCGGCGCCCAGCTCGTGCTCGGCACCGAGACGTTCAACCCCTCCCAGCTCCCGCTCGACGCGGCTCACCCCGTCGGCGACCCGGTTGGCTCGCTGCGAGGTCTGCTCGGCGTCTGAGGCCCCGGCGGGACCGTCGGCGTGCAGCTCGCCGGCGGTCCCCCTGTTCACCTGGTGGCGGCCTCCCACGGCTCGCCCTGCGCCTGCAGGAGCTTCACGGCCATCGCCGTGGCGGGGCCGAACGTCGTGTTCTTGCGGCCGTTGCGGAACCGCGCCTCCTGCAGCTCGCCGGGGTCGAACCGGCACGCCCCGGCCTTGGGGTCGAGCCCGTGCAGCTCAGCGGCGTTGAGGCCGAAGATCTTGCGCTTCACCTCGGGCGTCAGCGCCGGGTAGCCGTAGCGCTCCTGCAGCTCGTCGGAGATCTCGAAGGCCCGGAACGACTCGATCTGGTCCTGCGGCGATCCGTACCAGATCGAGTCGGTGCCCCACAGGATGTTGTCGGGGCCGACGTGCTTGAGGAGCTTGCCGATGACGTGGGCCGCCTCGGTCGGCTTGCTCATGACGAAGCGCCAGGTCGACCCGAGCTCGCCGTAGACGTTGCCGCCGGCCTCGATCCCGTTCTTGCGCATCGACGTGATGAGCCGGTCGACGCCGTGGTCGTTGGCCTCGTCGTAGGGCCCTTCCGCCGGCCCGACGTCGAAGCCCGAGTGGTACACGATGATGTCGATGTCGGGGTGGGCCTTGGCCGCCGGGCCGATGTCGACGGGATCGGAGTACCTGGCCGCATCCGGCCCGACCCCGCCGATCATGGTGAACCCCTTGTGGATGGCGACCCGCTTGATGCCCAGGGCCTCGGCCTGGCTGAGGAACGCCTCGCCGCACTGCGGCGCCGTGGGGTCGTGGTCGTCGAGGAACCAGCCGGGGCCGCCGGCGTGGCAGTAGGCCTTCCACGCGGTGATCGGGAAGTCGGCGGCGACCTGGGCCATCGACTCCCTCAGCTGGGCGACGGGGGCGGCCGAGGGGTTGGTCTGGGCCTGCATGAAGACCCGACCGTCGCCGCAGAGCTCCTCGCCGATGCGGATGGTCTCCGCCATGACCTCCGGGCTCAGCAGATCACCGGGGAACGGGATGGCCGACAACACGATGGCGCTGGTGTCGCTCTCCAGGAACATCAGGTCGAGGAACGCCGGCCGTCGGTAGCAGTCGTGCCAGTCCTCCTCGCCGCAGTCCGACTGAGGGAACCCCAGCGGCGCGCCGGATGCGATGGCTGCGGGGAAGTCGAGCAGATGGGTCTGGACGTCGAAGACCAGTTCGTCGCCGCCGATCGCATCCGCCGCCGCGTCCGGTTCGGTGGTGGCCTCGGGCGGGATGGCGAAGGTCCCACCCGGCTCCTTGCCGGAGGATCGAGCCTCGTCGGACGAGCACGCCGACAGCACGGCGAGCATGGTGGCGGAACCCATCGCCGACAGCAGGAACTGGCGCCGGGTGACGCCGATCCGCCGGGCGTTGGCCTCCAAGGCCGCCCGGCTCCGACGCGTCGCCTCCCGCACCAGCGGGGTGGCCGGCGGCGGCACGAACTCACCGTTCGACACCGGGTGCCACTTGATGGGCAGACCGGGCGCATCGTCCGGGCGACGGGCCATGGGGCGCAACCCTACGGATCGGGCGGGCGGCCTGCCGGCGAGCAGCCACCACCTGGCGTTCACCGGGAGGCAGTGGCATCGCCAGCCGTTCAGCCCTAGGCTCATGACAGGTTCATCACCGGGCGGGGGGTGGTGGTCTGGGGCCGATCGTCCGTCTGGGCGTGCCGCCCGGCCACGTCAGCGCGGAAGGTCCGCACGACGGGGTTTCCGATCCAGGGGGATGCAGTGGAACGTCGAGCGAACCGGCCTCGCAGGCCAGTCACCCAGCGCAAGATCCGCGCCCTGCGCCTGATGGGTTGGCGCTACTCGACCACGCGCGAGGCCTGGGTCCACCGTGCGTTCAGCGGTCGGCTCGGCCCGGTGTTCATCGACCCCGAGTACTTCAACCACCCCGGCGTCACCGAGACGGTCGAGTTCGACGCCACCGGCCCGTTCGAGCCGCTCGTCGTGTCGCTCACGGCGACGGATCACCCGCCCCTCCCCCAGCGGGTGAAGGCCAAGGCGGTCCGTCGCGACCGCACCCGGGTCCGGGTGCGGCTCAGCGACGCCGACGACACGCGGGTGGTGCTGGTCGACGGCAAGCCGCCGCGCCGCGGCACGGACCCGATCGAGATGCGGACCGCCGACGCGATCGTCGTGCCGATCAAGTCTGCTCGCGCCACCGGCTGACCGTCCGGCCCGGCCGGCGTGCCCGCCTGCGGGAGGAACTGCGGGCGAGCCTGCTCAGCGCGACCAGTCGTGCAGCTCGGACACCCGGGCGACCACGCGCTCGAAAGCCCGCTCGTCGAGCGACGAGCCCTCTCGGCGCACCGCACCCGGCTCCACGCGCAGGAGCCGGCTGGCATCGGCGAAGCTGACCCGGTCCTGCGGGTCCCACGCGCCGCGCCCGACCTCCACCCACTCGTGGGCGTCGGAGCGCTGGGCGTGGTCCTTGCTCGAGAGCTGGACCGCGGCGAGGAGCGGACCGTCCCAGCCGAGCACGAGGACGGGCCGGTCCTTGCCCTGCGTCGGGTCGTCCTCGAAGGGCACCCAGGTCCACACGACCTCGCCGGGATCGGCGGCACCGTCGCGCTCGGGGGCGTAGGAGACGGCGATCCCGCCGGTGGTGCTGAGGTCGCCGGCATCGAGGGGACCCGGGATCGGCGTCCGCCCGAGCGACGTGGTGACCTTGTCCTTCAGCCGCCGCAGCGGGCCCATACCAGCCATCGCCGGAGACTAGGTGGACCTACGCTCGCCCGGTGCACCTCACCGAGTTCCAGCAGACCATCGCCGACACCTACGGCGAGCGCGACCGGGCTCGGGGGACCGCCGCCACCGTCGCCTGGCTCTGCGAGGAGCTGGGCGAGCTCGCCCAGGCCGTCCGCAAGGGCACGGTCGACCAGCAGCGCCACGAGCTGTCTGATGTGCTGGCCTGGTTGGCCTCACTGGCGCACCAGCTCGACCTGTCCCTCGAGGAGGCCGCCCAGCGCTACGCCGACGGGTGCCCTCGCTGCGGCACGATCCCCTGCTCGTGCCCCTGAGCCGAGCCTCAGGCCGAGAGCTCCGCAGCCACCAGCTCGGCGATCTGGACGGCGTTGAGCGCGGCGCCCTTGCGCAGGTTGTCGTTCGACAGGAAGAGGGCGAGGCCGTGCTCGACCGTGCTGTCGACCCGGATGCGACCCACGTAGGTGGGATCGGCGCCGGCGGCCTGGAGGGGCGTGGGGATGTCGGAGAGCTCCACGCTGGGGGCGTAGTCGAGGATCTGACGGGCCTGGTCCGGTGAGATCGGGCGCTCGAACGAGGCGTTGATCGACAGCGAGTGGCCGGTGAAGACGGGGACGCGCACGCAGGTGCCCGACACCAGCAGCTCGGGGATGTCGAGGATCTTGCGGGTCTCGTTGCGGAGCTTCTGCTCCTCGTCGGTCTCTTCGAGGCCGTCGTCGACGATGGCGCCGGCCTTGGGCACCACGTTGAACGCGATGGGCGCCGGGAACTTCTGCGGTGTCGGGAACTCGACGGCGTTGCCGTCGAAGGTGAGCTCGGCGGCCCGGTCGACGACCTTCTTGGCCTGCTCGTCGAGCTCGGCCACGCCGGCGAGGCCGCCGCCCGAGACGGCCTGGTAGGTGGACACCACCAGCGACTTCAACCCGGCGTCGCGGTGCAGCGGCCCGAGCACCGGCATGGCGGCCATGGTCGTGCAGTTCGGGTTGGCGATGATGCCCTTGGGCCGCTGGGCGATGGCGTGGCCGTTGACCTCGCTCACCACCAACGGGACGTCGGGGTCCATGCGCCAGGCCGACGAGTTGTCGATGACCACGGCGCCGGCCGCCGCCACCTTGGGCGCCAGCTCCCTGGAGGTGGCACCGCCCGCGCTGAACAGCACGATGTCGAGGCCGGCGTAGTCCGCGGTGGCCGCGTCTTCGATGGTGATCTCGGTGTCGCCCCACGGCAGGGTGCGACCGGCCGACCGGGCCGAGGCGAAGAGGCGCAGCTCGGTGACCGGGAAGGCCCGCTCGGCGAGGATGCCCCGCATGACGCTGCCGACCTGACCCGTTGCTCCCACGATCCCTACGCGCATGGGGGTCAGGCTACCGGCGACCCCTCGGCGGTCCCCAAGGCAGATTCATCGGCGGCGGGCCCCGCCGGCTCCGCCGGCCCCGCCGCATCCCCCCACCCTGCGCCCGGGGTTGGTGGCCCGTCGGGCGGCGGGGGCAGCGGTCCCGCG
>JAOBWH010000018.1 GCA_025463265.1 Ilumatobacteraceae bacterium
TCGAGCCGCGCCACCGGCCGGACTCGGCGGGCACGCGGAGCAGGGGGCGCGGCGGTCGTTCGGACATGCGGTCACCTCCGGCGGCACGGGCCGCCCGATCAGGTCGGTGAACGGCCGCGGCAGCGGCGAGGTGGCGCCCCGGAGGGCGCGTGGCCGGCGCACGGCGCCGGCGAGGGGGTGGCCCGGTCAGGCCTCGTCGTCGTTGCCGAGGACCGGGGCCACCGCGGCCACCGTCTGGCCCTTGTCGAGGTTCATCACCCGGACGCCCGTGGCGTCGCGGCCCTGCGACGAGATGTCGCGGACCGGCATGCGGATCACGACCCCGCCCGACGCGATCACGAAGATCTCGTCCTCGAGGCCGACCATGAACGCCGCCACCACGAAGCCCTTCTTGGCGGTGAGCTTGATGCCCCGCACGCCCTGGCCACCACGGCCCTGCTGGTTGAAGCGGTCGAGCTGGGTCCGCTTGCCGTAGCCGCCGTCGGTCACGATCAGGATCGCGGTGTCGTCGCGGGCCACGTCGCACGAGACGACCTCGTCGCCCGGCTTCATCTTCATGCCGCGCACGCCGGCGGTGGAACGGCCCATGGGGCGCACGTCGTCCTGGGCGTAGCGGATGGTCATGCCCGAGCGGCTGACCATGAAGATCTCGTCGGAGTCGTTGACCGGCATGACCTTGACCAGCTCGTCGCCGTCGCGCAGGTTGATGGCGATGAGCCCGGCTCGCAGCGAGGAGTCGTACTCGCTGAACCGGGTCTTCTTCACCTGGCCCTTGCGGGTGGCGAAGAAGAGGTACTGGTTGGTCTCGTAGTCCCGGGTGTCGATGATCGTCTGGATCTTCTCGTCGGGCTGGAGGGGCAGGAGGTTCACGATGGCGGTGCCGCGCGCGGTGCGGTCCTTCATCGGGATCTCGTGGGCCTTGAGGCGGTAGACGCGCCCGAGGTTCGAGAAGAACAACAGGTACGCGTGCGCCGTCGTGGTGACGATGTGCGCGATGTAGTCCTCGTCTTTGAGCTTGGCGCCCGAGATCCCCCGACCGCCGCGGCCCTGGGCCTTGAAGGCGTCGACCGAGACGGTCTTGGTGTAGCCCTTCGCCGACATGGTGACGATGAGGTCCTCGTCGTCGATGAGGTCCTCGATGTTCATGTCACCCGGGTCGTAGGTGATGACGGCCTTGCGGTCCGAGGCGTGCTTGGCCCGGATCTCGCCCAGCTCGTCCTTGATCACGGTGTAGAGCACCGTGCGGTCACCGAGGATGGACTCGAGCTCGGCGATGGTGGCCCGCAGCTTCTCCATCTCCTCCTCCAGCTGGGCCCGGCCCAGGCGGGTGAGACGGTGGAGCTGCATGTCGAGGATGTACTCGGCCTGCACCTCGGAGAACTCGAACGGCGCCGCCTGGAGCTGGTTGCGGGCGTCTTCCTTGTCCGCCGAGGCCCGGATGGTCCGGATGATCTCGTCGATGAGGTCGAGCGCCTTGATGAGGCCCTCGACGATGTGCGCCCGCTCGCGCGCCTTGCGGAGGCGGTACTCGGACCGGCGGGTGATGACGTCGACCTGGTGCTCCACGTAGTGGAAGAGCACCTGGTAGAGGTTCAGCGTGCGGGGAACGCCATCGACCAGGGCCACGGTGTTGACGCCGAACGACGTCTGCAGGTCGGTGCGCTTGTAGAGGTTGTTCAAGATGATGAGCGCCGGCGCATCGCGCTTGAGCGTGATGACGATGCGGGTCTTGCCGCCCGACGATTCGTCGTTGGCGTCGGAGATGCCCTCGATCTCCTTGTCCCGCACCAGCTCGCTGATGCGGGCGAGGACCTTGCGCGGACCCACCTGGTAGGGGAGCTCGGTCACGACGATCTTGTCGCCGCCGCGGGACGACTCCTCGATCTCGCAGACCGCTCGCATGCGGACCGAGCCGCGCCCGGTGCGGTAGGCGTCGATGAGCCCGGAGCGGCCGAGGATCTGGCCGCCCGTCGGGAAGTCGGGGCCCTTGACGAACTGCATCAGACGGTCGCAGCGAGCGTCGCTGTCCATGGCCGCCAGCTCGTCCTCGTGCTCCATCAGGTGGACGGTGGCGTCGATGACCTCGCCGAGGTTGTGCGGCGGGATGTTGGTGGCCATGCCCACCGCGATGCCCTGACCGCCGTTGACGAGCAGGTTCGGGAACCGCGACGGCAGGACCGACGGCTCCTGGAACTCACCGGAGTAGTTGTCGGTGAAGTCGACGGTCTCCTCGCCGATGTCCTGGAGCATGGCCATGGCCAGCGGATCGAGCCGGCACTCGGTGTAGCGGGCGGCGGCCGGCCCGTCGTCGGGCGAGCCGAAGTTGCCGTGGCCCGCGACGAGCGGGTGCCGCAGCGAGTGCGGCTGCGCGAGGCGCACGAGCGCGTCGTAGATCGCCCCGTCGCCGTGGGGGTGGTACTTGCCCATGACCTCGCCGGTCACGCGCGCGCACTTCATGAAGGGACGGTCCGGCCGGGCACCGACGTCGTACATGCCCCAGAGGATCCGGCGGTGCACCGGCTTGAGGCCGTCGCGGACGTCGGGGAGCGCTCGCGAGACGATGACCGACATGGAGTAGTCGAGGAACGACCGCTCCATCTCCTCCTCGATCTCGATGGGCTCGATGAGCCCGTAGGCCGTGATGGTGGGGTCGACGCCCGCGGCGTCGAGCTCGTCGTTGGGGGGAAGTTCGTCGTCAGCCATGTGTGTCCTCGATGGTGGGTTGGGTGCGGAGTGCTGCCGGTCGACTCAGATGTCGATGAAGCGCACGTCCTTGGCGTTCTTCTTGATGAACTCCTTGCGGGCTTCGACGTCGTCGCCCATGAGGGTGGAGATGGCGGTGTCCGCCGTGGCCGCCTGCTCCACGCCGACCTGCAGGAGGGTCCGCGAGGCCGCATCCATGGTGGTGGCCTTGAGCTCCTCCCAGTCCATCTCGCCCAGGCCCTTCAGCCGGGCGAACTCCTTCTTGTGGTTGGGGTTCTCGGCGAGGAACTCGGCCTTGGCGGCGTCGTCCTTCAGGTACACCTTCTCCTTGCCCACCACCGTGGAGTACAGCGGCGGCTGGGCGATGTACACGTGCTTGTGCTCCACCAGCTCCTTCATGTGGCGGAAGAAGAACGTGAGCAGCAGGGTCCGGATGTGGCTGCCGTCGACGTCGGCGTCGCACAGGAGGATGACCCGGTCGTAGCGGGACTTGGTGACGTCGAACTCCTCGGCGCCGAACCCGGCGCCGATGGCAGCGATGAGCGCCTGGACCTCGGTGTTCTTGAGCATCTTGTCGAGGCGCGCCCGCTCGACGTTGAGGATCTTCCCGCGGATCGGGAGGATCGCCTGCACTCGCGGGTCGCGGGCGCTGGTGGCCGAACCGCCGGCGGAGTCGCCCTCGACGATGAACAGCTCGCACTCGCTGCGGTCGCGGCTGGAGCAGTCGCGCAGCTTGTCGGGCATGCCGGCGCCGTCCAGCGCGCTCTTGCGGCGGGTGGCGTCGCGCGCGTTGCGGGCGGCTGCCCGGGCCCGTTGGGCGTTGATGCCCTTCTTGACGATCTTGTTGGCCTCGGTGGGGTTCTCCTCCAGCCAGTCCGAGAGCTTGTCGTTGGTGGCCTTCTGCACCAGGGACTTGATCTCGGGGTTGCCGAGCTTGTCCTTGGTCTGGCCCTCGAACTGCGGCTCCTGGAGGCGCACCGAGATGATGCAGGTGAGCCCCTCCCGCACGTCCTCGCCGCCCAGGTTGGGGTCCTTCTCCTTGAGCAGGCCCTTGCCCTTGGCGTACTTGTTGACCACCGTGGTGAGCGCGGCCCGGAAGCCCTCCTCGTGCGTGCCGCCGCCGATGGTGGCGATGCCGTTGGCGAAGCTGTGCAGCCCGTCGGTCTGGTAGCCCTCGTTCCACTGGAAGGCCAGCTCCACCTCGGCGGTGTCCTCCGCCTGCTCGAGGTAGCCGACCCGGGAGAACAACGGCGTCTTGGTGGCGTTCACGTGCTTCACGAAGTCGACGATGCCGTTCGTGTACTTGTACGTGACCATCTCGTTGTCGTGGTCGGGGCGCTCGTCTTTGAAGCGGATCTCGAGCGCCTTGTTCAGGAACGCCATCATCTGGAAGCGCTCGAGCATGGTGCGGGCGACGAACTCGGTGGACTCGAAGATGGTGGAGTCCGGCCAGAACGACACCGAGGTGCCGGTCCGGGCGCGGGGCGAGTCTCCGACGACCTCGAGCTTGGTCTTCTTCGACCCGCCCTCGGCGAACTCGATGCGGTGCCGCTTGCCCTTGCGGTCGACCTCGACGACGACCCGCTCCGAGAGGGCGTTCACCACGGACACGCCGACGCCGTGGAGGCCGCCGGAGACCTTGTACCCGTCGCCGCCGAACTTGCCGCCACCGCCGAGCTTGGTGAGGGCCATCTCCACACCCGTCATCTTGAACTCGGCGTTCACGTCGGTCGGGATGCCCCGACCGTTGTCGGTCACGCGGCACCCGCCGTCGGCGAGGAGCGTGACGTCGATGCGGTCGCAGTAGCCGGCCATCGCCTCGTCGACCGAGTTGTCGACGACCTCCCACACCAGGTGGTGGAGCCCGTTGATCCCGGTGCCGCCGATGTACATGCCGGGCCGCTTGCGCACGTGCGGCAGCCCCTCGAGGACCGTCATGTCGCTGGCGTTGTAGCTGGACTTCCCCCGCGTCGGCTTCGGCGCCGGAGGAGGGTTGGAGGGTGCCGCGGCCGCCTCCGGGGGGGCGGGAACGCTGGACGGGTCGAGAGGCAAAGCGCGGCCTTTCAGGGACGAACGGGACGGAGGTGAGCGACTGCTCGGGAGGCCACCGCACCAGTGGTGCGGAGCAGCGTTCCGAGGCGCTTCACGATGGGTTCCATCCTACCACGCGAGGGGTGACATCTTGGGCATCGTCCACCGTGTTGAGAACGGCCGAGAACGTTGCGTCACAAGGGCTAGCGCCCGATCCGCCGCGCCGTCAGCGGCGGAGGATCCGGGTGCCCACCGACGTGACCACCCCGGCCCCCACGAGGCGGTCGATCCGGGCCACGACCTCGCGCTCCGACCAGCGCAGGTGGCTGGCCCATGCCGGGCTGTCGACCCCCACCCGGAGGCACCCGCCCTCCACGGCGAGGGGCTGCGCGTGGCCGGCGAGCTCGTCGCCCACGATGGTGCTCCAGCCCTCGTGGATGGCGATGATCGCGTCGGCTTTCGGCGCGCCCATGCCGGCCAGGACGGCGTCGATCAGCTGCGGGAGGGTGGCCGGATCGGGCTCGTCGCCGCGTCCGTCCGGGGTGGGCAGCTTCGACCAGGGCACGGCCCCAGTGTCGCGCAGCCGGTCCCGCCGCCGGCCGGGTGCGACCGAACTGGCGCACGCGGCTCGATCAGGCGGAGGTGGCCACCCCGCCGCGCACGTTTATCACCGCGCCCGGGACCGCGCCCGGGGGCAGGCCGCTCGCCGTCGACAGGACCGTCTGGCCCTCGGGGAGCGAGCGCAGGAGCGCGTCGCTGCGGTCGGGGTCCAGTTCGGAGAACACGTCGTCGAGCAGCAGCACCGGCGAGCTCTCGGTCTGCTCGGTCACCACGTGGTGCGCCGCGAGCCGGAGCGCGAGGGCGAGCGAGCGCTGCTCACCCTGGGAGGCGTGGGTCCGGCTGGGCAGCCCCCCGATGACCAGCTCCAGCTCGTCGCGGTGGGGGCCCACGGTGGAGACGCCGCGCCGGAGGTCGTCCCGGCGCGATGCGGCGAGGGCGGCGGCGAGCCCGTCGGCCATCCACGGCGGGTCGTAGGTGGCCCGCACCTCGGCGCTCTCCTGCGCGACGGCGTCGTACGAGGCCCCCAGCAGTGGCTCAAGGGCCGTGACCAGGTTCCGGCGCGCCGAGGCCAGGGCCTCCCCCGCCGTCACGAGCTTGGCGTCGAACACGTCGAGGGTCAGCTCGACCTCGGGGGTGAGCCGGCCCCCCGACTGCTTCAACAGGGCGCCGCGCTGGCGCAGCACCCGATCGAGGTCCGAGCGCATCTCGTCGTAACGGGGGTGGAGCGACACCAGGGTGTCGTCCAGGTACCCGCGCCGGTCGCCCGGGGACCCCTTCACCAGGGTCAGGTCGTCGGGCGAGAACACCGTGACGCGCAGGGCGCCCAGGAGGTCGCGCGCCCGGCGGAGGGGCTGCTTGTTCAGCTGGGTGCGGTTGCGGCCGCCGTTGACCAGTTCCGCTTCGAGGAGCAGATCCCGGCCCTCGCGCACCGCTTCGGCGCGCACCACCGCCCGCTCGGCGCCGGCGCGGATCATGGCCTCGGTGGGCGCGCCGCGGAACGACGACAGCGTGGCGAGGTACCCGATGGCCTCGAGCAGGTTGGTCTTGCCCTGACCGTTGGGTCCGAGGACCGCGGTCAGCCCGCCATCGAACGAGACGTCGGCGTCGTGGTAGCCGCGGAAGTCCGTCAGCCAGAGGCGCCGGAGCTGCACCGCTCAGCCGTTGCGGGTCAGGAGACCCGGACCGGCATCAGCAGGTACAGGAACTCCTGGGCCTCCCCGGCACGGATCACCGCGGGCTTCTGGGCGTCCACGGTGTCGAGGTGGATCTCGTCGCCAGGGGTCACCTCGACGCCGCTGAGCAGGTACTCCGGGTTGAACGCCACGGTGAGCTCGGTGCCCTCGTACGTGGCGTCGAGCTGCTCGTGGGCCTGGCCCACGTCCTGGGTGATGGCCACGAGCTCGAGGCCGTCGGCGCTCATCGCGAGCCGGACCGGGGTGTTGAGCTCCCGAGCCATCAGCTTCACGCGCTTGACCGCTTCCACCAGCGCCTCGCGGCCGACGGTGAGGCGGTTCGGGTGGCTGGCGGGGATCAGGCCCCGGTAGTTCGGGAACTCGCCCTCGATGAGGCGGGTGGTGAGGCGCACGCCGCCGATCTCGAACGCAGCCTCCCGCTCACCGAGGCGCAAGGTGACCTCGGCGTCGTCGCCCGGCGCCTTGTCGAGCTCTCGGACGAGCTCGCGCAGCGCCCGGGACGGCACCAGTACGCTCTGGCCCTCACCGAGCACCGAGGTGCCCGGCAGGTCGCGCACGGCGAGGCGGTAGGAGTCGGTGGCCACCAGGCGGAGGCCGTCGGCCTCGGCGGCGAGCAGCACGCCGGTGAGGATCGGTCGGGCGTCGTCGGCGCTGGCTGCGGGCACCACCTGGCGCAGCGCACCGGCGAACTCCTTGGCGGAGAGCGTCACCGCGTCCTCCGCGGGCATGCCGAGGCGGGGGAACTCGTCGGCGGGCAGGAGGCGCAGCGACGACTCGAAGCGGCCGGCGGTGATCCGGGCCTCATCGCCATCCACGGCGACCTCGACCCGGGGCTCGCCCAGGGACCGCACCAGGTCCGAGGCGATCTTGGCGGGCAGCACGGCCACGCCGTCTTGCTCCCCGGCCACGTCGATCTCGATCTCGATGGTCAGCTCGAGGTCGCTGCCGGTGAGGCGCAACCGGTCGCCTGCGAGCTCAGCTCGCACGCCCGACAGCACCGGAAGGGCACCGCCGCGGTTGGCCACGGCTCGGCCGGCAGAGGCGAGTGCCTCGACCAAGGTGTCACGCTCGCAACGGAACTTCACTTCGTAACCTCACGTTCTCCAGAGAAGATGCTGATCAAGATCTGATGGTGGTGGTAGGCCCTGTGGACTGGGGATAAGCCGCTATCAGCGCAGGTCAGCGGGCATGGGGCTGGTGGAGGGGAATCCACAGCGTTCCACAGGTTCGCTGCGCCGCGGTGCATGCCGGGTGTCACAGGGGCGACTTCTCCCCGCGCGTCCCCCGGGGTTCCCGGCTCCGTCCACAGCTTCGTCCAGCGCCGACGGGCGAGAAATGCCCAGGTTGCTGTGGATAACGGTGGACAACTCGTGTGACCGGGGGCACGTGGACCTCACCCTCAACTCCCCTTGCGGATCTGGTTGAGCAGCTCGGTGACCTGGTCGTAGACCTGGCGCCGCTCCCCCATGAGGGCCTTGATCTTCTCGACGGCGTGGATCACCGTCGTGTGATCGCGGCCCCCGAACTCACGGGCGATGGCGGGATAGGAGAGGTCCGTGGAATCCCGGAACACGTACATCGAGATCTGCCGGGCCGTCACGAGCGGGCGCTGACGGCTCTTGCCCTTGATCTCCTCGATGGTGAAGCCGAACATGTCCGACGTCGCCTGAAGGATGAGGTCCGGCGTGATGGGGCGGGGCTGGCGGTCGCCGATGATGTCGTGCAGGTGCTGCTCCGCTTCGGGCAGCGTGATGGGGCGCTTGTGGAGCTTGGCGAGGGCCGACACCCGGTTCAGGGCGCCCTCGAGCTCGCGGATGTTGTCGGTGATGTTGACGGCGATGAACTCCAGCACGTCATCGGGCACCGGGAACCCCTCGTTCTCGGCCTTCTTGCCGAGCACGGCCAGGCGGGTCTCGAGGTCGGGAGGCTGGATGTCCGTGATCAGGCCCATCTTGAACCGGCTCCGGAGGCGGTTCTCGAGGGTGGAGATGGCATCAGGGGGGCGGTCAGACGACAAGACGAGCTGGCGGCGACCCTCGTGGAGGGCGTTGAACGTGTGGAAGAACTCCTCCTGGGTCTCCTTGCGGTTCTCCAGGAACTGGATGTCGTCGACGAGCAGGACGTCGACCTCTCGGTAGCGCCGCTTGAACTCCGCCGACGTGTTGAGCCGGATCGACTCGATGAACTCGTTCAGGAACGTCTCGCTGGTCACGTAGCGGACGACGTAGTCCCGGTAGTTCTCCTCGACGTAGTGCTTGATGGCCTGGAGGAGGTGGGTCTTGCCCAGCCCGGCGTCGCCGTAGATGAACAGCGGGTTGTACGAGCGTCCCGGCTGGCCGGCCACCGACAGGGCGGCGGCGTGGGCGAACTGGTTGGACGGACCCCGGACGAAGTCGTCGAAGGTGCGCGTCACCGGCGCGGCATCGAGGCCGGCGGGGCCGCGTGCGTCGGCCGCG
The DNA here is from genome assembly GCA_025463265.1 of Ilumatobacteraceae bacterium. Taxonomy (GTDB): domain Bacteria; phylum Actinomycetota; class Acidimicrobiia; order Acidimicrobiales; family Iamiaceae; genus Aquihabitans. The sequence continues at coordinate 8,945 of JAOBWH010000018.1, forward strand.
CCGTTGGCGTTCGGCCCGCTCGCGAGGTGCTCCTCGGCCCGTGCGGCGGGTCGGGCGCCGACGCGCTCGTCGAACAGATCGGCCACCGTGGAGCTCGCCCCGGCGTGGGGGCGCACCTCGATCGACACGGTCAGCGGTTCGCCATAGGTGTCGCGGACGATGTCTTGGACCAGGGAGAGGTACGGGCCCTCGACCTTCTCCTTGACCATGTTGTTGGGCACGGCGAGGCGGAGGAGCCCGTCGTCCGCCGCGATCTCCGAGATGTCCTGGAACGTCGAGCGCCAGACCGCGTCGGACACCTGGGCCCGGAGCGCATCCTGGCAGTTCGTCCACAGGTGCTGCGTGTCTCCCACCTAGTCGAACCATCCTTTTCCGGGCGTTCCACAGCCGGGTCCACACCTGTGGAAAAACATGTCGGACCCAGAGCGGCCACGAGCGGCGCTCCGGGTTTGGTGATGACGCCTTCGGCCGTGGGAGGACCCGGTGACCGCTCTGGCAGGGGGCGGACCGTAGCACCGTCGCGACGGCGCCGCGCACGGGTCTGGGCACCCCGATCCCGTCCAGCAGGTCAGCGCCGGTGCGGGCCCGCGATTGCCCCGTGGCGCGGTGGGGACGTAGCGTTGCCCGGATGGCTCCGCGCGCTCGCGGGGCTCACCAGTCGAACCATCCAGCGGGCCACACCCGGTGGCTGCTGCCGAGCCACGCCCGCCGCGTGGCTCACGAGGAGGAGAGAAGTGAAGCGCACCTTCCAGCCCAACGTCCGCAAGCGGGCCAAGAACCACGGTTTCCGCAAGCGCATGTCCACCAAGGCCGGCCGTGCCGTGCTGCGGAACCGCCGCCTGAAGGGCCGGGCCAAGCTGTCGGCTTGATCCGTCCCGTCCGTGACCGCCGCACGTTCGTGGCGCTGCGGACACAAGGGATCCGCGTCCGACGGGGTCCGCTCGCCCTCACCTTCCTCGATGAGGAGGGATCGGGCACCCGGGTCGCCTATGCGATCACCAAACGGGTCGGCGGTGCCGTCGAACGGAACCGGTTGCGGCGTCGTCTGCGAGCCCTGTTCGCCGAACTGGCCGCCGCCGCGCCCGGCACGGTCCCCGACGGTGTGCTGCTGGTCTCCGCCGGCCCCGAGGCCTGCGACCGCAACCCGGAAGAACTGAGGAACGACGTGAAGAGGCTGCTCGCCGCACTCGACACCCGCCGGTTCGGCGGGGAGGCGACATGAGCATCGCCGCGCGCGTCCTGCGCCGGTTCGTGCTGCTCTACCAGCACGTTCGCGCCGGGCGGCCGTCGCCCTGTCGCTTCCAGCCCACCTGTTCCTCCTACGCCCTCGAAGCGCTCGAGGTGCACGGAGCCCTCCGTGGCTCCTGGCTCGCCATCCGCCGCATCGGCCGGTGCCACCCCTGGGGCGGCCACGGCTGGGACCCGGTGCCCGAGCGCACCGACCGGCACCACGATCACCACCACGAACGGACGGTTGCCTGATGTACAACCTCATCGCGAAGCCGCTGGAGTTCTTCTACGGCATCTACCCCAACTACGCGGTCGCGATCTCGCTGCTCACGCTCTCGATCATGATCCTGCTGCTGCCCCTCACGCTGAAGGGCACGCGGAGCATGCTGGCGATGCAGAAGCTCCAGCCCGAGCTGAAGAAGATCCAGAGCAAGTACAAAGACGATCGCCAGAAGCTCAACGAAGAGATGATGGCGTTCTATAAGGAGAACAACATCAACCCGGTGTCGGGTTGCCTCCCGCTGCTGCTCCAGATGCCGGTCTTCATCATCTTGTACCGGACCCTCTTCGAGCTGCTGAACCGGGCGCCGTATGGGTCGGACATGGGCGCGGCGGCCGTTCGGGCAACCACGAACGTGAACGGCGGGGGCGGCGCCGGCATCTGGGAGCGCTTCGGGTTCTTCGAGCCCAACCACATCTCCCACACCTCGCAGCTGTACCTGGACCTGAGCAACACCCGGGTGATGGAGGCCTGGGGGATGAACCTGGCGGAGTCCGCCCAGAAGGCCCTGCGCGAGGGCGTCGGCCACGCCATCCCCTACATCTTGTTGGTCCTCGTGGTGACGGCGACGTCCTACTACCAGCAGAAGCAGGTGTCGGGCCGGAACACGGCGACGCAGATCAACCCGCAGCAACAGATGCTGATGCGGGTCATGCCGCTCTTCTTCGCCTTCATCTCGTTCACGCTCCCCGCCGGCATCGTGGTCTACTTCCTGGTCTCGAACCTGTTCCGGGTGGGCCAGCAGGCGCTCATCACCCGCACCATGTACCGGGACAACGACGGTCCCGTGGCCACCACCGGCCGGGAAAGTGACAAATCGTCAACAAGATCTGCCAATGCAGAGAAGCCCAAGGGGTTCTTCGCCCAGTTGAAGGAGGCCGGACTTCCGAGTCCGACCCAAGCCG
>JAOBWH010000035.1 GCA_025463265.1 Ilumatobacteraceae bacterium
CGGTCGACGCGAGCGCCGAGCGCATCGAGGCCGTGGTCGGCCACCGCCGGCCACCCCACCGGGCGGGAGGCGCGCCGCGCCCGGGCCCGGCGCACGAGCAGGCGGACCGGGCCCACCAGCAGGATCACCGCGCCCACGGCCAGCAGGATCACGACGAGGTGGTCCTCGAGCCACTCGCCCACCGTCGGTTCGGACTTGTCGTTCCCGGCGAGGGGCACGTCGGCTGTGGGGTCGAACGGGACCCAGCCGACCTCGGGGAACCACACCTCCGCCCAGGCGTGCGCGTCGCGCTGGCGGACGGTGAACTGACCGGTCACCGGGTCCCGGTCGCCGGGCACGTACCCGGTGACCAGGCGGGCGGGGATGCCGTTCGCCCGGGCCAGCACCACCAGCGACGAGGCGATCTGCTCGCACCAGCCCTGCTCCGCCTCGAACAGGAAGTGGTCCACCACGTCGACGCCCTCGGGAGCGAGCGGTGCGTCGAGCGAGTACTCGACCCGGTCCCCCATCCAGTCCTCGATGGCCAGGACCTCGTCGTACTGCGTGGCCTCTCCAGCGGTGATCTCGAGGGCCGCCGCCCGCACCCGGTCGGTCATCACCGGCTCCTGTGCGTACTGGTCCCGCACCGCAGCCGGGACGTCGCCGCTCACCGATTGCAGCCGTTCGGCGGTGAGCGCCGTCCGTCGGCTGGTGACCGAGTAGGTGGCGCCGCGGCCCATGGGCGCCGACACCAGGGTGCCGTCGGGGCGCCCGCGCAGGGGCCGGTCGATCTGGACGTCGACCGCGGTGGGCACGGCGTAGACCACGTCGGCGTACGGCGCCTCGATCCGGAACCGCTGCTCGACCACGTCGGAGCCTCGGGCGCCGATGTCGTCGTCGCCGAGCCGCGGGGTGTCGGGGCCGGCCAGCGGGATGAACCGCTCATCGCTGCGGCTCCAGCGGCGGCCGTCCCACACGTCGTAGGTCTGGCCGCGCCAGAAGGTGGCCCGGTCGGTGTCGACGGTCATCACGACCTCGTCGGTGAGCTCGGGGCGGCTGGTCATGTCGAGCGAGTCGCTCGACCGCAGGATCGACGAGTCCGTGACCCGCGAGCTCAGCGTGGCGCCGCGCCCGGGCTGGACCGGGTCGCCGACGTGGGGGAGCAGCACGGGCGCCAGGACGATGGCCGCCAGCACCACCATCGCCGCGACGAGCGCCCCGGACCGCATGGTGGTCGACGGGCGGGGCGACCCGCCTGGGGCCGGGGCCGCCTCGCCGGGCGCCCCGAGCGGTGTGCTCGCCTCGGTGCCCACCCGGTCGGACAGCACGAGGACGAACGCCGCGGCGACCAGCCAGAGCAGGAGCCCCTGGCCACCGGTGGCGACGGAGCCCACGACCAGGGCGAACCGCACGAGGCCCAGCGCCGACACGAACAACAAGATCCGCGCCACGAGGCGCAGCGAGATCGAGGGCAGCCCGACCATGGCGAGCGTGCCCATGCCGAAGCCCAGCGCGTAACCGGCCCCCGGCGCGAGCTGCACGGCGAACGCGGCCTGGAAGGCCACGGCGGTGGCCACCGACACCGCCGCGGTGAGCGACCACAGCAACCAGGTCGGGCAGGACACCCGGTCGGCGTGGGTGGTGGACGCGGTGCGCCGGCTCATCGCCCGATCTCCACGACCGGCCAGCCGTCGGGTGGGGTCCCTGGCTGTGCTGCCACCGCCCGCGCCAGCCGGCGGCCGGCCTCGAGCGGCGTGCGGACCCGGCCCGTGACCGGTCCGGCCACCTCGGACGTGCACAAGACGAGCTCGCCACCTGCGGCCAGCACCGCCCGGGCGGCGCCGAGGGCGTACGAGGCGGCCCGCTCCTTGTCCGCGCCGAGGTCGCGCAGGTCGACCACCACGGCCTGGCCGACCGGCGCCGGCGGCTCCAGCTCCCGGACGACCAGCGTCCCGGTGCGCGCCGTCGACGGCCAGTGCACCAGGTGCGCCGGATCGCCTGGCGCGTAGGGCCGGACGGCCCGGACGAGGTCACCGCCGAGCGCGGACAGGGCCACGTGGTCCGCCCCGGTCTCCAGCGGCGCCGCCGCCGGCTGCCAGTCCACGGCGAGCGGCCGGGGCGCGATCTCCACCGGCTGGGCCAGCGGCGCCTCGATCACCCGATGCGCGGCGAGCACCCCCAGCGGTGCGGTCACCCGCACCTCGATGCGAACCAGGCGGAACACGCCCCGGCGATCAGCCAGGTGGCCGATCGTGCCGGCGGCCGAGCCGGTGGTGCGGTGCCAGGCGCTCGACGGATCGAGGGCCCGCACCTCGCACGGTCCGACCCGCCCGCTGATGGTGACGGTGAGCGGCACCTGCTCCCCCACCGTCGCATCCCGGGGGGACACCACGGACACGCCGACCCGGCGGATGGCGACGAGCGGCCACACGATGCCGATGACCAGCACGGCCACCATCCCCGTCCACACGAGCACGAGGATCTGCCGGTCGGTGGCCGGGGGCGGGTTGGCCCCGCCGACGATGACGACCAGGAGCAGCGCTGCGCCCAGACCCGTCAGACGGGTGCCGCCGACCCGGTCGAGGCCCGAGCGACGAGACCGCCCGATGGCGGTCACGGGCGCGGGACAGGCGTCCGAGCGACGATGTCGGCCACGACGGCCGACCCGGCCCGGGTGTCGACACCGCCCCCGAGGCTGATCCGGTGGGCGAACGCCGGGCCGACGACGGCCTGCACGTCATCGGGGGTGACGTGGGCGCGGCCGGCGACGATGGCGTGGGCCCGGGCCGCCTGCAGCAGCCCGACCGAGGCCCGGGGCGACGCGCCCACGCCGAGGTCCGGGTGGACGCGGGTCGCCTGGGCGAGGTCGAGGACGTACTCCACGAGCGGAGGCGCGCAGTACACGTGGTGCACGGTGGCGATGGCTGCGGCGACGCGTGCCGGGTCCACCACCGGCGACAGCTCGGCGTAGACGTCGTTGCCGCCTCGGCCCGTGAGGATCTCGCGCTCGGCAGATCGGTCGGGCAGGCCCATCGACACCACGAGGGCGAACCGGTCGAGCTGGCTCTCCGGGAGCGGGAAGGTGCCGATCTGCCCGTGCGGGTTCTGGGTGGCCACGCAGAAGAAGGGGTCCGGGAGCGGGTGGGTCAGCCCGTCGACCGTGACCTGGTGCTCCTCCATCGGTTCCAGCAGCGCCGCCTGGGTCCGCGGCGACGCCCGGTTGATCTCGTCGACCAGCAAGACGTTGGCGAACAGCGGACCGGGTCGGAACGTCCAGGACCCGTCGGCCGGCGAGAACACCGAGGTGCCGGTGATGTCGGTGGGCAGCAGGTCGGGCGTGCACTGCACGCGTCCGAAGCGGCCGCCGAGGGCGGCCGCCAGGCTCTTGGCGAGGAGGGTCTTGCCCGTGCCCGGGAGGTCCTCGACGAGCAGGTGGCCGCCGGCGAGCAAAGCGACGATGCCCAGCCGCACGACGTCGTCCTTGCCCCGCACGGCCGAGGAGACCGCAGCGAACAGCCGGCCGGACGCCTCGATGGCGTCCTCGGTCTCGGCGGGGGCCGGGCCGCCGTCGGTGGGGGTGCTCACCTGGGTCATGTGGGCGAAGCCTTGCAGCTTCTGCCTGGAGACGGGAGCCGGGCATCGCCGAGGCAGTCCGACGCCCCCGAGTCGAACTCGCCGAAGCACCTCGGCTCAACCCGGTTGCTGCGGTCCCCAGTCGAACCCGACCTCGAGCGGCTCGAAGGTGCTCAGCGGGTCGCCGTCCGCACCGACGAAGCGATCCCCCCGGAGCGTGTGGGACGTCGCGGCGAGCTCGACGTCGTCGCCGGACCGGTACGCCACCCGGTCGACCAGCTCGTCGTCGCAGGCGCCGGCGCGGCAGGCGTCGGTGAGCCCGGCGGACTCGAGGAACGCCTCCCAGATCCGGCCGTCCTGGCCGCCGCCGCTGGCCGGGGCGGTGTCGTCGAGGACGAGGTTCGTGTGGCCGGCGACGATCACGGCGCGGCCCGCTGCGTGCTCGGCGATGTGGGTCGCGAGCTGCTCGAAGTCCACCGCCTGCAGCTGCTGGTCCCGGTGGTTGGTCCCCGACTCGGCGTTGATGTTGTAGATCGCCACCTCGGCGCCGTTCGGCAGGGTCAGCTCGGTGACCTGGAAGCCCTTCATGGCCAGGCAGTCGGCCTTGCCCCCATCGTCTTGGCTGAACCCGCCGAAGCAACCGGTCCACGGGACCCGCTCATCGCCATCGACCGGCAGGTCGGCCAGGATGCCGAGGCCGTCGCCGAGCTCCAGGTCCGGCCGCTCGGCGAGGTCGACCCCCACCTCCGCGGGGCCGGGGTGCTGCGGCGACTGGTACTCGTGGTTGGCCTGGGCCCGCAGCCGTCCGTGGTAGTTCACGAAGTCGAACCCGGAGGCCAGGCCCTCGGGCTTCCACCAGTCGTAGTCCTCCTGGGTGAGGACCAGCTCGAAGTCGTTGAGGAGGGGGCTGATCTGGGGCAGGTCGACATCGGGGTGGCCCTCGTTGATCTCCACCGGCAGGCCACCGACGTTGTAGGTGAGCAGGCGGAACGAGCCCCCGTCGGGGTTCTCGGCGATGTCGATGGTGGTGGGCACACCATCGGCGGCGAGGTGCGACTCCGAGCCGCTGCACGCCGTCAGGGCCGCGAGCAGGCCGGCGGCGAGGACGGCGACCGCCCGGGCGGGTGAGCGTGGGGATGAGCGGAGCATCACCCTCCTATCGGCGGGTGCGACCCTCTGGTTGAGCTGCGCGTCCCGCCGTCGCCGACGCCTGCGTCAGTGGCGGACCCGTCCGTCGATGTCGCTCAGTCCGAGCTGCGTCGGTCCCTCGGCCCGGATGATGGGAGGTCGCCCGAGCGTCGGAGCTCTTCGGCCGCCTGGAGGCGCGACCCGCGCCGGCGGATCTGCACCACCGCGATCACCGCCACCACGACGAGCACCAGCACGATGTCCACCCGGCCCAGCATCGCGCCCTGGCCGGGCTGATCACTAACGTGCCGACGCACGCTCTGGGAGGATGAGGACCACATGGGAACCGAGCACGTCCTGGCCATCGATCTGGGAACCGGCGGGCCGAAGGCGGCGCTGGTGACGCCCGAGGGACGCATCACCGCCCACGAGTTCGAACCCACCCCCCTGGAGCTGCTGGGCGACGGTGGCGCCGAGCAGGACCCCGACGGCTGGTGGGAGGCCATCACCATCGCGGTCCGCCGCCTCCTCGACGGCGGTCACGTCGCCCCCGAGGACGTGGTCGCCGTCGCCGTCACCAGCCAGTGGTCGGGCACGGTCGCCGTCGACGCCGGAGGCAGGCACCTCCACCCCGCGGTGATCTGGATGGACTCCCGCGGCGCCCCCTACGTCGAGGAGCTCGTGACCGGCCGGGTCAACGTCGCCGGCTACGACGCCTTCCGCCTGAAGGCCTGGATCCAGAAGACCGGGGGCATCCCGAGTCACTCGGGCAAGGACCCGATCGGCCACATCCTCTGGCTGCGCCACCACGAGCCCGAGGTGTACCGGGCGACGGCCACGTTCCTCGAGCCCTGCGACTACCTCAACGCCCGCCTCACCGGTCGCATCTGCGCGTCGTTCGATTCGATCACCGCTCACTGGATGACCGACAACCGCGACCTCACCGACGTCCGCTACGACCCGCAGCTCCTCGCCTGGTGCGGGCTCACCGAGTCGCAGCTCCCCGAGCTGGTCCCGTCGGCCTCCGTGGTGGGCACGGTGCTGCCCGCCGTCGCCGAGGAGTGGGGCCTGACCCCCGCCACCAAGGTGGTCACCGCGACCGGCGACGTGCACTCCGCGGTGGTCGGCTCCGGCGCGCTCGGCGACTACGAGGGCCACCTCTACATGGGCACCAGCTCGTGGCTGTCGTGCCACCTGCCCACCAAGCGAACCGATCTGCTGAACAACCAGGCCGCGCTGCCCTCCGCCGTGCCCGGCCGCTACTTCCTCGCCAACGAGCACGAGGTCGGCGGCGGCGCGCTGCTGTGGCTGCGCGACCAGGCCGAGATGATCCGCGACGTCGACGAGGCCAACGAGCTGGCCGAGGCGGTGCCGCCCGGTTCCGGTCGGGTCATCTTCACGCCGTGGCTCAACGGCGAGCGCACGCCCGTGGACGACCACACGATCCGCGGCGGCTGGAACAACGTGTCGCTGACCACCACCCGGTCCGAGCTGGTCCGGTCGGTGTTCGAGGGCGTGGCGTACAACAGCCGCTGGCTGCTCGACACCGTGGAGCGCTTCATCAAGCGCCCGCTCGACGGGCTGAACTTCATCGGCGGCGGCGCCCGCTCGGACCTGTGGTGCCAGATGCACGCCGATGTCTGCGACCGCGTGATCCGCCGCGTCACCGAGCCCCAGCACGCCAACACCCGCGGCGCCGCCTTCGTGGCCTGGCTCGCCCTCGGTCGCCAGTCGCTCGAGGAGCTGAACCGGGCCGTGACGATCGAGCGGGAGTTCCACCCGAGCGCCGAGGGGCGTGCGGCCTACGCGCCGCTGTACAAGGAGTTCACCAAGCTCTACAAGGCTCACAAGCTGATCCACGCTCGCCTCAACGGCTGAGCGGACGCGCCGTAACCTGGGCCGATGGCTCGATCCGTGACCGGTGACGAACTGCGCGAGGCGACCATCGAGCGTGCCGACGCATCGGGTGCCACGTTTCGCGACGTCGACCTCTCCGGCATCCGGATGCGCGGCGTGTACCTGGTGGACGCCGACATCGACGGCGACATCGAGGGCCTCACGATCAACGGCGTCGACGTCGAACCGCTGATCCAGGCCGAGCTCGACCGCCGCCACCCGGAGCGGGCCGCCCGGACCGCCGCCGATCCCGAGGAGCTGCGAGCGGGGTGGGCCGCCCTCGAGGCGATGTGGGCGCCGACCATGGCTCGGGCCGCCGCCCTCCCGCCGGGCGCGGTGGACCGGTCGGTGGACGGCGAGTGGTCCTTCGCCCAGACCCTGCGCCACCTCGTGATGGCCACCGACAGCTGGTTCGGCGTGGGGATCCAGGGGCGAGCCGACGCCTGGCATCCGCTCGGCATGCCGTTCTGGGAGTGGACCGACCAGGCACGGGCCGCCGGACTGCTGGTCGACACCACCCCGCCCTACGGCGAGGTCGTCGCCGCCCGGGAGGGTCGTGTGGCCATGGTCCGGGACTACCTCGCCACCGCCACCGCCGAGGACCTGGCCATCCCCAACGACGGCCCGCCGTGGGCCGACTCCTCGGTGACCGCCCTCGACTGCATCCACGTGATCGCCAACGAGGAGTGGCTGCACCACCGCTACGCCACCCGCGACCTCGACCTCCTCGCCCTGGACTGACCGGTCCACGACCGAGCCCGGGCTCAGCGTTGCTGCCACCGGCCTCCGTAATCAGTGGTAGCATACTGATACGATCTGTAGCGGATCAATACCAGGAGGAACCGTGGCTGCTGACACCCCCACCCGCGTGGCGATCGACCTGATGGAGGCCGCCGCGCTCGAGGGTTCGCTCGAGCAGCGTTCGGCCAAGGGGCAGATCGACTACTGGGCCCGCATCGGACAGAAGGTGACCCGACGCGACACGGCGTCGCGACGCCGCATCGAACGCTGCCTCGGGGGCGATCTGCCCTGGTCCGCTCTGCGCCCGGCCGAGCGGCGCGTCGCCAACGCCGAGCTCGATCTCGCGATCGAGGAGGCGGCCGATCAGGTGTCGCTCGGCGGGGTGGCGGCGGTCGCGGGCATCGTGACCGTGGCGCTCGACGACCAAGGGCGTCTCTGCGAGTTCCACCCCGATGGCAGCGTCACGCTGCTTCCGTGACCCGTCTCGATCTGGTCGTCGGCCCGAACGGCGCCGGCAAGACGTCGTTCGTCACCAGCGTGCTCCGGCCCGTCCACCCCGGCGCCCCGTTCGTCAACGCCGACGAGATCGCCAAGGCCCGCTGGCCCGGCGACGAGGAGGCCCACGCCTACGACGCATCCCGGGCCGCGAGCGATGCGCGCGCTGCGCTCATCGGCCAGCGCCGAGCCTTTATCGCCGAGACGGTCTGCTCCCACCCCTCGAAGCTGGACCTGATCGACGACGCCCAAGCGTCTGGATACGACGTCGCCCTCCACGTGGTGCTCGTCCCCCTGGAACTCGCGAAGGCACGCGTCATCCACCGGGTGGCCGCCGGCGGGCACTCCGTCCCGGTCGAGAAGATCACCGCTCGATTCGACCGGCTGTGGGTCATCGTCGCGGAGGCGATCGACCGATGCGACACCGCGTCGTGCTGGGACAACTCCCGCTTCGACGGCCCCTCCAACGTCGCCGCCTTCACCAGTGGCGAGGTCGACCGGGCGCCGAAGTGGCCAAGCTGGGCGTCCAAGGCCCTCACCCAACGGTGGCCCGCCGAGCCCTGACCTGCCACCTCAAGAGCCCGTGGGGCCCTGCCGATGAGAGGGGATGGGGTTCGGCTGGAAGGTGCTCACGGTCGGCGCGGCCGGCGTGCTGGTCGTGGTGATCGGCGCCGTCGGTCTGTTCGCCTGGAGCAGCCGCGCCCAGGAGTCCCACTTCTGCCAGGCGTCGCTCGCCATCGTCGAGATCGACGGCCGCTCCGTCGCCCCGCAGGACCAGACCGGTCCGACCGAGGATCCGTGGTGCGACTTCGACCAGACCGAGGACGCGTACCCGGTCCTCGGGTTCGACTGCCGGATCCGTCAGCCCGACGGCGAGGTGATCGCCAAGCTGGTCCCCAACCGCCATGACGGCACGTGCGGCCTTCCCGACCCAGGCGAGGACCTCCCCGACCCCTGGCCCAAGGCCTGAGGCAGCGGCGCAGGCGCCGTGGGCGCCGTGGCAACCTGGGTTGATGGTTGAGGTCGACGTGTCGGGGCTCGACGAGGTGCACGATCTCTACCGGATCGACCCAGCGGAGTTCGTCGAGGCCCGAGCCGCGCTGGTGAAGCAGCTGCGGGCGGACAAGCGGGCCGACGAGGCCCGGGCGGTGGTCAAGCTGCGCAAGCCGACCGGGCCGTCGTGGGCGCTCGACCAGGTGGCGCACGAGGAGCCGGCGCTGATCGAAGCGGCCCTGGCCGCAGGCGAGGCGCTCGAGGCGGCCACGACGGAGACCCTCGAGGGCGATGCGTCCAACCTCCGGGCGGCGACCGAGGCCGAGCGCACGGCGTCGAACGCCGTGATCGACGCAGCGGGAGCCCACCTCGCGCTGACCGCTGACGTCCGGGACCGGATGGCGTCGACGCTGCGCGCCGCCATCAGCGACGACGACGTGCGCACGCTGCTCACAGCCGGCCTGCTCGCCGCTGACCACGAGCCGCCGGCGATGGGCTTCGCCGCCACCGCTGCAGCAGGACCCGAGCCGACCGCCCCCGAGGAGAAGGCGCGAGCGGAGAAGGCGCCAGCGAAGAAGGGGGCGGCGAAAGCCCAGCTGGCCGAGGCACCGAAGGAGGAGGAGCCCCCGGCGAGGGCGAGGCGAAAGGTCCGCCGGGTCGGGACGCCGAGCTCCGCGAAGCGGGCACCGGTCGACGAGGTCGAGGCCAGGCGCAAGACCAGGGAGGTGGTGCGGCTCCAGGCCGAGGAGGCGGAGCGGAAGCGGGCCGAGGAGGAGCGGGCCCGGGAGCGCAGGCGTCAGCAGGCGGCGCTCGATTCGGCTGCCGCCAAGGCCCGGTCCCGGGCCGACAAGCTCGATGACAAGGCCCGGCGAGCCGAGGAGGCTGCGGCGGCGGCCCGCCAGGAGGCGGATGCGGCCATCGCCGAGGCCGTCGACGCCGAAGCGGCCGCCGAGGCGGGTCCGCCCGATTGACCTGGCCACGGGTGGGGTAGCGGCAGCCATGAGCGATGGACAGGACCGGGCCGAAGCACTCGATGACGACAAGATCGGCGGCGAGTACCCACCGGACCACCTGCTGGGGGCCGCGGCCTACGGCGAGGCCGGCACCGACCCCGGGGCTCCCGAGAGCGTGGCGCGACGGGCGGCTCGGGAGGAGCCCGAGGAGCTTCCCGAGCCCACCGGCGAGCCGGGCGAGGACGAGATCGACGACACCGTCCAGGAACACGAGGCCCCCATTCCTGCGGAGGAGGCCGCCGTGCACCCCATCGACGAGACGCTCGGCGGCTTCGACTCCGAGGTCGATGACCCCGACCTCGAAGCTGCCTGGGAGCTCGATCCCGAGGTCGACCGCTAGTCCGGTCCGTCGGCGAGCCGTGCCCGGTGCGCGGGTGGGACCGATGGGTAGGGTCTGAGGGTTGCTCGTCCTCGGGACGCAGTGCGGAAGGGGAACCTGATGAACGCTCGGACGCGCCGTCCCGCGATCGCCGCCCTCGTGGCGGCCGCCGGTCTGCTCGGCTCCCTCGCGGTGGCCGTGCCTGCCGGCGCAGAGGAGCCGGACGTCCCCTACTTCGCCGAGACCCGTGGCGCTGCGGTCGACGCGCCGGACGGCGCGCAACCGGTGGTCGGCCACTTCACGGACCAGGTCCTCGACGACGTCCTCTGGTACCAGCAGGGCACGGGGAAGGAATCCCTGTGGACGCCGTGCCCGGGCTGCGAGTCCGGGCCGTTCACGAAGAAGCAGCTTCCGGCTGCGCTGCAGGTCACCGGCTACTACCACGCCTTCGTGGGCGACTTCGCCGGCAACGGGCTCGACGACATCTACTGGGTCAACCAGGACGGCGGCGACTACCTCTGGACGAGCACCGGCGTCGGCGGGTTCACGTCGAAGCGCTTCGACGGCCCGACCGGCGAGTGGTGGCCGACCCTGCTGCCCGACTCCCGTTCCGGCGACGGCAAGGACGACCTCTTGTGGGTCGGCGGTTGGAACGAGCCTGGCCGCCTCTGGGTGTTCCCCGACGACGGCGGCGGCGTGGCCCGCACCCGGTCCCGCCCGAAGATCCCCGTCGGTCAGGCCGTCGTCGGCGACTTCGACGGGAACGGTGCGGCCGACATCCTCTTCTACCCGCACATCACCCCGTGCCGCTGCCCCACGCCCTCCGCGGCCTCCACCATCGACACGCTGTGGCGGCGCGCCGGCAGCGAGGCCGCCGGGTTCACCGCCACCACCATGAACATCAAGGGCGAGTACGCCCCGGTCGTGGGCCGGTTCTCCGCGGAGGGCGACCCGCGTGACGACATCTTGTGGGTCGGCCAGTACTTCATCTGCTGCCAGGCACCCGAGGACCGTCCCGACTCGCTGTGGGAGGGTCGGGCGAATGGGGGCTTCACCGCGTCGACCCAGTCGTTCCCCTCGGCCTCCGGGGGCGTGGTTGCCGGCCACGATGGTGCCGACACCGCCATCATCTTCGCCGGGAACGGCGTCTCGAACGCCTGGTTCGACACGACGAGCGGTCCGGTGGTCCGCCCCATCGGCAGCCAGCTGCCGGGATGGTCGTGGGAGGCCGGTTTCGTCGGGCGGTTCATCAGCGCCGACCGGGCCGACCTGTTCATCGAGGAGTACGACAGCGAGCCCGACACGCTCTACCACCCGATCTTCTGAGCCGGTCCGCCCCGGCGGGTCAGCCGCACGGCGCCGGCGCCGTGCCAACCTGACCTGGTGACTCCCCCGCAGTTCCGCCCGACCCTGCGCCTGGCCGACCGCACGCTCGACCTGGCGCGCCCGGCGCTCATGGGGGTGGTCAACGCCAACCCGGACTCGTTCTCGGACCCCGGCCACCGTCCGATAGAGGCGATCCTCGACCAGGTGCGGGCGATGGTCGCCGAGGGCGCGACGGTGATCGACGTCGGCGGGCAGTCCGGGATCACGAACGTCCCCGAGGTGGATCCGTCCGAGGAGATCGACCGGGTCGGACCGATCGTGTCGGCCATCGCGTCCGAACTGCCCGGTGTCGTCATCTCGGTCGACACCTACAAGCCGATGGTGGCGGCGGCCGTCCTGGCCGCCGGCGCCCACATCATCAACGACGTGTCCGGGCTGCGCGCCCCGGAGCTGGCGCCACTCGTGGCCGAGCACCGTGCCGCCCTCGTCGTGATGCACACGGCGGCGCCGCCGAAGACCCGGCTCCAGGAGTCCGACCTGTACGGCAACGTGGTCGACGAGGTGCGCCGCTTCCTCGCCGCCAAGGTCACCGAGGCGACGGGTGCCGGGGTGCACCCGGACTCGATCCTGGTGGACCCCGGTCCCGACTTCACCAAGACCCCTGCCCAGACGGTGGAGGTGCTGCGCCACCTCGACGAGCTCAACCCCGACGGCCTGCCGGCGCTGCTGGCGATCTCCCGCAAGGACTTCATCGGCGCCCTCACCCGCACCCGTCCGAAGGAGCGCCTGGCGGGCACCCTCGCCGCCGTGGCTGCGGTCGGCAGCGGCACCGGTGTGGTCCTGCGGGTCCACGACGTCGGTGAGGTCCGGAACTTCCTGACCGTGCTCGACGTGCTCCGCAGCGCCGACCCGGTGGCCCCCGACCTCCGCCTCGCGGACGAACTGCGCTGGGCCGCCGGTCGCCCCGACGGGACCGTCGAGACCTGACCGGTACCATCGCCCCGTGACCGCGCCCGCCACCGATCCCGTGCTGGTGCGCCGGGCCCGCATCGCCCGGGCCGTCACCATCGGCCAGCGGGTCGGTTACGCCCTCTTCGCGCTGGCGACGGTGGCCTTTTTCTTCGGCCTGGCCACCGAGTACACCCCCGGCCTGGTCCGGGTCATCGTGGGCTGCCTGCTGGGCGGCTCGGCCGTGCTCGCCCCCGCCATCGTGTTCGGGTACGCCGTGAAGGCGGCCGAGCGCGAGGACCAGGGCCTCTCGTCGGGCCACTGATGTGAAGCGCCGCCGGACCGCCCTCGCCCTCGCCGCCGCCCTGGCGGTGTGCGTCGCCGGATGCGGCAGCAGCGACGGTCGGCCGCCGGCGAAGAACACCACCACCATCGAGACCGGCGGGGTCGAGGTCAACGCCATCGTGCGACCGCCCACCGTCCCGGGCCCGGGTGAGCCCAGCGGCAAGGTGGTCACCGTGCTGTTCCTGCACGGCCAGTCCTACGACTCCCACGTCTGGGACGACACCGGGATCCTCGACGCCGTGACCCAGGCCGGGTGGCGAGGCGTGGCGGTGGACCTCCCCGGCCACGGCGAGACCGACGACCGCGACGGCGGCGACGACGCCACGAGCGATGGCGCTTGGCTCCGGGGGCTCATCGACGACATCGGCGGGCCCGGCACCGTGGTCGTGGTGTCACCTTCGATGTCGGGCGCCTACAGCCTCTCGTACCTCGAGGAGTTCCCGGACGAGCAGCTGCTCGGCTTCGTGCCGGTGGCCCCCGTCGGCATCGACGGGTTCGAGCGCTCGAGCGATGCCGCGGGCATCACCACCGCCGCCATCTGGGGGTCGGAGGACCCGAGCTACACCGAGGCCCGGGCGAAGCGCCTGACCACGGAGATGCGTGCGTCGGCCGGGCTGGCGCAGACCGAGGTGATCGAGGGCGCGGGCCACGCCTGCTACGAGGATGACCCCGACGAGTTCACCTCGATCCTCCTGCGCTTCCTCGGCACCCTCGACCCCCAGGCTCCCTGACCGGTCGGTCCGAGGAGACTTGACCGGGCGGTCAATGTATGGTCGGCGGCGACCGCCGACATCCCAAAGGGGACCCCCATGAAGGCACCCGTGCTCACCGCGTACGACACCCCGCTCGAGACGCGCGACGACATCGAGATCGCCCCGCCCGGGCCGGGCGAGGTGAAGATCAAGGTCGTCGCCTCCGGGGTCTGCCACTCGGACCTGTCGGTGCTGAACGGCACCATCCCGCTCCCCACCCCCATCCTCCTTGGCCACGAGGGCGCCGGGATCGTCGAAGAGGTCGGCGAGGGCGTCACCACGGTCGCGGTCGGCGACCACGTGGTGCTCTCGTTCGTGCCCGCCTGCGGCGAGTGCTACCAGTGCCGTCACCAGCAGGCGTACCTCTGCGAGAAGTCCGCCGCCCAAGCTGCGGCCGGCCTCCTCGACGGCACCACCCGCCTCACCAGCGGCGGTGCCCCGCTGCACCAGATGGCCTGCCTCGGCACCTTCGGGCCCTACGCCATCGTGCCGGAGATCTCCACGGTGAAGATCCCCGACGACGTGCCGCTCGACGTCGCCGCCCTCATCGGCTGCGGCGTGCTCACCGGCGTCGGTGCCGCCCTGAACACGGCCAGCATCGTCCCCGGCGACACGGTCGCGGTCATCGGCTGCGGCGGCGTCGGGCTCAACGTCATCCAGGGCGCCAGGATCGCCGGTGCCACCACCATCATCGCCATCGACATGCTCGACTCGAAGCTGGAGATGGCCAAGGAGTTCGGCGCCACCCACACGGTCAACGCGTCGGAGGGCGACCCGGTCGCCGCCGCCACCGCCATCAACGGGCGCGGCGCCGACGTGGCGTTCGAGGTCATCGGACTGGGCGCCACCATGGAGCAGGCCATCAACACCGCTCGGCCCGGCGGTGAGGTGATCCTCGTCGGCGTGCCCCGCATGGACGTGTTCCTCAACCTGAACGCTGCGTTCACGTGGCTCTACCTCGCCAAGACCATCAAGGGCTGCTGGTACGGATCGTCGAACGTGTACCAGGACGTGCCGAAGCTGCTCGAGCTCTGGCGCAGCGGCGACCTCAAGCTCAAGGAGCTGATCTCCAAGGAGATCGACAACGACCACGTCAACGAGGCGTTCGAGGACATGAAGGCCGGCACGGTCGCCCGATCGGTGATCGTGCACGAGCACGGATGACCAACGCGGGGACAGCCACCTCGGGGACCCAGCGGCTCCCGGCGGCCGAACGCCGGGAGCAGCTGCTCCAGGTGGCCCTCGAGATGTTCGCGGCGAAGGGCTACCACGACACGTCGATGAACGATGTGGCCGAGGCCGCCGGCGTCACCAAGCCCGTGCTGTACCAGCACTTCGCCTCGAAGAAGGCGCTCTACAACGAGCTCGTCGACGAGATCGGCGCCCGGCTCGAGCGCATCATCTTCGAGGCGGCGGCCTCCGCCGAGGGTCCCCGCCAGCAGGTGGAGGCCGGCTTCCGCGCCTACTTCGGGTGGGCGGTCGCGCAGGGCGCCGCCTTCCGGGTGCTCTTCAGCGACCGCAACCGGACCGACCGGGAGCTGGCGCAGGCCGTGGTGCGGGTGGAGTCCGTCGTGGCCGACCGGGTGGCGACGCTCATCGACATCCCCGGGCTCAGCGACGACGAGCGCCACGTCCTCGCCTTCGGGGTGGTGGGCATCGCGGAGTCCACCAGCCGCCACTGGCTCGAGCTCGGGCTGGGCCAGGGCACCGACGCCGATGCGTTCGCCGACCGCGTCGCCCGGCTCGCCTGGTCCGGCCTCCGCGGGATCACGCCCTAGCTGGCGAGGGCGCGATCCACGAGCGGCGCTGGAACGCGGGCTCCCGTGGGCCAGCATGGAGCCCATGAGCTCCATCGAAGCGACGCCGTCCGACGAGCTGCGCGCCCTTGCGGACCGGTACTGGGAAGCTCGGCTCGAGGCCAGCCCGCTGTTCGCCACCTTCCTCGGCGATCACCGCTACGACGACCGGGTCGATGACCTGTCCGCCCAGGGCGAAGCGACCCAGCGGGTCACCTGGCTCGGGTTCCTCGCCGAGGCCGAGGCCATCGACCCCGCCTCCCTGGACGAGACCGACCGGGTCACCCGCCAGCTCCTCGTCGAGGAGATCGGCGATGCCGTGGCGGGGATCGACGCCCGGCTCCTCGAGCTGGCCTCGGACCAGATGCAGGGGATCCACGCCGAGCTGCTGACCATGGCGGGCCAGCTCCGCGCCGCCGAGCCGGACCACGCGGCCATGGCGGTCCGACGGCTCCGGGCCATGGGCACCATGCTCGACCAGGCGGCCGACCGCTACCGGGCGGGGCTCGCGGCGGGTCGCACGCCGGCACGCACCTGCATCGACCGGTCGATCAACCAGATCGGCGGCTACCTGGACTCGCCCCTCGAGCAGGATCCCTTCGCCAACCTCGCCGGTCCCGACGGTTGGGAGGGTGAGGCGGCCTGGCGGGCCGAGCTGGCCCAGACGGTCACCGACGAGCTGCGCCCGTCGTTCGCCCGCTACTGCGCCGTGCTCGCCGATGAGCTGGCGCCCGTGGCCCGATCCGACGAGCAACCCGGTCTGTGCTGGCTGGCCGAGGGCGACGACCTGTACCGCCAGCTCATCCGCCTCCACACCGGGCTCGACCTGACGCCCGAAGCGCTCCACCAGATCGGCGTGCAGGAGGTCACCGAGGAGCTGCCCGCCCAGTACCGGGTCCTTGGAAACCGGGCGTTCGGGACCGACGACCTCACCGAGATCTTCGACCGCCTCCTCAACGACCAGGACCTCCGCTACCGGTCCGGCGACGAGATCATCGCCGACGCCCGACGCTGCCTCGATGCGGCCTCGGCCGCCATGGGTGACTGGTTCGGCATCGTGCCCCAGGCCCCCTGCGTGCTGACCCCGATCCCCGACTACCTCGCCGCCGACGCACCCGCGGCGTACTACACGCCGCCGGCACCCGACGGCAGCCGCCCGGGCGAGTACCACGTGAACCTCCACCAGCCCACGGAGCGGGGCCGGGCCGAGACGGCGTCGATCGCCTTCCACGAGGCCATCCCGGGCCACCACCTCCAGCTCGCCATCGCCAGCGAGCAGACCGGGCTGCCAGCGTTCCGCCGGCTGTCGTGGGGCCACACCGCGTTCGTCGAGGGGTGGGCCCTCTACACCGAGCGCCTGGCCGAGGAGATGGGCCTCTACCGGAGCGACATCGACCGCCTCGGCATGTTGGCCAGCGATTCGTGGCGGGCCTGCCGGCTCGTCGTCGACACCGGGCTGCACGCCATGGGCTGGAGCCGGCAGCGCGCCATCGACTTCATGGTGGCCAACGCCCCGGTGAGCCGGGACGAGATCGAGACCGAGGTCGACCGCTACATCGGCATGCCCGGCCAGGCCCTCGCCTACAAGGTGGGCCAGCGCGAGATCCTCCGGCTGCGGGCGGAGGCCGAGGAGCGGCTGGGCGCCGCGTTCTCCCTGCCCGGCTTCCACGATGTGGTCCTGTCGGCGGCCACGGTGAGCCTGGCCGTGCTGGCCGAACGGGTCGAAGCCTGGAACGGGGCGTGACGCGGCCGATGGTCCTCTCCGTGATCTCTGCGAAGCGACTCCTCGCGCTCGTCGCCCCCCTCGTGCTGGCCGCCGGCCTGGCGGGGACCGGCTCCGCTCCTGCGGCCGCCAGCTCGACGGCCCCGGAGTTCCCGCCGGAGCGCCCCACCCGGGTCCTGGTCCTCGGCGACTCGGTGATCAAGGGGGCCGAGGCCGCAGTCATCTCCGCCCTGCCCGGACGCGAGGTCGTGTTCGACGCCGAAGTCAACCGCAGCACCGGGACCGGCGCGGACATCGTGGCCGAGCGCGGCGCCGACTGGGATGTGGCCATCGTCCTGCTCGGCCACAACGACGGCGGCTCGCCCGGCGCCTTCCAACCGGCCGCCCGCAGCATCGTGGACCAGCTCAAGGACGTGCCCTACGTGTCGTGGCTCACGATCCACGAGGTCCGGCCGTACTACCCCGACGTCAACCACTACATCGCCAGCCTCCGGGGCGAGTACCCCAACCTCCACCAGGGCGATTGGAACGCCATCGCCGCCGCCAACCCGGGCGGGCTGTCGGGCGACGGCCTGCACCTCAACGGGGGCGGGGCCAGCCTCATGGCCGGTCTGGTGGCCCAGGAGGTCGGAGCCGGCGAGCAGCAGTGGAACGAAGGCCTCGTGCGCCTGGCAGCAGCCCTGGCCGCCACCACCACAACGGCGCCGCCCACCACGACCACCACCGCTCCCCCCACCACCACGTCGACGTCGACCTCCACCTCGACGACCACCAGCACCACCGAGCCCGCCACGACCACCGAGGCGACCACCCCGGCCGGGGAGGCCGATCGGGTCGAGCCCACCGCCGACGACGGCGACCAGATCCTGCTCCCGGCGCTGGGCGCAGCGACCGCCATCGCCGTCGCGTTCGGCGTGATCCTGGCGCGCCGGCGGCGACGGGGGCGGCGCGACGACCAGCACACGGCCGACACCGCCGGCTGAGCTGGCCGGTCAGTCCTCCAGGGGGTGACCCAGCTGGAACGTGGCGGTGAGGCCGGTGCCCCAGGTGCCGAAGTCCGGCGCCTTCGGCAGGCCGAGCGTCTTGAGCTCGGTGGCGACGATGCCGGTGCCGAGCACGATCTCGACCGAGGTCACGTCGATCACCCCCGAGCCCATGTCCATCGACAGCGGTGTCTCATGAGGCTCGCCGTCGAGGTAGGAGTAGCTGCCCGTCTCGACGCGCGACGGCGGCCCGTCCTGCACCGGTGCGGCGAAGCTGACCTCCAGCTCGGTGGCACCGTCGACCGCCATCGCGAAGACGACCCGGTTGCCCTCGTGGCGCACCGAGAGATCCTCGACCGTCTTGGGGAAGCCCATGACCTCGTTGCCGGCCTTGCAGGTGAAGGCCTGGTCGACGGGCATGCGGTACACGAACGAGCCGAGGACCTCGTCGCCAGCTCCGGCGGGCCGGGCCAGGAACCCCAGGTTGATCTCGAGGTAGTCGCCCCAGGGATTGTCGTGGTAGTCGCAGAGGGCCAGCACGAACTGGGCCACGCCGTCGACCATCTCGATCACCGAGAAGTCGGTGCCGGGGAGGAGCCGCTGGGCGGCGGCGGCCGGTACGGAGAAGATCAGGGTCGCGGCGTCGAAGTCGCGGACCTCCATCGGGAAGGAGATCTCGTGCCCGTCGATCTCGCCCCACACCCGGGTGCCGGTGGTCTCGCTCATCGGTGCTCCTCGCGTTCGGAGCACCAGTGAAGCACCCGGCCGTGGTCGTCGGTCACACGAGCCGCCCCAACCCCTCGATAACGCCTATTATCGAGCGGTGTTCGCATTGCGTCGAGCCGACCGAGCGGGCGAGCCCTCGCCTCCGCCGCCAGGGGAACCACATGACTGATCTGCAGCAGCCGACCCGCGACTGGGCCGTCGACTTCGACCACACCTCCGAGGACTACGCCCAGTCCGCCACCGAGATCTGGGACGACCTCCGCGGCCGGTGCCCGGTCGCCCACGGCGAGGCGCACGGGGGCGTGTGGATGCCCACCCGCCACGAGGACATCACCGCCATCGCCAACGACACCGAGCACTTCAGCTCCGAGGGCGTGATCGTCAGCATCTTCAAGCCCGAGGGCCTCGCCCCCATGGGCTACGCCCCGCCCATCACCGCCGACCCGCCCTTCCACATGGACTCCCGGCGCATCCTGCTCCCCGCCTTCGCGCCCAAGGCCATCGACAAGCTCGAAGCGGCCACCCGCGCCACCTGCCAGGAGCTCCTCGACGAGCTGCTCGCCGCCGGCACCCCGGTGGTCGACGCTGCGGTCCAGTACTCGCAGAACATCCCGGTGCGGGTCATCGCCCACATGCTCGGCGTGCCCCAGGAGGACGGCGACCGGTTCCGCCTCTTCATCCACCGGATCATCGAGAAGCCCGGCACCTACAGCGGCACGATCCAGCCCGAGGACACGCTCGTCTACTACATCGAGCAGACGCTGATCCGCCGCCGCCAGGAGCCGCCGAAGGACGATCTCATCGGCTACCTGCTCGGGCTCGAGGTCGACGGCGAACCGCTGCCCGACGCTCAGATCTTCGGCACCATCGGCCTGCTCATCATCGCCGGCATCGACACCACGTGGTCGGCCATCGGCGCCAGCCTCTGGCACCTGGCCAAGCACCCCGAGGACCGGAAGCGCCTCGCCGAGGACCCCGCCGTGCTGCCCTTCGCCGTCGAGGAGTTCCTCCGCTTCTACGCCCCGGTGACCATGGCCCGCATCGCAGCCACCGACACCGAGATCGGCGGCTGTCCCGTGGCCGAGCGGGACTGGGTCCTGCTCCCCTTCCCCGCCGCCAACCGCGACCCCGAGGCGTTCGAGCGGGCCGACGAGTTCATCATCGACCGGGAGCGCAACCGCCACGTGGCCTTCGGCCTGGGCGTCCACCGCTGCGCCGGTTCCAACCTGGCCCGCATGGAGCTGACCGTCGCCATCGACGAGTGGATGAAGCGCATCCCGGACTTCGAGCTGGCGGTCGAGGACCCCGATGCGGTCCGCTGGTCCACCGGCCAGGTGCGCGGCCCCCGCGAGCTGCCGATCCGCATCCTGCGCACCACCGAGGCAGGCTGATGCGCATCGTGTTCGACCGCGACAAGTGCCAGGGCCACGGCCGCTGCTACGCCCTGGCCGGCGATCTCTTCGACGCCGATGACGAGGGCTACGCCGTCGTCCTGGTGACCGGGGACCTCACCGACGCCCAGACCGCCGCCGCCCAGCTCGCCGCCGACAACTGCCCCGAGTACGCCATCTCCCTCGAGGCCTGACCCGGTCCGGGGCCGCTGCCCTCATCATCCGGCCTCGTCATCCGGCTTCGAGGGCCTGGGCGAGGGCCCGAGCCTCGGCCACCGCCGCGTCTGCGGCAGCGCAGACGGCGTCGGAGATCGAACCGTCGTCACCGAGGTCGGCCCTGGTGGCGTAGATGCCCGTGGGTGTGGTCCACCCGTCGAGGGAGGCGACGAGCGGCCGGAGCCCGTGGTCGATGGCCAGCCGGTGCTCCGCCGAGTAGCCGGTGGCGATCGGGATCACCACGGTGCCCGCCAGCGCGCCCTGCGGCTGGAGGTCGAAGATGGTCTTGGTGAGCGCGGTGTAGGTCGCCCGGTAGACGGGTGTGGCCACGACGAGGATCGGCGCCGCCGCGACCAGGACGACGGCGGCGTCGACCGCCGGGTCGGAGCGCAGCGCGAGCAGGGCTGCGGGGTCCAGGTCGGCGAGGTCGAGGACATCGCCGCCCCCCAGCAGCTCCAGCACGTGGACCGCGAGGGTCCGGCTGCGCGACGGGTGCGACGGGCTGCCGTTGACGGCGAGCGGGAGCGCCATCAGTGCGCCGCCGTGAAGGTCGGTTCCCCCGCCGCAGCGTCGGCGGTGGGCACGGGCAGCCCGGGCTCGGCGGCGACCCCAGCAGCCTGCAGCTTCGGGATGACGCCCTCGCCGAACCAGTACGCCTCCTCGAGGTGGGGCTGGCCCGACAGGATGACGTGGTCGAAGCCGATCTCGTGGTACTCGGCCAGGCGCTCGGCCACCTCCTCGTGGCTCCCCACGAGCGCGGTGCCCGCCCCGCCGCGCACCAGGCCGAAGCCGGCCCACAGGTTCGGGGCGATGAGCAGCTTGTTGCGGTCGCCGCCGTGCAGCGCCGTCATGCGGGCCTGGCCGATGGAGTCGCTGTGGCCCGCGACCATCTCCTGCGAGCGCCGGATGACGTCATCGGGCATGTTCTCGAGCAGGCGCTCGGCCTCGGTCCACGCCGCCTTCGACGTGTCGCGGGTGATGGTGTGCAGGCGGATGCCGAACTTCACGTCGCGCCCCTCCGCCTCGGCCAGGGCGCGGACCCGGGCCAGCTCGGCCGCTGCGGCCGCGGGTGGCTCGCCCCACATCAGCCACACGTCGGCGTGGCGGGCGGCGACGCGCACCCCGGCGTCGGACGAGCCGCCGAAGAAGACCGCAGGCTGCGGGTCCGGAGCCTTGGACACCAGCGCGCCCTCCACCTGGTAGTGCTCGCCGGCGAAGTCGAACGGCTTGCCGGTCCACGCGCCCTTGAGCACGGTCAGGAACTCGTCGCAACGGTCGTAGCGGCGGTCGTGGTCGAGGTGGTCGCCGAAGCGCTTCTGCTCGACCGAGCTGCCGCCGGTGACCACGTTGAGGAGGAGTCGGCCGTTGCTCAGCCGCTGGAAGGTGGCGGCCTGCTGGGCGGCGAGCGTCGGGGTGATCAGGCCCGGCCGGAACGCGACGAGGAACCGCAGGCGGGTCGTCTCCCGGATGAGGGCGGCGGTGGTGAGCCAGGCGTCCTCGCAGAACGTGCCCGTGGGGGTCAACACCGCATCGAAGCCCACCTGCTCGGCGGTCTTGGCCACCTGCGACAGGTAGTCGAGATCGGGCTCGCGGCGCGAGACGGTCGGGCCGAAGCCGACGACGTCGCGACTGTCGCCGGCGGTGGGCAGGAACCAGTGGAGGTTGAGCGGCATCGGGTTGCTCCGTGGTCGAGGTGCGTCAAAACCTAGTAGTTCGCTCGGATTTACACACTTTTGCGCTGAGCAGGTCCGACTCCGTATTGTCGACCATTCCCGTCATATTTAGCGATTACTCCCATGACCTCCCCTGCACCCCTCGCCGACCTCCCCCTCCCGCTCCCCGGCGACGACGATCGTCGCCGGGTCGCCGCGCGCCGGTCGAAGGCCCTGCAGATCACGGGCGACCAGAGCGGCGACGGCCGCCGGGGCCGGCGGATCGCCCTGCGCCTGCTGTCGCTGCTCGCGTTCTTCGCGCTGTGGTGGGGCCTCACGAGAGCCGGGATCTGGGACGAGCTGTTCATCCCCCGGCCCGGTGCCGTGTGGGAGCGGTTCCTGGAATCGATCCGCACCAAGACCACCACGACCACCACCTCGGCCGGGATGGAGATCGTGATCGAGAAGCGGGGCCTTCGCGACGCGCTGCTCTGGGAGCACTGGTGGGCCACGGTGCAGCGGATCCTCTGGGGGCTGCTCTGGGCCGTCCTCGTCGGCGTCCCGCTGGGCCTGCTCCTCACCACGGTCAACTGGTTCCGGGTGGTGTTCGAGCCCTGGATCGACTTCCTCCGCAGCCTGCCGCCCCTCGCCTACTTCTCGCTCCTCATCATCTGGTTCGGCATCGGCGACACCTCCAAGATCTGGCTGCTGTTCCTGGCCGGCGTCGCCCCGATCACGCTCTCGATCGTGTCGGGAGCCCGGAGCATCCCGCGCGACCGGCTGCTCGCCGCCCAGGCGCTCGGTGCCTCGCGGCTCCAGACCATCCGCCACCTCGTGCTGCCTTCCGTCCTGCCCGACTTCTTCAACGGGTTCCGCCTCGCGGTCGGGTTCGCCTGGACCACCATCGTCGCCGCCGAGACCACGGCCGGCCTCCCCGGCATCGGCGGCCTCGCCTGGGTCTCGAAGAAGACCGGCCAGTCCGACATCGTCATCCTCTGCATCATCGTCATCGGCGTCACCGCCGTGCTGTTCGACTACGGCATCAAGGTCCTCGAACGCCGGCTGCTCCCGTGGCGAGGACGCGGCTGAGCGCCCCGATCCCGGCCGCAGATCGCGGCCGGTCCACAACGACGCCACGGCGTCACCGAACCCGTTCCCTGGGAGGGAATCTGATGAACCACCACCGAATCCGACGACCGGCGCTGGTCGCTGTTGTCCTGGCCGCCGCGATCTCCCTGGTGGCGGTCGGCTGCGGCTCCAGCGACAGCGGCTCGTCGCCCGATGGCGACCCGACGACCACGGCCGCCGGCTCCAAGGCCACGGGTGCCGGCGATTCCGCCGGCGCCCCGAAGAAGATCCGCATCGCCTACCAGGCCATCCCGAACGGCGACCTGATCGTCAAGCAGCAGGAGCTGCTCGAGAAGGCCCTGCCCGACACCGAGATCGACTGGCAGCTGTTCGACTCCGGCGGCTCCGTCAACGAGGCCATCGTGGCCGGTGACATCGACCTCGGCCTCGCCGGCTCGAGCCCGGTCTCGCGCGGCATCTCCAACGAGATCCCCTACCAGGTCGTCTGGATCCACGACGTCATCGGCGATGCCGAGGCGCTCGTGGTGAACGAGGACATCGGCGGCATCGAAGACCTCGAGGGCAAGACCATCGCCACGCCCTTCGCGTCGACCGCTCACTTCAGCCTGCTCGCCGCGCTGAACGATGCCGGCGTGGATCCGTCGACGGTGGACATCATCGACTCCGAGCCCGACGAGATCTTCGCCGCGTGGGGTCAGGGTGACATCGACGGCGCCTACGTGTGGAACCCGAACCTGGCCAAGATCATCGATGACGGGGGCAAGGTGCTCATCACCTCGGCCGATCTCGCCGAGAAGGGCAAGACCACCTACGACCTGGGTGTGGCGTCCAACGAGTTCGCCGAGAAGTACCCCGCCGCGCTCGCCGCGTGGGCCAAGGCCCAGGACCAGGCCATCTCCCTGATCGAGGAGGAGCCGGAGACGGCCGCCGAGATCGTCGCGGCTGAGCTCGAGATCACGCCGGAGGAGGCCGCCGCGCAGATCGGTGACCTCATCTTCGTGCGGGCCACCGACCAGGTCGGCGACGAGTACCTCGGAGGCGGTCTCGCCGAGAACCTCTTCGCCGCCGCCCAGTTCAACAAGGAGCAGGGCGAGATCGAGGACGTCCTCGACGAGTCGGCGTACCAGGACGCGGTGAACGCCGCTCCCGCCGAGTCGGCCGGGGGCTGACGATGACCGTCGCAGGGTCACCCGGGTCCGCCCGGGTGACCCTGTCACGGGTGGCGCACGAGTTCGCGTCGGCGCACGGGGCCGTGCGCGCCCTGGACCTGGTCGACACCACCATCGAGGCCGGTGAGTTCGTGACGCTCGCCGGGCCGTCGGGTTGCGGCAAGACCACCCTCCTGCAGATCCTCGCCGGCTTCGTGGCCCCCTCCGAGGGGACCGTCGATGTCGGTGGCCACGCGGTGGTGGGACCGGATCCCGAGCGCGGGGTCGTGTTCCAGCAGGCCACGTTGTTCCCGTGGCTGAGCGTCCGCGGCAACGTCGAGTTCGGCCCGAAGATGGCGGGCGTCGCCAAGGCCGAGCGCCGCGCCACCGCAGATCGGCTGCTGGACCTGGTCGGGCTGTCCGAGTTCGGCGACCACCACACCTACGAGCTGTCCGGCGGCATGCAGCAGCGCGCGCAGATCGCGCGCGTGCTCGCCACCGACCCCGCCCTCCTCTTGATGGACGAGCCGTTCGGCGCCCTCGACGCGCTGACCCGGCTGCGCCTCCAGGACGAGCTGCGTCGCCTCTGGCACGAGACGGGCAAGACCATCGTGTTCATCACCCACAGCGTCGATGAGGCCGCCTACCTGGGCTCGCGCGTCCTGGTGATGAGCTCGCGCCCGGGGCGGGTCGTGTTCGACGAGCCGACCCCGTACGGCCGCGAAGCGGAGCTGCCCGAGCACCCCCGAAGCACCCCTGAGTTCATCGCCTTCCGCGACCGCGTCGCCGCTGCGATCCACGCGCCTGCCTGATCCGCCCCCACCCTGTGACGGCTGACCGTTGCGAACGCCTTCCGTCGCGGGTAGTAACCCGACCAATCCCATCGTGAATAGAGAGTTTGACCCGTGCACCCCCTCCGCTCCTCCCGGCTCACCCTTGCGCTCGTCCTCATCGGCGCCCTCACCCTCGGCTTCCTCAGCGCCTGCAGCAGCTCCGACGCCTCGACCCGGACATCCACCGCCGGCGACGGCGAGCCCACCACCACGGCCGCCCAGGTCACCGTGCCCGAGACGATTCCCGAGGGCACCACCCTGCGCATCGGCGACCAGCTCGACTACCTCAAGACCGTCCTCGCCGTCTCCGGCCAGGACGAGGACCTGCCCTACGAGGTGGAGTACGCCTCGTTCGTGGGCGGCCCGCCGATGCTGCAGGCCTTCCGGGGCGACAAGGTCGACGCCGGCTTCGTGGCCAGCACGCCGCTGATCTTCGCCCAGTCCGCCGACCAGGAGATCAGCGCCGTCGCCGGCTGGGCGCCCGAACGGGGCCTCGGCGGCCTCCTCAGCGCCGACGGCTCGATCGAGGACTGGAAGGACCTGAAGGGCAAGAAGGTCGCCTACCAGCGCGGCACGTCCGCCGAGGCCGCCGTGCTCGGCGGCCTCGACGAGGCCGGCCTGAGCATCGACGACATCACCACCGTCGACGTGCCGATCACCCAGATCAACGCCACCCTCGCCGGCGGGTCGGCCGATGCCGGTCTCTCCACCGAACCGCTCATCAGCCTCTACCTCCAGGACCATCCCGAGGCCACGCTTGCCATCGACGCCAAGACCATCACCGACCGGGCCTCGTTCCTCATCGCCTCGAAGAAGACCCTCGACGACGGCGCCAAGACTGCGGCGCTGGCGGACTTCTCCACCCGCCTGGTGAAGGCGTTCGCCTACCTCAACGAGCACAAGGGCGAGCTGGCCGAGGCCGTGTTCGTCAAGCAGTACGGCCTCACCCCCGAGCGGGCCGCGCAGCTGGTCGAGAGCGGCAACGGCTCCACGGAGTTCTTCCCCCTCCCGGGCGACGTCCTCGAGCCCCAGCAGAAGGTCGCGGACCTGTTCACCGCCGCCGGCCAGATCCCCGGTGAGATCGACGTGACCCAGGAGTTCGACGGCCGCTTCAACGATCTGATCGAGGCGGCCCAGGACGAAGCCACAGGCAGGGAGGGCGGGTCGTGAGCCAGACCGATGTCGCGGTCGGCACCCAGGCGGTGACCCTCCACGCCGCGGTCGTCGCCCAGGAGCAGCGCTTCGCTGAGCCGGTGGACCTGGTCACGCTGCCCACCGGCCAGGAGCCTGCGGGTGAGAAGCGCAAGCTCGGCATCCCGCACGGGATCGAGCGCCTGCTGGGCGTGGTCCTGATCCTCGTGGGTTGGGCCCTCGCCACGAACCTCGGGTGGATCAGCACCCGGACGCTCCCGAAGCCAGGGACCGTGCTCACGGTCGGCATCGACCTCTGGAACGACGGCACCCTGCAGTCAGCGCTGTGGGCATCGGTCCAGCGCGTGGGGTGGGGCCTGGCCATCGGCATCCCCATCGGCGCCGTGCTCGCACTGGTCGTGGGCCTCTCCCGGCTGGGCGACGACCTGATCGACACCAACATCTCGGCGTTCCGCTTCGTCCCGATCATCGCCCTGCAGCCGCTGCTCGTGGTGTGGCTCGGGGTCGGCGAGACGGTGAAGATCACGATGATCGTGCTCGGCGTCGCCTTCCCGATCTACATCAACACCACGACGGCCATCAAGAGCCTGAACCCCGGCTACCGGGAGCTCGCCGACGTCGTGGGGCTCTCGAAGGGGCAGCTGGTGCGCCGGATCGTGCTGCCCGGCGCTCTGCCGGGCTTCCTGGTCGGGCTGCGCATGTCCGTGGCGATCTCGTGGCTCCTCTTGGTCTTCGCCGAGACCATCAACGCCAGCAGCGGTCTCGGCAAGGTCATGTCCGACGCCTCGCTCTTCGGCCACACCGACGTGCTGGTCCTGGGCCTGATCATCTACGCGGTGCTCGGCCTGCTGACCGACTCCGGCGTCCGGCTCCTCGAACGGCGCCTCCTGGACTGGCAGCCCGGGCGATGACCGCCGTGCCCTCCAGCCCGGTGGTGTCCATCCGTGACGTCCGCCGCACGTTCGGCGAGCGGGAGGTCCTCAGGGGCCTCGACCTCGAGCTGCAGCCCGGGGAGTTCGTGGCCCTGCTCGGCCGCAGCGGATCGGGCAAGAGCACCCTGCTGCGGGCCCTCGCCGGCCTCGACCGCAGCGCCGAGGGGGAGATCGTGGTGCCCGCAGCCCGCTCCGTCGTGTTCCAGGACCCGCGGCTGCTGCCGTGGGCCACGGTGCTCGACAACGTGACCTTGGGGCTGGACGGAACCTCCTCCGATGTCACCAAGGCCGGCCGGGCGGCGCTCACCGAGGTCGGGCTCGGCGGGCACGAGGCCGACTGGCCCAAGACCCTGTCGGGTGGCGAGGCGCAGCGCGCCTCGCTGGCGAGGGCGCTCGTGCGCTCGCCCAAGCTGCTCCTCCTCGACGAGCCGTTCGGCGCCCTCGACGCCCTCACCCGGATCCGCATGCACGCCCTGGTGCAGCAGCTCCACGCCAAGCACGCGCCGGCGGTGCTGCTGGTGACCCATGACGTCGACGAGGCCGTGATCCTCGCCGACCGGGTGCTCGTCTTGACCGACGGCCGGTTCTCCCTGGACGTGATCGTCGACGCGCCCAGCCCCCGGTTGCGAAGCGACCGGCAGATCATCGAGCTGCGGTCGCGGCTCCTGGCCGAGCTCGGCGTCGACGAGACCGCCGAGGGCGCCCACCAGCCTGCGCCCTGACCAACCACCCCCAGCGAAGCCCGGAGCCCACCCCATGACCCTCATCTCAGACCCCACCACCGGCGTCGACCTCGACGTCACCTACCTGTCGGCCACCATCGGGGCCCCACTCGGTGAAGCCCGAGCACACGGTCCGCTACCACTGGGGCGCCGGGGACCTCGGGTTCTGGGACAACCGGTCCACGCAGCACGCGGTCTCCGGCGATTTCGGCAGATCGCACCGGGTGATCCAGCGCGTCACCCTGCGCGGCGACGAGCCCCGCTGACCCGCTCCCAGGACGCCTTTCCCGGGTCGGCGCGGTAGCATCGCCCCTTCCACGGGTGCCTCGGAGGGATGACGCCATGGGTCGGATGACGAAGCGGGTCGGGATCGCAGGCGCGGCGCTGGCCGTGTGCTCCACGTTGGTGCTGGCGCCGGCCACCGCCCAGGCCGAGCGCAGCCAGGCGTCGCCGCCCCCGGCCCTGCTCGACGTCGCGCCCGCCGCGACCACGTCGGGGACCACCTCGTCCGCCAGCTCCGTGCCCGCCCACCGCGCCGAGGTCGACACCACGCTCCTGCGCGCCGGCGCCGCCCAGACCGTGTCCGTCGACGTCGTCAGCGACGACCTCGTCATCGACCTCGAGCCCGTCGACAGCGGCGCCGCCGGGTGGTCCGCCTGGGACGGCGAGGTCGCCGGAGACCCGGGGTCCACCGCGACCATCGTCCGGAAGGGCGAGGACGTCGCCGGCCTCATCACCTCCGAAGCTGGCACGTTCCGCATCCGCACCACCGCCCCGGGCGAGCAGGTCGTGCAGGAGGTCGCCCGCACGTTCCCCGAGTCCCGCGACGACACCGCCGTGCCGCCCGCCACCGCGGATCTCGGGGTGTCACCCGATGACCTGGCGCCCGACGCCGCCGTCGACCCCGCTCCCGTCGCCGAGGGCGACGTGCCCACCGTCCCGACCATCGACGTGCTGATGGCCTACACGCCGGACGCCCTGTCCTACGCCGGCGGACTCAGCGCCATGAACAGCGAGATCGCCCTCGCCATCTCCACCACCAACCAGGCGTACGCCGACAGCGGCGTCGTCGGGCGGGTCCGCCTCGCCGGCACCACGGCCCTCACCGAGAACCTCACCCTGTCGAACCAGAGCCTCGACTGGATCACCTACGACGACGACGGCCACTCCGACCAGGTCCACGCCCTGCGCGCCAGCACCGGTGCCGACCTCGTCTCCGTCCTCACGGACGACGGCACCAGCTGCGGTCTCGCCTGGGTCCTCAACGGCCTCACCGACCCGGTGAACAAGAGCAAGTACGGGTTCTCCACCGTCGACTTCCCGTGCGCCGTCGACAACCTGAGCTTCCCGCACGAGCTCGGCCACAACATGGGTCTCAGCCACGACCGCTACGTCGATCCCACCCCCACGCTCTACGACTACGCCGTCGGCTACGTCTACCTGCCCGGCAAGTGGCGGACGATCATGGCGTACAACAACCAGTGCCTGGACCAGAACCCGTCGTTCAACTGCACCCGGCTCCCCCGCTTCTCCAACCCGGACCAGACCTACGGCGGCGCACCCCTCGGGCGGCCCTCCAACGGTCCCACCCCCGCCGACGAGCGCCGGGCGCTGAACAACACGCAGTCGTTCGTCTCGAGCTGGCGGGCCAAGCCGGCACCGTTCACGTCGTGGTCCAAGTTCGTCGCCCAGCAGTACAAGGACTTCCTCGGCCGCTCGCCGTCGGGCAGCGAGTCGTCGGCGGCGGTGTCGTCGCTCAACACCGGGGCCCAGACACCCCAGGGCTACATCGACAGCCTCCTCAACGGGCCGTTCGGCGCCAGCTACGCGCCGGTCACGCGGCTCTACTACGCCTACTTCGTCCGCACCCCAGACCCGGGCGGCCTCGACTACTGGGTGAACAAGTACAAGGGCGGCATGAAGCTCAGCGCCATCTCGAGCAACTTCGCCGCCTCCAGCGAGTTCAAGACCAAGTACGGCAACCTGACCAACCGGGCGTTCGTCAACAAGATCTACGTGAACCTCTTCGAACGCACCGGTGATGCCAGCGGCGTCAACTACTGGACCGGGAAGCTCGACCGCAAGGAGAGCACCCGCGGCCAGGTCATGATCGGGTTCTCCGAGTCGAGCGAGTTCAAGCGGGTCCGGGCCGAGGAGATCAGCGTGGTGCTGCTCTACCGCTCCCTGCTCCAGCGGGCGGCCTCGTCCTCGGAGTTCCCCAACCAGGTCGCCCGCCTCCAGGGCGGAACAACGGCGCAGCGGCTCATCCTGGAGATCGTCGATTCCGCCGAGTACAGCGGACGCGTCACCAAGTAGCAGCGCCGACGCCGGAGCGAGCCCGCCCCCTCCGAGGGGGCGGGCTCGTCCGCGTCGCTCGACACGCGCACCTGCACCGTTCCTCCACCGCGCTCACAGCCGACGCCCAGCCTTTCGGGTCGATTCCCAGCGACCTCACAGCGTGCGCTTCGTGGCCCTTTCGGTTCGATCCGGAAGATGGGCAGAACGAAACCCGGCAGCAGCCGACCGACCCAGCAGGAGCAGATGCCGATGTCCACCACCGCCTACGCCACCCCCGAGCAGGAGGCCCTCGAGGCCGCGCTCTTCGAGGCGAAGCGCATCCTCGTCGGCCAGGACCGCATGCTCGAGCGGCTGTTCGTGAGCTGGCTCGCACGGGGCCACGTGCTCTTGGAAGGGGCGCCCGGCCTGGCCAAGACGCTCGCCGCCGAGACCATGGCCACGATCCTGGGCGGCTCGTTCAACCGCATCCAGTTCACCCCCGACCTGGTGCCCGCCGACCTCGTCGGCACCCGCGTGTACAAGCCCTCGCGGGAGGCGTTCGACGTCGAGCTCGGCCCGGTCTTCGCCAACGTCGTGCTCGCCGACGAGATCAACCGCGCCCCCGCCAAGGTCCAG
This sequence comes from Ilumatobacteraceae bacterium, assembly GCA_025463265.1. Lineage (GTDB taxonomy): Bacteria > Actinomycetota > Acidimicrobiia > Acidimicrobiales > Iamiaceae > Aquihabitans. The sequence goes on from JAOBWH010000035.1 coordinate 30,785, forward strand.
TCCGCCCTCCTCGAGGTGATGGCCGAGCGCCAGGTGTCCATCGGCGGCACCACCCACAAGGTGCCGGACCCGTTCCTGGTCCTCGCCACGCAGAACCCCATCGAGAGCGACGGCGTCTACCCGCTGCCCGAAGCCCAGCGCGACCGGTTCCTCATGAAGGTCCTGGTCGACTACCCGAACCACCGCGAGGAGACCGAGATCGCCCGGCGCATGACCGCCCACCGTCCGGTGGCCTCGCAGGTGCTGACCGAGACCGACGTCCTCCACCTCCAGCGCAAGGCCGAGGACGTCTTCGTCCACGACGCCGTGCTCGACTACGCGGTGCGGCTCGTCCTGGCCACCCGCCAGCCGGCCGAGCACGGGCTGCCCGAGCTGACCGATGTCATCGCCCACGGCGCCAGCCCCCGTGCGACCCTCGCCCTCCTGGCCGGCGGCCGGGCCCTCGCGCTGATGCGGGGCCGCACCTACGCCGTGCCGCGCGACATCTTCGACGTGGCCCGCGACGTGCTGCGGCACCGGGTCCTGCTCTCGTTCGACGCCATCGCCGACGACGTCGACGTCGAGGCGGTCGTCGAGCGCGTCGTGTCCACGGTGCTCGCCCCTCGGGTCACCCCCAGCCAGGACACCGTCGACGAGCAGGGCGTCTGGGCCGCATGAGCGCCTTGTCCCCCGAGGCCCCCGCCACCACGGAGCTGGCGTCCTCGGAGCGTTCGCTCCGGCTGCTCGAGCTCACGATCAACCGCAAGCTCGACGGCCTCATCCACGGCGACCACCAGTCCACGTCGGTGGGCCCCGGCACCGAAGGCGGCGAAGGCCGGCTGTACCAGCCGGGCGACGACGTCCGCCGCATCGACTGGAACCTGACCGCGCGCTCCGGCAACGTGCACGTGCGCAACACCATCGCCGAGCGCGAGCTGGAGACCTGGTTCGTCATCGACGGCAGCGCCAGCCTCGACTACGGCACCGCCCGCCACGAGAAGCGCGACCTGGCCGCCTCGGTCGTGGGGGCCTTCGGGTTCCTCGTCGTGCGAGCCGGCAACCGCATCGGGGCCGTCGTCTTCGACGGGTCCGGGACCCGGGTGGCACCGCCCCGCGCCGGCCGCTCCGCCGTCCTCGACCTGGTCGTTCGCCTCCAGCGGCGCGGGCGCACCTCCGGTGGGAGCGCCACCTTGGCCAGCGCGCTGCGCAAGGTCCGGCTGCTGGCCCGCCGGCGCGGCCTGGTGGTCGTGGTGAGCGATCTGCTCGACGGCTCCGACTGGGCTGGCGAGCTGCGCCTGCTCGCCGCCCGCCACGACGTGATCGTCGCCCACCTCACCGACCCTCGCGAAGACGAGATCCCCAACGTCGGGGTCCTCGCCCTCATCGACCCCGAGACCGGCCAGCGCCGCGAGGTGCAGACCTCGAGCAGGAAGTTCCGCCAGCGCTACGCCGAGGCCGCCGCCGAGCGCCGCGGCAGCATCGACCAGCGCCTCCGCCGGTCCCGCGCCCAGCACCTCCAGGTCTCCACCGACCGGGACTGGCTGCGCGACGTCGTCCACCACATCGCCGCCAGGAGTCGCCGCCGATGAGCTTCCTCCACCCCGAACGCCTGCTCCTGCTGCTCGGCGTCGTCGCCCTCACCGCCGGCTACGCGGTGGTATGGCGGCGCCGCTCGCACGCCGTCGCCCGCTACACGCAGCCCCACCTCCACGACCGCCTCGCCCCCGAGCGCACGAAGGGCCTGCGCCGCCATGTGGCTCCTGCCCTCGCGCTGGGCGCGCTGTCGCTGGTCCTCGTCTCGGCAGCCCAGCCCACCCGGCACGAGCGGGTCCCCCGCGAGAAGGGCGTCGTCGTCCTCGCCATCGACACCTCACTGTCCATGCAGGCGACCGACATCAGCCCGACCCGGCTGGAGGCCGCCATCGATGGCGCCACCGACTTCGTCGAGAAGCTGCCCGACGGCATCGAGGTCGGTCTCGTCGCGTTCGACTCGGACGCCCGGCTCCTCGTCTCGCCCACCACCGACCACGACGCCGTCGTCTCGTCGATCGGCACCCTCACCACCAACGCCCGGACCGCCACCGGCGAGGCCGTCTACGCCTCGCTCGATGCCGTCCAGGCCTCGCTCGACGAGGACGCCTCCGATGGCGATGACCCGGTGCCGGCTGCGATCGTCCTGCTGTCCGACGGCGTCGAGACCGTCGGCCGCTCGGTCGACAGCGCCACCCAGGCCGCCGTCGAGGCCAAGGTCCCGGTCAGCACCATCGCCTACGGCACTCCTTCCGGCACGGTGACGATCGAGGGCCAGACCATGGAGGTCCCTGCCGACACCGAGACGATGGCGGCCGTCGCCGAAGCCACCGGCGGCACCTCCTTCCAGGCCACCTCGGCCGGCGAGCTGCACGACGTGTACGCCGACATCCAGACCACCATCGGCTACGAGGACGAGCCCCGCGAGGTGGGCCGACCCCTGCTCGGCGGCGCCTTCGTCATCCTCCTCGCCGCCAGCGGCATCGCCGTGCTGACCAGCGCCCGACCGCTCTAGCCCGAAAGGCCGAACGACCGATCATGATCCTCATCTCCCCTGACCGACTGTGGCTGCTGCTCGGTGTGGCCGGCCTCGTGGTCGCCTACGTGGTGGCCCAGCGCCGCCACACCGCCCCGGCGGTCCGCCACCCCGACCTCGCCCTCATCGACCACCTCGGCCCCCGCCGGGCCGGCTGGCGCCGCCACGTGACCGCGCTCGCCCTGGTCCTCGCCCTCACCGCCCTGGTCGTCGGCCTGGCCCGTCCGGCCCACGCCGTCACGGTCGAGCGCAAGGAGGCGGTGGTGATGCTCGCCCTCGACGTGTCGCGGTCGATGACCGCCACCGACGTGTCGCCCACCCGCCTCGCCGCCGCCCAGCAGGCCGCCAGGGACTTCGTCGACTCCGCACCGGAGGGGTACCGGATCGGTCTGGTCACCTTCGACGCCGAGACCCACACCCTCGCCTCGCCCACGACCGATCGCACCGAGCTGCTCGCCGCCATCGACGGCCTGCAGGCGGCCAACGGCACCGCGGCAGGCGACGGCCTCGCCACCGCGGTGGACGTGCTCGAGGCGGACGAGACGGCGAAGGCCGCCGGCGTCGACGACGACACGTACCGGGCGGTCATCCTCCTCGCCGATGGCGACAGCTCCACCGGCCAGACGCTCGACGAAGCCGCCGACGGCGCTGTCGACGGCAAGATCCCCGTGTTCACCATTGCCTACGGCACCGACGACGCCACGATCGTGGTCGACGGCAAGACCATGGACGCCGGCGCAGACCAGGAGGCGATCGCCGCCGTGGCCACCAAGACCGGCGGCGCCGACTACACCGCCTCGTCCGGTGACGAGCTCTCGCAGGTCTACGACCAGATCGGCACCACCATCGGCACCGCCACCGAGAACCAGGAGCTCACCGTCCCGCTCGCCCTGCTGGCCGCCGCCCTCCTCGCCCTCGGCATCGTCGCCACCACCGCCTGGACCCCCCGCCTCACCTGATCCCGGCCGGTCATCGCAGGAACCGTCGCCGGAACCCTCGCGGGGCGGTGCGTTCAGCTGCGGCCGGCGAGGAGTTCCTCGATGACGGCCTGACGCATCGGCTTGGGCTGCAGCTCGGTGTCGTAGAGCAGGGGCTGGGTCCCCGGTCGGACGAAGTCATCGAGCCAGGTGTCGCCGTCGTCGAACCCCCAGAAGGTGATCGACCCGCAGGCGGGCTCGTCGAGGCAGGTGCGCACGAAGCGAGCGGCCCACGCCGCCTGGGTCTCGAGGTCGATGGCGGGTGCGCTCGCGTTCATGCCCTGGAGCGGGATGTCGATCTCGGTCAGGTCCACGATCACCCCGAGATCGCCCAGCGCCGTCACGGTCTGCTCGATCAGCGCCCAGTCGGGCTCGCCCAGCACCAGGTGACCTTGGAGCCCGACCCGGTCCAGCCGGACACCCCGGTCGAGCAGGTCCTCGGCGAGCGCCACGTAGGCGTCGGCCCGGGCCGCCAGGTACTCGGTGGAGTCCTGGTTGAGGACCAGCTGTGTCTCGGGCCAGACCTCCTCGGCCAGCTCGAAGGCCTCGGCCACGTAGTCCGGACCCAGCACGTCGGCGAAGTGGTTCGGGGCCAGGGTGCCGTCGAGGTCGAGGGGCTCGTTGACCACGTTCCAGCGGTCGATGTCCTGGGCGTAGCGATCGTGCAGAACCTGGAAGTGATCGCGGAGCACGGCCCAGAGTTCGTCGGGATCGTCGATCGCCCGGATCCAATCCGGCAGCACCGATGGGATCGAGGGCGGGTCCCACAGGAAGTGGGTCGCCGTCAGGTCGAGGTCGTGTTCCTCGGCGAACGCGACGAGCCGATCCGCCGCTTCGAAGTCCCACTCGTCCGGCCGGGGGTGGATGTTGGCGAACAGGAACGCATCCTCCGAGGTGACCGAGTCGAACTCCCGCAGCTCGATCGCCTCGCGCTCCGGGTCCCCGAGCTTCGCCGCCGTCCCGACCATCAGGTCCTCCGGCGCTGCGTCTCGCAGCGAGCACTCGTCGGCGTCGCACCCCGGACTCGGCGTCGGTACCCCGGGCGCACGCGGTCCGAGGTCGTCATCGTCCATGTGGTCCAGCGCGTCACTCACCTCGTCGGCCCCGGACCCGGGCCCAGGCGTCGGCCGCGTGCGCTCGCCGTCGCTCCCCGTGCACCCGACGAGCGCGCCGACGCCGAGCACCACCACGACCGCCAGCCCCACCGAGCGCTCCCAGCCCTTCCGCCAACCGCTGACCCTGCCCACGTCGCCATCGTACGAGCAAGGACGCGCCTCGGCCCCCGCCTGGGGCCGGGGTCGTTCCGTGAGGCGGTGGTGGGGTCAGACCGGCGGAGGATCAGGCGGTCGACCGCGGTGTCGTTGGTCTCGTTGCCGATCGTGCTCGCGCTGGTGCCGTTCACGGCGGGTCTCGAACCGGGGGCGGGATGGCCGGGGCGGCGGCTTCTCCGGCGAGGTGGGAACCGAAGGGTCGATCAGCTGACCGTGCGGGACGAGGGCGACCGGGGTGCCGTCGGGTCGGGCGAGGTGGAGGTCGCCGTCGAGCAGCGAGCGCCAGAGGTGCCACCCGCCTTCGTGGATGAGGTGGTGGTGGTGGCGGCACAGCAGCACGAGGTTGGCCAGCAGCGTGGGACCGCCGTGCTCCCAGTGGATGAGGTGGTGGGCCTCGCACTGGTCGGGGGGTGCGTGGCAGCCGGTGAAGACGCAGCCGCCGTCGCGGAGCTTGAGCGCTCGGCGCTGCTTGCGGGTGGCGTCTCGGAGCAGGTCGGTGACCCCGACGGTCTCGATCGACCCGTTCTCCGAGATGCGCAGGAGCAGGGCGGCGACGCGAGCGGTGCACAGCAACCGCTCCGCTGCTGCGCGGGTGATGGGGGTTCCGTCGTCGAGCGAGCAGCAGCGGGACGCGAGGTCGTCGAGGTCGATGACCGGTTCCCCGGCGAGGGTCCGCGAGTCGATGTGGATCGACACCGACGGCCGAGGGTCGCCGTGCTTGGTCTGACCTGGCGTTGCTCCTCGGCGGGTGAGCTCGGCGAGTGCAGCGGCGACGCGCTGCGACAGAGCCAGGCCATCGTCCGAGCGGTACGTGCCCTGATCGAACTGCCGGTCGATCCACGCCTTCACCGCCGAGGCGATCTCGGCGCCCGTGACGGGGTCGTAGTCCGCATCGAGCCGCCAGCGACCGTCGAGCGTCGGGGAGAGGTGCGCTCGGTTCTCGGCAGCCGGATCCGGCTCGGGCACCGAGTCCGCGTCTTCGCCTGCGCGCTCGGCCTCATCTGCCGCTCGGGCCGCCTCGGCGAGGGCGGCCCACGTCGCGCACACGACGGCGGCATGGGCGACCGAGAGCGGCGCGATCCGATCCACGAGGTCGGCCTCGGCTTCGGAGAAGCGGTCCGGCCAGGCCTGGCGGGCGTCGAGCAGCATCCGGACCTTCGCCGTGCCCAGCACACCCGATCCGTAGGCAGCCTCCACCGCCGGGCAGGCGCGGAGATCTCGTGCCGACGCGCTGATGCCCCCGGCTCGCGACCGCGACAGCTCGGAGCGGGCGGCAAGCCATCCGCCGCACGACCGAGCCCCGCCCGCCCGCCAGATCGTCTTGGCATCGAACACCCCCACGGCCTGCGTGACCAGCGCATCGACCCGCCCCGACACGGCCACGGCGGCGAGCACCAGGTCGGTCGTTGCCGCGTCGGGGAGGTCGGCGAGCTCCCCGCCCTCGATGCGGTCCGCCAGGTCCCGCAGCGACGCCGGCAGCGTCACCACCCCAGGTGTCGAGTCATGGTACGGCGGAGCCACACCCTCATGATACCGAACACACGTTCGATGACAACCGAAATACCGAAACAACCTGAAATGTCCGATTCTGGAGCTGGTGGAGCCCACACGAAGGACTGCGAGAAGCGCTCCGCCACCCCCGCCTTCCTCCGGTTCCGCCTGCGTCCCGTGGCCTGACCTGGACATCGGTCCCAGAACGGGGGGCGGCGCTGCCGTACGGTTCCAGGATGGTGCGGGAGGAATCGGGGGGCAGGACCTCCATCGCGTTCGCCGCACGTGCGGGCGTGGCGGCGCTGGCGGTGCTGGCGGTGCTGGCGGCCTGCTCGAGCGGCAGCACCGACGGGTCGGTGTCGGACACGAAACCGGCCGGCCGGTCCGGCACCGCGCCCAGCACCACCACCACGAGCGCACCTCCCACCAGCACGACCACGGCGCCGCCGTACGAGGGGTGGGTCGACCCGGCCAGCTCGGGCCAGCCGTACGGGAAGATCGTCGACGGCCTGATCACGTTCCGGGGCAACCCCACCCGCAGCTACTACGGCAAGGGCCCGGTGCCGAAGGCGCCGAAGGTGCTGTGGACCCACCCCGACTCGGGCGGCATGTGCGGCGAGTCGTCCGTCGGCAACGAGACCAAGACCTGGTGCGGTTCGGGCTGGACCGGCGAGCCGGCGGTGTTCGTCCGGGACGGTCGGACGTGGGTGGCGTTCGGTGCCTACGACAAGGACATCCACTTCCTCGACGCGGCGAACGGCGAAGAGATCCTGGGCGGGTTCGCGATGGGCGACATCATCAAGGGGTCGGTGACCCAGGATCCCGACGGCCTGCCCCTGCTGTACTCCGGCAGCCGGGCCGACTTCCACATCCTCGCCGAGGACCGGCCAGACGGGCAGCCCGCCGACCTGTGGAGCATGTCGTCGACCGACGTCTCGCCCACCAAGTGGAACAGCGACTGGGACAGCTCGCCGCTCGTGCTCGATGACTACCTGTTCGAGGGGGGCGAGAACGGCCAGTGGTACGTGATCAAGCTCAACCGCCACAAGGGCCCCGACGGCCTCATCGCCGTCGATCCCCAGGTCCAGTTCCACGCCCCGGCGTGGGACGACCAGCTGCTCGCGGACCTCGCCGGGTCGGGGGTCCGCCAGAACGACGTGTCGGTGGAGAACTCGCTCGCCATCTCCGGCAACACGGTCTTCTTCGCCAACTCGGGCGGCCTGGTCCAGGGGTGGGACATCTCCGGGGTGAAGGAGGGCAGGGACCCGACCCGGGTCTTCCGCTTCTGGACCGGTGACGACACCGACGCCTCGATCGTGATCGACGACGAGGGGATGCTCTACGTGGCCTCCGAGCGGGAGCGGGCCTCGAGCCACGCTCGCAGCGACGAGGTCGGCCAACTCGTGAAGCTCGACCCGCACAAGCCCGACGACCCCTTGGTGTGGTCCATCAAGGACCCGCCGTCGGACCCGCCGTCGGGCGGATGCGAGGAGGCCGCCTGCTACGGCATCTGGGGCACCCCGGCGATCTCGGACGGCGTCGTGTACGCCGCCACCAACCACGGCCGCTTCTTCGGGGCGTCGATGGCGACCGGCGAGATCCTGTGGGAGAAGGAGCTGCCCAGCCCCACCTGGCAGTCGCCGGTCGTGGTCGACGACACGTTGATCATGGGCGACTGCAACGGCGTGCTCCACGCCTACGACGTGTCCGACCCGGACGCCGATCCGCCCGAGCGGTGGACCGTGGCGCTGTCGGGGTGCATCGAGTCGACGCCCGCCGTGTTCGACGGGAAGATCTTCGTCGGCGCCCGGGGCGGCTCCTTCTACGCGATCGGCGACGCCTGACCCGGGCTTGACAGATGCATGATGGTGCTAGCACCATTAGCACCATGCAGTGGACGATCGACCACGCCTCCCCGGAGCGGCTCCAAGACCAGATCGCCGGGTGCGTGCGCCGGGGGATCGCCGGCGGCGACCTCGAGCTGCACGACCAGCTGCCGCCCGCCGCCGAGCTGAGCGATGCCCTGTCCGTCAACCGGAACACCGTCCTGGCCGCCTACCGGCACCTGCGCGACGAAGGCCTGCTCGAGTTCCGGCGCGGGCGCGGCGTCCGCATCGCCGCGGTGGAGCAGGCCACCCGGCCGGTGGTCGATGCCGCGGCTGACCTGCTCGCCCTCGCCCGGGACCACGGCCTCGACCGGCCCGACCTCATCCGCATCCTCAAGGAGCTGCCATGACCACCGACGCACCCGCGACCGGCCGCCGGACGGTCTACACCGGCCGCACCACCAACTGGCCGGTGGTGGCCCTCACGGTCGCGCTCGCGCTCGCGCTCATCGTGATGGGCTGGTCGAGCGAGGGAAGCTGGAGCGGGCTCGCCTTGAACGGCTTCCTCATCTCGATCGGCATCATCCTCGAGATCCTCACCGGATCGAGCGTGCGGGTCGCGGCCGGGCCCAACGGGCTCGCCATCCGGTGGGGTCTCATCGGCTGGCCTCGCTGCACCTACCCCCTCGACCAGATCGCCGCCGCCGAGGTGGTGGACCTGCCCATGCACCGGGTCAGCTACGGCCTGTGGTGGACCCCCCGACGCACCCACTCCACGATCCGGCGGGGGCCGACGGTCCAGCTGACGCTCACCAGCGGCCGCATCGTCCTGGCCACTGCGCCGGACCCGGCCCGGGCGGTCCAGGCGCTCACCGACGCTCGGACCGCCTGACCCGCCGGCTCAGCCGTGGGGCCCGGTGCTCGGTAGGGTCAGCGCGTGCGGCCCCTCCCCCAGCCCCTCGTCGAGCAGATCGAGCGGCGGCTCCGCCAGCGCCGGGTCCACGGCCTCGCCCTCGTCGCGTTCGACCGGGACGGGCCGCGGTTCGGAGGCGGGGTCGGGTTCGCGGACCTCGCCCGGGGGGAAAGGGCGACGACCGACACCGTGTTCCGGGTGGCCTCGGTGTCCAAGCAGCTGACGACCGCCGTGGTCCTCAAGGCCGTCGGGGCCGGGCTCCTCGACCTCGATGAGCTGGTGAACGACCGCCTGCCCGCCGGCCAGCGCATCGTCGACGCCGACGATCGTCCGGCCACCATCCCGCTGCGCACCCTGCTCTCGCACTCGTCGGGCCTCCCGTCGAGCATCCGCGGCGCCGACCTCGGGAACCCGGTCCTGACCCGGATCGCGAACGGCGTCACCCCGACCTCGCTGGCCGAGGCGGTGACCGGGCTGCGGGTCGAGCGCCGGGCCGGCGAGCGCATCATCTACGCCAACTCCGGGCTCAACGTGGCCGGCCACCTCGCTGCGCTGGCCTTCGACCGCTCGTTCGAGACCGCAGCCCGCGAACAGGTCCTCGCCCCGCTCGGGATGGAGCGGTCCGTGTTCTCCACCCGCCGGCAGGGTCCGGGGATCGCCACGCCGTACGGGTCGATCGCGCCGCCAGCGGTGAGCTCGAAGCCCGCCACGGCGATGCAGCTCATCGCCACCCCGATGGGCGGGTTGACCTCCACCGCACAGGAGCTGTCCCGGTTCGGACGGATGATCCTGGGCGGGGGCGTGCTCGAGGGCGAGCAGATCCTGCCCGAGGACCTGGTGCGGGCGGCCACCACGCTCGAGATCACGAACCACCCCGACCTCGAGCAGGGCTACGGGCTCGGGTTCAAGGTGCGCCAGTGGCGCGGGCGGCGCCTCGTCGGCCACGACGGCAACATGCCGGGCGTCGCCGCCAAGGTCTGGCTCGCCCCCGAGGACGGCGTGGGCGTCGTGGTCCTGACGAACGGCTTCGCCCTCGGCATCCCCCACGAGGTCGCCCTGCTGGCGCTCGACGAGCTGCTCGGTCCTGCGCCCGCGGGAGATCCGGGCGCAGACCCGACCCCAGCCGAGGTCCGGGAGCACGAGGCGTTCGGCCGGCGGGTCGAGGGCCGCTACCAGGTGGACGGGACCGCCCCGCCCGGCATCGTCGGGACGCTGGCCCGGCTCACCACGAAGGTCCGGATCGTGCACGAGGCCCGGGGCCTGCTCCGGGTCGAGGACAACCCCGGTTCCGACGGTCCGATGTGGCTGCGGCCCGACGGCGCGCCGGGTCGCTACCGCGTCGCCGCGGCCGTCGACCACGGCACGAACGCCATCTTCGACGAACGTCCGGACGGCCTCCACCTCTGGATCAGCCAGGGCACCCTCCTCCGTCCGGCCTGACCCAGTAGCGGCGGCCGTGATTTGAGTAGGCCCTACTCACGACGGCCTGACCGTTCGGGCGGACACTGGGTCCAGCAGGCACGGGGACGTTCCCGGGCCACGAACCAGGAGGTGCCCCGATGGGGCTGTTCAAGTCGGTCAAGGACATGAAGAACATGGTCCACGAGGCACCCGGTCTCATCGACCAGTCGAACCAGCTGGCGGCCAGCGCCAAGGCGATGGCCGCAGCACAGCAGGCCGCCGGCCAGCAGGCCTGGGCGGCGGCCGCACCGGTCGCCGCGCCCGCCGCCCCTGCGGACGCCGTCGCCGAGCTGATCGCCGGCGTCAGCCTGGAGCTCTACGCCGAGATCGCCCGCTCGTTCGCCGAGGTCGGCTACGACCAGTCCCGGGGCCCCGAGCTGGCCGCTCGCCATGGCGTCTCGGCCGATGACTGGGCGGTGGCGATGGACGGCTGGAACGGCCGCATCGCCGCCGAGCCCGCCATCGCCTCCCGCTTCAACGCCCTGTACACGGGCCGCTGACCGATGGGCTTCTTCAAGGACCTCAACACGCTCAAGCACCAGGCGAAGGCGCTCGACGAGACCAGCGATCCGGGTGCCCGCCTGTCCGAGATGAGCGCCAAGCTCGGCGTGCTCAACGCGTCCATGGCCCAGCAGGCGTCGGTCATGACCGCTGCGCCCGGCGCCGCCGTGCGCGGCAGCGTGCAGATCGTGGCGGCCGCGCCCACCACCTCGTCGATCAACGGCGCTCCCGTCCTCGAGCTGTCGGTCCTGGTGCTCGCACCGGGCCGCCCCCCGATCCCGGTGACGTCCTCGGTGATGGTGCCCGTGACGTCGGTCCACCTCGCCCACGCCGGAGCCACGCTTCCGGCGCAGCTCAACATGGCCGACCCCACCGCTTTCGTCATCGACTGGTCGGCCGCGCCCGTCCCCGGCTGACCGCCCGGGCGATCAGTGGGGACCGGGGCCGGGACCGACCCGGGCCCCGCCCCGCCCCGTGCGGCGTCGCGCGGCTACTCGATGCGGAGACCGGAGATGGCCCGGCTGATGACGAGCTGCTGGATCTGCTCGGTGCCCTCGTAGATGTCGAAGATCTTGGCGTCGCGGTGCATGCGCTCGACGCCGTACTCCCGGGTGTAGCCGTAGCCGCCCAGGATCTGGATGGCCCGCTCGGTGGCCCACACGGCGACCCGGCCGGCCTTGAGCTTGGACATCGAGCCCTCGGCGTTGACGTAGGTGCCGTTGCGGCTCAGCCAGGCGGCCCGGTGGACCAGGAGGCGGGCGGCGTCGATCTCGGTCGCCATGTCGGCGAGCATGAAGGCGATGGCCTGGTTGTGGATGATGGCCTTGCCGAAGGCGTTGCGCTCCTGGGCGTACTGCAGGGCGATCTCGTAGGCGGCACGGGCGACGCCGATGGCCTGGGCGCCCACGGCCGGGCGGGTGGCCTCGAAGGTGGCCATGGCCGGCTGCTTGCCGGAGGACTCCTTCTTCGGCTTGGTCAGCGCCTCGCGGGCCCGGGCCAGCTTCTCGTCGAGCTTGTCCTTGCCGCCGAGAAGGCAGTTGCCCGGAACCCGGACGTCCTCGAGGACGACCTCGGCGGTGTGGCTGGCCTTGATGCCGTGCTTCTTGTACTTCTGGCCCTGCGAGAGGCCAGGGGTGTTCGGCGGGACGATGAAGCTGGCCTGGCCGCGCCCGCGCAGCTCGGGGTCGACCGCAGCGACCACGACGTGCACGTCGGCGATGCCGCCGTTGGTGATCCACGCCTTGGTGCCGTTGAGCACCCACTCGTCGTTGGCCTCGTCGTACACGGCCCGCGTGCGCAGCGAACTCACGTCGGAGCCGGCGTCGGGCTCGGACACGCAGAAGGCGCCCAGCTTCACGTCATCGGGGGTGCCGTAGCACTGGGGGACCCACTCCATGAGCTGCTCGGGCGTGCCGTTGCCGGCGATGCCCGCGGCGGCGAGGCCGGAGCCGAAGATCGACAGGCCGATGCCGGCGTCGCCCCAGAACACCTCTTCGATGGCGATGGGCATGGTGAGGCCGGTGGGGTCGCCGAGCATGGCGTTGGTGACGAACTCGACCGAGTAGAGCCCGATGTTGGCGGCCTCCTGCACGATCGGCCACGGGAACTCCTCCTTCTCGTCCCACTCCTCGGCGGCCGGACGGATCACGTCCTTGGAGAACTGGTGGAGCCAATCTCGGAGCTGGATCTGGTCCTCGTTGAGCGCGAGCGAGAAATCTCCCATGACGGGCACGACCTTCCGGGGCTGGTCCGAACCCTTGCCGACGGGCGGGCGAAGGACGGATCTCGACGGTTGTTACCGAGCGGTAACCAGGGGAAGGCTAGACCGATCGCTCACGGCGATGCCAGCGAACGAACCCAACCGCTCCTTCCCACCACCCCCGGGGTTCACCTCGCCACCAACTTGGAGAACGCGCGCCGGATATCGGCATCGATCCTCCAAGTTGGGGACTGGCGGCGGAAGTTGGAAGGAAAAGGGCGCGGAGCGACCTGGATCCTCCAAGTTCCCGACGGTCAGCGGCGTCGGGCCTGGGGACCGTCGGGGGTGTCGACGATCTCGAGGCCCTCGGCGGCGAGGAGGTCGCGGATGCGATCGGCCTCGGCCCAGTCCTTGTCCGCCCGGGCCGCGGTGCGGTCGGCGAGGAGGCCGGCGATGCGTGGGTCATCCGCAGAGTCGTCGGCCGCCTCGGGGTCGGTGGCGTCGGCCAGGCCGAAGCCGAGCACCTGGTCGAAGTCGGCGAGCAGGCTCCACCGGTCCGCGTCGCTCAGCTCCGGGTCCCGGGCGACCGAGGCCACGACGGCGAGCGCCCTCGGTCCGTTGAGGTCGTCGGCGAGCGCCTCCCAGAACGCGGCGCGCAGCGGCTCGGTCCGCGCCGCATCCGCGCCAGACGCATCGCCGCCGACGGCGTCGCGCGCCGCGACGGCGTGGTGGACGATCCGGCGCAGCGCGGTGCCGGCCGACCGCACCAGGTCGATGGTGAAGTTCTGCTGCTGGCGGTAGTGGGCCTGGAGGAAGAAGTACCGGAACGCCAACGGGTCGATGCCCTCGTCGACGAGCGTCTGCACCGTGAGGACGTGGCCCTTGCTCTTGGACATCTTCTCGGTGCCGACGTCGAGGAACTCGTTGTGCATCCAGATGTTCACCCACGGGTGCTGCTCGAGGGCGCACTCGCTCTGCGCCACCTCGTTGGTGTGGTGGACGCGCACGTGGTCGATCCCGCCGGTGTGGATGTCGAAGTGCCGGCCGAGGTACTTGGTGGCCATGGCGGAGCACTCGATGTGCCAGCCGGGGAAGCCCCTCCCCCACGGCGAGTCCCACTCCTGGAGGCGGGCGGAGTCCGGCGGGCTCAGCTTCCAGAGGGCGAAGTCGGCGGGATGGCGCTTGTCGGACACGTTCTCGACCCGGCCGGTGGCCTCCAGGTCATCGAGGTTGAGGTGGGCGAAGTCGGCGTACTCGGGATAGGTCGACACGTCGAAGTAGACGCCGTCGTCGATCACGTACGTGCGGCCCTGGGCCTCGAGCGTCTGGATCATGGCGATCTGCTCGGGGACGTGCTTCGACGCGTACGGCACCCGGTCGGGCTCGAGCATGCCGAGGCGGCGCCGGTCCCCCGCCCACTGCTCGGTCCAGTGGCCGGTGATCTCCTCGACGCTCTGGCCGGTCTCGGCTGCGGCCGCCTCCACCTTGTCGTCGCCCTCGTCGGCATCGCTCACCAGGTGGCCGACGTCGGTGACGTTGGTGACGAAGGTGACGTCGTACCCGCCCGCCCGCAGCACCCGGCGCAGCAGGTCCGGGAGGAGCTGGCTGCGCATGTTGCCGAGGTGCTGGGGCCCGTAGACCGTGGGGCCGCACGTGTAGATCGACGCCTTGCCGGGAACGACGGGCTCGAACGGCACCACGGCGCGGCGCCGGGTGTCGTACAGGTGGATCGGCGGGACGGTCACCGCACGATTGTGGCGCATGGCGTCCAACCGGTTCGAAGGGCCGAAAGGCCGACCGGTACCTTTGGACCCCTATGGCCGCGCCGAACGTTCCCGACAAGCCGTCCCTCGAAGGGCTCGAGGCCAAGTGGGGCGCGGTGTGGGACGAGCAGGGCACCTACACGTTCGACCGGACGAAGGAGCGGGCCGAGGTCTTCTCGATCGACACGCCGCCGCCCACGGTCTCGGGCTCGCTGCACGTCGGCCACGTCTTCAGCTACACCCACACCGACCTCATCGCCCGGTACCAGCGCATGGCCGGCAAGGAGGTCTTCTACCCGATGGGGTGGGACGACAACGGCCTGCCCACCGAGCGGCGCGTCGAGAACTTCTACGGCGTCCGCTGCGACCCCACGGTCCCGTTCGTCGAGGGCTACACGCCGCCGGAGAAGCCCGGCAAGAAGCGCCAGGACTTCGACGCGATCAGCCGCCGCAACTTCGTCGAGCTGTGCGAGCAGCTGACCGCGGAGGACGAGAAGGTCTTCGAGGGCCTGTACCGCCAGCTCGGCCTGTCCATCGACTGGTCCACCACCTACTCCACGGTCTCGCTCAAGAGCCAGCGGGTCAGCCAGCGGGCGTTCCTCCGGAACCTGAAGCGGGGCGAGGCCTACTCCTCGGAGGCGCCGAGCCTGTGGGACACCACCTTCCAGACGGCGGTCGCCCAGGCCGAGCTCGAGGACCGGCCCCGTCCCGGCGCCTACCACGACATCGCCTTCCACCGACCCGACGGTGGCGAGCCCATCGTGATCTCCACCACCCGGCCCGAGCTGCTGGTCGCCTGCGTCGCCCTGGTCGCCCACCCCGACGACGAGCGCTACCAGGCGCTGTTCGGCACCACGGTCACCACGCCCGTCTTCGGCGTCGAGGTCCCGGTCAAGGCCCATCGCCTCGCCGAGCCCGACAAGGGCACCGGCATCGCCATGATCTGCACGTTCGGCGACCTCACCGACGTCATCTGGTGGCGGGAGCTCCAGCTGGAGACCCGCGCCGTCATGCGCAAGGACGGCCGCCTGTCGCTCGACACGCCCGCCTGGCTGACCACGCCGGAGGCCCGCGCCGCCTACGAGCGCTTCGCCGGCAAGGCGCCGGGCGGCGCCCAGATCGTCATGGTGGAGCTGCTCACCGAGAGCGGTGACCTGCTCGGCGAGCCCAAGAAGATCGAGCATCCGGTCAAGTTCTACGAGAAGGGCGACAAGCCGCTCGAGATCGTCACGACCCGCCAGTGGTACATCCCCAACGGCGGCCGCTCGGCGGACCTGCGAGCGGCGCTCATCGAGCGAGGCCGGGAGCTGGTCTGGCACCCCGAGTACATGCGCCACCGCTACGAGGACTGGGTCAACGGGCTCAACGGCGACTGGCTCATCTCCCGGCAGCGCTTCTTCGGTGTGCCGATCCCGCTCTGGTACCGCCTCGACGCCGACGGCGAGCCGCAGTACGACGACCCGATCCTCCCGGCCGAGGACACGCTGCCGGTCGACCCGCAGTCGCACATCCCGCCCGGGTTCACCGAAGACCAGCGCAACCAGCCGGGCGGCTTCGCCGCCGACCCCGACATCATGGACACCTGGGCCACGTCGTCGCTGACCCCGCTCATCGCGGGCGGCTGGGAGACCGACGCCGACCTGTTCGGCCGGGTCTTCCCGATGGACCTGTGCACCCACGCCCACGACATCATCCGCACCTGGCTCTTCTCCCGGGTCGTGCGTGCCCACTTCGAGAACCACGCGGCCCCGTGGTCGCACGCCCTGATCTCGGGCTTCATCGTGGACCCGGACCGCAAGAAGATGAGCAAGTCCAA
>JAOBWH010000038.1 GCA_025463265.1 Ilumatobacteraceae bacterium
CGACGCCCCGTGCGGCCGGGTCCGGCGGGGCGGTCAGGCGCGGACGAAGGGGGTGAACGAGTCGAGGGCGCGCAGGACCTCGTCGCGCCCGGCCGACGGGAGCCGGAGCACGGTCTCGCGGATGCCGAGCGCCTCGTAGTGGTCGAGCTTGCCCTGCTCCGGGATCGTGCCGAACGGGACGACGGCCACCTCCGAGGGGTCCCGGCCGGCCTCCTGGCACGCGGCGCGCAGGTCGGCCATGGCCGCCTTCACGCCGCCGCCGCCCACGGGGATCCAGCCGTCGGCGAACTCGGCGATGTGGCGGAACAGGATCGGCCCGGCGGCGCCGCCCACCAGGACGGGCACGCCGGTGCGGCCTCGCACCTGCTGGACCGGCTTGGGCCAGGCCCACGAGGGCGAGAGGTGGACGTGCTCGCCGTCGAACGACGCCTCGTCCTCGGCCCACAGCGCCTGCATGGCGAGGACCCGTTCCCGGACCACGGCCCGGCGGGTGGCCTTGGAGCCGCCGTGGTCCTCGAGCTCCTCGATGTTCCAGCCGTACCCGATGCCGAGGCTGATCCGGCCGCCCGACACGTGGTCGAGGGTGGCGACCTCCTTGGCGGTCACGATCGGGTCCCGCTCGGCGAGGAGGGCGATGCCGGTGCCCACCCGGACCCGGTCGGTGACGGCCACCATCATCCCGAGCGCCACGAACGGGTCGAGGCAGCGGAGGTACTCCTCAGCGAGGGGCTCGCCCATCGGGGCGGGGGTCCGGCGGCTGGTCGGGATGTGGGTGTGCTCGGGCAGCCAGATCGAGGTGAAGCCCCGGTCCTCGACCTCCCGGGCCAGCTCCACCGGGCCGATGCTCCGATCGGTGAGGAAGATCGTGACGCCGAGGTCCATGGCGCGAGACGGTAACCTGACGGACCGTCAGAAACCAGTGGCCCGAGCACGGGCCGCCGGCCCGAGCGAACCGTCGGATGGGTGTGCGAATGAGTGGGATCTGCGAGGACCGGGTGGTCGTCATCACGGGTGCCGGGCGCGGCATCGGCCGGGGGCACGCCCTCGAGTTCGCCCGCCAGGGCGCCAAGGTCGTGGTCAACGACATCGGCGCCGAGCTCGACGGCACGGGCGGCTCGGCGTCGCCCGCCCAGCAGGTGGTGGAGGAGATCCGCGACCTCGGCGGCGAGGCGGTGGTCAACGGCGACGACGTGTCGAGCTGGGACGGCGCCCGCAACCTGATCGACACCGCCATCCGCACCTACGGCGACCTCCACGTCGTGGTCAACAACGCCGGCGTGGTGCGCGACCGCATGTTCGCCAACGCCTCCGAGGAGGAGTGGGACCTCACCATGCAGGTCCACCTCAAGGGCCACTTCACCACCGCCCGCCACGCCGCCGCCTACTGGCGCGACCGGGCCAAGGCCGGCGAGGCGGTCGACGCCCGCATCATCAACACCACCTCGGGCGCCGGCCTCATGGGCTCGGTCGGTCAGGCCGCGTATTCCGCAGCCAAGGGCGGGATCATCTCGCTCACCCTCGTGCAGGCCGCAGAGCTCGGGCGCTACGGCATCACCGCCAACGCCATCGCCCCGGCTGCACGGACCCGCATGACCGAGCAGGTCTTCGCCGGGGACATGGCCAAGCCCGAGGACCCGAACGCGTTCGACGCCATGGCGGCCGACAACGTGGCCCCGCTCGTCGCCTGGCTCGGATCGCCGGACTCGGCGGGGGTCACCGGCCGGGTGTTCGAGGTCGAGGCCGGCAAGGTGTCGGTCGCCGACGGCTGGCGCCACGGCACGGTCATCGACAACGGCGCCCGCTGGGAGCCCATCGCGGTCGGCGAGGCCGTCACCGAGCTGCTGGCCGCTGCGCCCGCGCCCACCCCGGTGTACGGGGCCAGCTAGTGCCGTGCGGGGACGTCTCCGCCTGGAATGCTGGGCGTCGTGACCACGCCTGATCCCGGACCGCAGCGCGCCTCTCGGGAGCGGGCCGCGTCCGGTCCTGCCGCCCTCGACCCCACCTCGGACGTCTCCGACGCGGCCGGCATCGCCCACCGCTTCCGGGTGTTCGCCGAGCAGGTCGTCCCTCGCCTGCCGCTGTACCACCGCCTCTGCCTGGGCGCCGCCGACGACCTCGACGTGTGCGCCCGGCTGCTCGACGCCGAACCGGACCAGCGCACCCCCAACCTCCTGCTCGCGGCGGTGCACGACGTGCTGCTGTCCGGTGCGCTGGAGCCGCTCGCCGGGTGGTACCCCTCGATCCCCGGCCGGAACCCGTCGCCGCAGGCGCGGAGCCGCCCGGTGGGTCGCGGCGACGATGACCCGTGGCCGCACTTCCGGCGCATGGTGCGCGAGGACCCCACCGTCGCCGAGCACCTCCGGACCCGCACCACCCAGACCAACGAGGTGGGCCGCAGCGCCACGCTGTTCCCGGGGCTGTTCCAGGCCACCGCCGCAGCGTCGAGCGCCCCGCCGGGGGCGCTGCGGCCGCTCGGCATCGTCGAGATCGGCGCCTCGGGCGGGCTCAACCTCCACCCCGGCGCCTACGGCTACCGCTACACCGTGAGCCAGCGGAGCCGCTCGGCCGCCGGGGAGACCTACACCGCGGGGAACACGCTCACCTCGGTCGGCTCGAGCTCCCGGCTCATGCTCGACTGCGAGCTCCGGGGCGAGCGGGTCCCGCCGCTGCCCGTCGGCGCCCTTCCCGTCGCCAGCGCCGTGGGCATCGACCTGCACCCCGTGAACCTGCGCGACCCGTCGGACGCCCGCTGGCTGGAGGCCTGCCACTGGCCCGAGCAGCCCGAGCGCCTCGCCCGCCTGCGCGCCGCCATCGCCCTCTCGCACCTCGACCCGCCTCGGGTCGAGCAAGGTGATGCGGTCGACGACGTGCGCCGCCTGGTGGACCAGGTCCCGCCCGATGCCCTGCCCACCGTGGTGTCGACCTGGGTCTTGACCTATCTCCCGGCCGAGCGGCAGCGAGCGCTGATGCGGGTGATGGACGAGATCGGCGCCGACCGCGATGTGGCCATGGTCCTGTCCGAGCAGCCCGAGCGGATTCCCGGCGTGGACGTGCCGCCCCGGCCCGACGGCCAACCCGACGGGCGAGCCACCGCGCTCGTCCGCCTCGAGTGGCGCGACGGCGAGCGCACGGCGGTCCGCCTCGCCGACCAGCACCCCCACGGCACCTGGCTCGAGTGGCTGGCCTGACGGCTCTGCTGCTCGATGGGCTCGGGCAGCTGCGCGACGTTCGACTCTCAGCCTAAAGAGGCCGGTCTCAGGGCGTGATGCGGGCCCCGTAGGCGGGCGATCCGAGGATGGTGGCGATGAGGTCGGTGGTGGGCGGCGGGGTGAGGCCGCCCCAGGTGCTGAGCTCCGACGAGGTGGGCACCCGGCGCAACATGGCGGTGGTGATGTTCACGGTGCCGACGGGCGCCGCCGTCTTGCGCACGTGCTCGGATCCCTCGGAGAACAGCACGACCAGGTCGCCCCGGCGCAGGCCGTGGTCGAGGCGGTTGGTCCAGTAGGCGAGGCCGGACGAGTCAGCCGATCGTCCGAGGACGTTCAGGTAGATCCGCTTCACGAACGGTCCGTTGGCGAGCGAGCCGTACCGGTTGCGGAACTCGGTCGAGCTGGTCATGACCGTGGCGGTCATCCGGAGCGTGGTGCCGTGGCGGCGGCGGTCGGCCCAGTAGGCGAGGCCGGCGGCGTCGGGCCAACGGCCGAACGACGCCCGGAACAGCCGGATGACCGGGCTCTGGACGCCGCTCCACCCCGGCGAGTCGATGAGCTCCGCGATCTTGCCCGGGACCGTCGGCTTGCCGTCGTAGAGGTCGGCGAACCAGGCGGCGCGCTCGGACGTGCTGGCGTCCCGCCCGGTCACGTCTCGGAACTGCTGCGTCGCCAGCGCGTCGATGGTGGTGAACGGCAGCGGGGTCATCGAGGGCGTCCAGGCGGCACGGCCGGGACCGTTGGCCGTGAGGGCCTCGATGTGGAACCGGTACAGCGCGGCGGTGCCCAGGTCGGTGACGGTGAGCGAGGTGGCGGATGCGTCGGCCTCGATCGTGCGGAGCACGAAGCCGCTGCGGCGCATGACGCGGACCGTGTACCCCGTCGCCCCGGCCACCGGCGCCCACGTGAGGGTGGCCGTGGTGGGCGTGGTGGCGGACACGAACCCGTCGCCGGCGGTGGCCTCGTGGACCTGCGTGCACGGTCCGACGTCGCTCCAGTGGTCGCCTTCGAACGCCTGGCCGTACACCCAGTCGCCGGCCACCAGGCCGTTGGGCGGCTTGAGGAAGAACCGGTTGTCGCCGCCGGCGGTGGGCGTGGCGTCGGTGGGGGAGAGCTTCCGCACGCCCGGCCCGCCGGTCTGCTTCGAGCAGGTCGAGCCGGACGACGTGTACAGCTGCACCCCTCGGGAGCCGTTGACGGCCGGGACGGCGCCCGAGGCCCCGCCCAGGAGCCCGCTGCCGGCCGACGTCACCACCGGCGGGTCCGGGAACGGCGGCGCGGCGCCTGCGGCGGCGGGGGCGAGGCCGGCGACACCGACGAGCACGAGCAGGGCGCCCGTGACCGCGAGGGTGCGCCTCACGGGGTGATGCGTTCGGCGTACTCGTCGGTGCCGAAGAGGTGGGCGATGAGCTCGGTGCGGGGCGGCGAGGTGGATCCGCCCCAGGTGTCCAGCTCGGCCGCCGTGGGCGTGCGGCGGAGGAGCCCGGTGAAGGCGTTGATGGTGCCGACGATGCCCGAGGTCCGGCTGACGAACTCGTTGCTCGCTGAGAACTGGACGATGAGCTCGCCCCGGCTCAGCGCGCCGACGTCGAGGCGACGCGTCCAGTAGTCGAGCCCTGCCCGATCGGGCTGGCGGCCCAGCACGTTGAGGTAGACCCGTTCGACGAACGCCCGGTTGGCCAGCCCGCCGTACTTGGCCTTGAACTCCGACGACTGGGACATGACCGTGGCGATCATCCGCACGCTGGTCCCGCCGCGGTGGCGGGTGGCCCAGTAGTCGAGGCCCCCGGTGTCGGGCCAGCGGCCGAGGGTGGCTCGGTACACCCGGATGACCGGGGACTGGACGCCCGACCAGGCGGCCGATCCGACGAGCCCGTCGACCTTCGTCTTGGCCTTGATCCCCTCGAGGGTGATGTCGCTGATCCAGTCGTACCGCTCCGTGGCGGTGGGCTCCCGCCCCAGCAGATCCCGGTACTGCTGGGCGGTCATCGTGCCGGCATCTCGGAACGGGGGGAGCACGTACTGGGTCAGCTGGGACCCGTACGGCGGCGGCTCGTCACCGGGGAACGGGATCGAGACGACCGAGACCATGTACGTGTAGCTGGCGGCCAGTCCGCTGAAGGTGAGGTGGTCGGCCGTGCCCGAGAGCTCCGCGGTCTGCAGGACCTCGCCGCCGCGGCGCATCAGCCGGGCGTACTGTCCGGGGGCCCCGGCGGTGGGGGTCCAGGAGGCGGTGGCCGAGCTCGTCGTGACGCCGGTGGTGTGCACGTCCTGCGGGGGACCGGCACCGAGCAGGACGCAGTTGCTGACCGCGGTGGTCGTGGTGCCGCTGGTGACGGTGGCGTAGGCGAACTGGCCGGCGGTGAGCGTGGCGCCGCTGACCGACGGCTGGGCGTGGCCGTCGGCGTCGAGCGTGACCTGCTTGGCGGGGAGGGCGGTGACCCCGGGCCCGCTCATCGCCTTGGTGCAGGTGTCCCCGTCTGGTGCCGACGCCGCGACGCGGAGCTCCACGACCGCCCCGGCGGGCCCGTCGACGGTCATCCAGACCTGCTGGCCCGAACCCGCGTAGCCGCCGCCCATGACGGGCGCCTGCAGCGGACCGTCCGCGCCCGCAGGCGCTGGGGCGGCGACCGCCCCGAGCACCACGGCGGCCAGGGCCGCAGCCCCCACGAACCGGCTGCGCAGCGGGTGGGGGGATCGCCGTGGAGGAGCCGCCATGGCGTCAGCCTACGCCCCGCCTCCGCAAGGTGTCGGTGGTCACGCCCGTCGATTCGGGTGCGCTGCGACCCCTTGAGTAGACCTGTTGGTCTCCCAGGGGAAGTCACAAGGAGCTCACATGCCCGAAGCCGTCATCGTTGCCACGTCCCGCACGCCCATCGGCCGTGCCATGAAGGGCTCGCTCAAGAACGAGCGCCCCGACGATCTCACCGCGTTCATCGTGGACGACGTGTTGAACAAGGTGCCCCAGCTCGATCGCAACGAGGTCGAGGACCTGCTCCTCGGCTGCGGCCAGCCTGCTGGCGAGTCCGGGTACAACCTGGCCCGCATCGTCGCCATCCAGGCCGGCATGGCCAACGTGCCCGGCGTGACCATCAACCGCTACTGCTCGTCGTCGCTCATGTCGATCCGCATGGCGGAGCACGCCATCAAGGCCGGCGACGGCGACGTCTTCGTGGCCGCGGGCGTCGAGACCGTCAGCCGCTTCATCCACGGCATGGCCGACGGCGGCCCGAAGAACCCGCTCTACGCCGACGCCGAGGCCCGCACCGCGGAGCGCTCCAACGAGGGCTCGGCCGTGTGGTCACCCATCGAGGGCTCGCTCCCCGACGTGTACATCACCATGGGCCAGACCGCCGAGAACGTCGCCCAGTACACCGGCACCACCCGCCAGGAGCAGGACGA
Source organism: Ilumatobacteraceae bacterium (assembly GCA_025463265.1). Taxonomy (GTDB): domain Bacteria; phylum Actinomycetota; class Acidimicrobiia; order Acidimicrobiales; family Iamiaceae; genus Aquihabitans. The sequence continues at coordinate 6,612 of JAOBWH010000038.1, forward strand.
GTTCGCCGCCCTCAGCCAGCAGCGGGCCACCGCCTCGCTCGAGAACGGCTTCTGGGAGAACGAGATCACGCCCGTCACCACCAAGGACGACGAGGGCAACGAGGTCGTCGTGACCCGTGACGACGGCATCCGCGCCGGCACCACGGCCGAGGGCCTCTCGGGCCTCAAGCCGGTGTTCCGCCCCGACGGCACCGTCACCGCGGGCAACGCCTGCCCCCTCAACGACGGCGCCGCCGCCGTCGTCGTGATGAGCGACACCAAGGCCAAGGCCCTCGGCCTCACGCCGCTCGCCCGCATCGTGTCGTCGGCCGCCACCGGCCTCGACCCGGAGATCATGGGCCTCGGCCCGGTCGATGCGATCCGCAAGGCGCTCTCGCGGGCCGGCATGACCATCGACGAGATCGACCTGGTCGAGATCAACGAGGCGTTCGCCGCCCAGGTCGTCCCCTCGGCCAAGGAGCTCGGCATCAGCTGGGACAAGCTCAACGTCAACGGCGGGGCCATCGCCGTCGGCCACCCCTTCGGCATGACGGGCGCCCGCATCATGGGCACCCTGCTCAACGGCCTCCGCAAGGACGACAAGACCTTCGGCCTGGAGTCGATGTGCGTCGGTGGCGGCCAGGGCATGGCCATGATCGTCGAGCGCCTCGTCTGATCTGATCTGATCTGATCGGCTGGCGAGGCCCGACCTCGCCGTCTGCAGACCGAACGAAGGGGCGCTTCCGGGCGCCCCTTCGTCGCGTCCGGGTTCAGGCATCCGGGGTCAGGCGTCTGGGGTCAGGCGTCCGGCGTCCAGATCCAGGCGTCGTGCTGGAGCTCGGCATCGGCGTAGGCGGCGAAGTCATCGCCGTCGACGGTGGCACCCCCGAACACCAGCACCCGGTCGCCCATGGCCGTCGACTGGGTGCCCTGGCGGTCCAGCTCGTCGGGGGCGCCGAGGGGCGCCCACCGGCGGGTGCGGGTGTCGAGGACCACGTCGCCGCTGAAGAGGTGGTGGTCGCCAGCTTCCCAGTCGGCCACCTGCGGGCCGGGCGCAGACGGGACCTCGGGCACGTCGACCCACTCGTCCACCGTCGGGTCGAAGGCCCACCACCCGGGGACGTCGTCACCGTCGCCTGCCGTCTCGTCATCGAGGGGCGAGACGAGCAGGTCCCGGGTGGCCAGGCCCGGGAAGTAGCCATCGGTGTTCGGGGCCGGGAGCCTCCGCCACGTGCCGTCATCGAGGACGGCGGCGTGGACGATCGGGTCGATGCCGTCGCTCCCAGGAGCGTTCGATCCCGACACCAGGTAGAGGCGGTCGTCGAACGGGAGGATCTGCCGGGCCTCGTCGTCTCGGTAGGGGTCCAGGGGCAGGGCGGTCCACTCGTCGGCGGCGGGGTCGTAGGCGAGGTCGGCGTGCTCGGTCCCCACGCCCCTCGTCAGCTGGAGCGGAGCGAGGAGGCGGTCGCCGTCGGCCACCAGGGTGCGGGCCGCCATCATCGGGGGCGCCTCCATCTCGTCCCAGCGGTCCTCGGCGACGTGGTAGCGGAAGATGCGGTCCGCTTCGTCGAGGATGCGCAGGTAGACCACGCCGTCGACCACCGCCACCTCGTTGCCCCAGGTCAGCGGCTGGGGCGGGTCGGCGATGGGACGCCACGTGTCGGTGGCGGGGTCGTAGGCCGCACCGTCGCGCAGGGGCGGCGCGCCGGCTGTGCAGTCGGCGCTGGGCGGGCACGGCGGGTTCTCGTCGCCGCCGATGACGAGCACCTCGTCACCGGTCCAGACCACCTCGGCGTCGGAGCGGGGAGACAGCGGTGCATCGGCCACCCGCTTCCAGCTGCCGGTCGGGGCCGCCCGGGTGGTGTTGCCCCACAGCCGATCCTCAGAGGGCGCATCGTCTCGCGTCGCCGCCAGCGCGACCGATCCGGCGGCGAGGACCACCAGCACGCCTGCGGCGGCGCTCCAGCGGCGGGTCCCCATCGGAGCGGTCAGCTGACCCGGTCGTTGTACTGGGTGCTGGCGAAGAGGTGCTCGATGAGGGCCGTGGCGTCCAGCTCCGTGGCCCCAGGCGGGATCCAGTAGGCGGCCTCGGCGTTGCTCGGGGTCCGGCGGACCATCCCGGTGATGATGTTCACCAGGTCCACGCGCGGTGCCATCTTCCGGATGAACTCGGAGGACTCGGTGAAGCCGAGCATGACCCGCCCGCGGTCCTGGGCGTGCGTCGTCAGCTTCTTGGTCCAGTAGGCGATGCCCTCCGGGTCGCCCGATCGGCCGAGGACGTTCTGGTACACCCGCTTCACGAACTCCTGGTCGGAGAGGGCCCCGTAGCGGCGGCGGAACTCGGTGGAGGTGGCGAACCGCTGCGAGATGAGCGCGGCGCGGGCGCCGCCGCGACGACGATCGGCCCAGTAGGCCAGGCCGTCCTTGTCGGGGAGGCGCGAGAAGTACGCCTGGTAGAGCCGGGTCACCGGCGCCTGGACGGGACCCCAGTTCGGGTCGTCCACCAGGCCGGCGATGTGCTCGTAGATCGGGGTGTCGTCACCGGTGGCCGCCCCAATGATGGCGGTGCCCCACTCCGACAGCTCCTCAGGGGTGGGGGCCCGGCCGGCGAAGTCGGCGAACTGCTGCTGGGTCAGCGCCTGCCAGTTCCGGAACGGCGGGATGAGGTACGGCGTGGCCACGGAGATGTCCCCGTCGCCGGCGAGCTCGTTCACCGGGATGATGTTGATCCAGTACACGGTGCCCGGCGTGAGGCCGTCGACGGTGACCGGCGAGGTCGCCCCCCGAGCGTGGGTGGCGAGCACGTACCCGTCCTCGTCGAGCACCTGGACCTTGGTGCTGGTGGTGCCGAGGCTCGGGACGAACGACACGGTTGCCGTGGTGCCGGTGACCGACTCGAGTGCGATGTCGGTGGGATTGCCGGGGACGATGCGCCGGCACTCGCTCACCGTCGACGTGACCCCGTCGACGGTGACGGTCCCGTACACCCACCAGCCGGCCTGCATGCCCGTCTTGGTGCCCTGGAGGAACCAGCCGTCGCTCTGCGGTGGCATCTTCGAGGCCGTCGTCGGGATGGCCGTGACGCCGTCGCCGGACATGGCCTGCGAGCAGGCCGCGGCGCTCGACATCACGAACTGGGCGGAGACCTGGGACGACTTCGACGCCGTGGTGATGCCGCCGACGGCACCCGCCGTCGGGTCGTCGGAGTGGGCGGCCACGATGGTGGGCGGGGGTGGTGGATCAGCAGCCGTTGCGGGGTGGGCGAAGGCCAGCGCCGCGACGGTCAGCGCCGCCGCCAGCCCGATGGTGCCGATGGTGGTGATCCTGCGCATGTGCCCCGTCCCCAAGTTCGCCTGACGGCAGGGTACCGGCGGCGTCAGAGCTGGGCGATGCAGGGCCCCTGGCCCAGCTGGGTCAGACCGGTCTGGTCGCCCTGCTGGTAGTTGTGCAGGTCGTCTTGGCCCTCGGGGTACATCAGCTCGCTCGGGTCATCGACGTGGGCCAGTCCGATGAGGTGGCCGAGCTCGTGCAGGACGATGTCCCGGGCGATCCGGTCGCCATCGGGCATCCGCTCGATCTCGCGCGCGTCCCCTGCGTCGATGATCACGATGCCGCTCACGTAGGTCCTCGGCCCGGTCTCGGGTTCGACCGAGACGCTGTCGCCGATGCCGGCGACGGTGTCGGCGAGCTCCGGGATCTCGTCCTCGTCGCTCCAGGCCATCAAGACCGGTGCCCAGCGCTGTCCGTACCGATCGGGCTGGTAGGCCGAGCGTCCGAGCTTCGGTCGTTCGTCGGTCTCGCCCTCGATCGTGAGATCCAGCCCCGAGATCTCCGCGGCGGTGGCGACGGCGTCGGCGAAGACGTCCTCGAGGCCGTCGGGCATGTCGCGCTGGTTGACGACGATCGTGATCGGACGGCAGGGGTCGTAGGTCACCGGGGTCTCGCCGTCGGCCTGGGTCTCCAGGAACCCGTAGCGCCCGCCGTCGGCATCGGGATGGGCCGGCTCCCCCAACGGCTTGGAGGACTCGGCGGTCTTCGCCGGTGGCCGGGTGCTGACGGCGACGATGCTGCCGTCGTCACCGAAGCTCGACCAGCTCGACCCGTCGCCACCGCTCGTCGGGTTGCGGTCGGCGATGGCGACGGCGGCGATGAACGCCACGAGGCCCATCACCACCGCCCCCCGGCGGCGGAACCGCCTCCGACGGGCGGCCTTGCGGGCCCGCGCCTTCGCCTCGGACTCCTCGGCGTCGCGCCGGCTCAGGTCCGCCCGGCGGGAGCGGGTCCGGGCGGACGGCTCCCGGTAGGAGGCGCCCTGCGCCCAGTCGTCGTCGAGCTCGAGCCCGTCGAAGGGGTCGCCGGGACCGTCGCCCGGGGGGTCGTCGCTGACCGACACGGCCCGGCCCTCAGAGGAGGCCGACGCCGGCGAGGGCGGCCTGGAGGTTGAGGGAGTTGGTGTAGCGGTGCGCCTGCCAGCCCTGGGCCTCGGCGGCTTCGACGTTGGCGAGGCTGTCGTCGACGAAGAAGATGCGGTCGGGGGCCACGGCGAGGCGCTCGGTCGTCCGCTCGAACGCCTCGGGCTCGGGCTTGGTGCAACCGAGCCGCCAGCTGAAGACGAGCTCGTCGAACGTGGCACCCACCTCGGTGAGGTCCTCCACGAGGCCGGCCTCGAGCAGCGGCCCGTTGTTGGTGAACAGCGCGCGCTTGCAGCGGGCCGTCCGGATCAGCTTCAGCACCCGGGCGTCGGGCTCGAACGCCGTGGCCCACGCGGCCCGGGCCGCGTCGGCCAGGTCGGTGGTGGTGGACAGGCCGAGCAGCCGGAGCAGCTCGGCCACGAACTCGTCGAGGGGGAAGCGGCCCCGCTCACCGGCATCGTCGAAGCCGGACTCGAACACCACCTGGTCGATGGTGCCCGGGGGCAGGCCGGACAGGTCCGAGAGGGCCGTGAGGCGCCGGTCGGGGAGCCACCGGCACGTGACCCCGCCGAGGTCCATCACCAGCACGTCAGGGTCGGGGGGCATGGGAGCCGTCGTCCTCGGGGTCCGCCGGGGTCAGGGAGCGCTGCATGAGTACCAGATCAAGGGCCCGGCCGTGCTTGCGGCCCACCCCCGGCATCCGGGCCACGGTCTCGAACCCGTTGCGCTCGTGGAACCGGATCGATCCGGTGTTGCCGCCGTCGATCCCCGCCACCATCACCTCGCGCCCGGAGGCCGCCGCCCGCGCGATGAGCTCGTCCATCAGGGCCTGGCCGGTCCCGGCGCCACGGTGCTCGCGCCCCACCATGATCGTGAGCTCCACCGTCGGCCAGTAGCCGGCCTTGGCCCGGAACTCGAATATGGCGGCGTACCCGGCCACCGTGCCGTCGTCGTCGACGGCGGCGAGGGCGGCGTCGTCGGGACGCAGGCTCCGGAGCCACGCGGTGCGGTCCTCGACCGTGACCGGCTCCTCGAGCCAGATCACGTCGGTGGTGGCGATGAGGTCGTTGTAGATCGCCGTGATCGACGGGATGTCGGCCTCGACCAGGTCGCGGATGATCACCTGTGGACCTCGGTGACGAGCGCGGCGAGATCGGCATCGTCGATGCCCCCGGGCGTGCTCATCGCCACCCGGTCGGCGGTGCCGGCGTAGCGCTGGGCGATGCGGGCGGCGACCTCGGCCGGGTCGCCGCGCAGGACCACGGCGTCGAGCAGGTCGTCGTCGACGAGCGCTGCCATCTCCTCCCAGCTGCCTTCGCGCGACAGGCGGCGCAGCTCGGGGTGCAGGTCGCTGCGGCCCTCCGTCTCGAGCACGGCGGCGTAGGCCGGCGTGGAGCCGTAGAAGCCGATCATCCACCGAGCCGCCAGGTCGAGGTCGGCCTGCTTCGCGGGATCCGACGTGCAGGCCACGATCGACTGGCCCACCAGCGTCAGATCGGCCGCCGACCGGCCGGCGTCGGCCAGCCCGGCCGTGATCCGGGGCAGGGTCGCGTCGGCCAGGTGCCGGTCCGAGGTGAACGGGTGGATCAGCAGCCCGTCCGCCTCCGCCGTGGCCAGCGCCACCATCTTCGGCCCGAGCGCGCCGAGCCAGATCGGCGGCGGCCCGCCGGGGAGCGGCCCGGGGTCGAACGCCGGCGTCATCAGCGTGTGCTGCGTGTGCTCGCCCTCGAACGCCAGGGGGGTGCCGTCCTGCCAGCGGGCCCCGATGGCCCGGATCGCTGCCACCCACTCCGCCATGCGGCCCACCGGGCTGGACCAGGAGCTGCCGTAGCGACGCTCGATGTGGGCCTGGATCTGGGTGCCGAGCCCGAGGGAGAACCGCCCGTCCGACGCCGCCGCCAGATCCCAGGCCAGGTGCGCCAGGTGCATCGGCGAGCGGGGGAAGGCGATGGCGACGTTCGTGTAGAGGTCGCACCCGGTCGAGGCCGCCAGGGCCAGCGGCAGGAAGACGTCGTGGGGCCCTTCGAAGGTGAACAGCCCGTCCACGCCCGTCGCCGCCAGCTCCTCCGCCCGGCGGGCGATGTCCGCCGGAGGAGCCATGAGCAACGTGTCGACCTTCACCCGGCTGATGCTACGGCCCGGTCAGGGGTCGACGGAGAGCCAGTCGAGGGCCACGGCGGCGGTCCAGGACTGGGAGGGGGAGCCGAGCGCGTCACCGCTGAACGGCTCGACGTACTCGGTGCAGCCGGTGTCGCGGAGCTGCTCGATGGCGGTCGATCGCAGGTGGTCGGCGGTCCGGTGGTGGCCGGCCCGGCGCAGGCCCCGCCACAGCAGCCAGGTGATGGGCGGCCACTGCGGACCGCGCCAGTACCCCTTCTTGTCGAACCGGGGATCGGTGACGGCGGTGGTGAGGGGGAGCGGCCAGGCCAGGCCGTCGGCGCCGGCGTAGGTCGGGCCGAGGAGCCGGTCGACGAGCACCGCCGAACGGTCCAGGGCGCAGCCCGACACCAGGGGCGCGAACCCGCCGATGGTGTCCGAGCGGATGGCCCGACCGGTGATGCGGTCCTGGTCCAGGCAGGCCTGGAGCTCGTCGTCCCAGGCGGCATCGAGCGCGGCTCGGGTGCGGTCGGCGTCCTCGCGGTGGGCAGCGGCGGCCTCGGGGCGGCCGGCGATGGCGGCCAGCTCCTCGAGGGCGTCGTCGGCGGCGGCCAGGATGGCGCTGAAGAACACGTCGGCGACCCGGAACGGATGGTTCGCCATCGCCTTCTCCTGGTCGTGGTCGACGGCGACGAGCCGGTCGACCAGGTACCGGTAGCGCTGGTACTCCCCGTTGGTGGGCCGCTCGCCGGGGTCGGTGACGTAGGTGAGGTCCGGCCGGGGGAGGTCGTCGACCTCGTCGGGCTCCACGGCCGACAGCGGCCGGTCCCAGCGAGGCGAGTTGTCCAGGCCGCTCTCCCAGGGGTGCAGGATCGTGATCAGGCCGGTGCCGTCGGGATCGCGAGCCGTGCGGAGCCAGCGGTGCCACCGCTCCAGGCGGGGGTACAGGTCCACGATCGCACCGTCGACCTCGCGGAGCGTCGCCGAGCCGCGGGTGCTGGCCACCTCGCGGACCCGGGCGAGGGCGATGGCGTGGATCGGCGGCTGGCAGATGCCGCTGGTGGCGGCGCCCGGCGGCGCGTGGCGGACCGTGCCCCACGAGTTCGGACCGGGCTCGTAGACCCCTCGAGCCACGTTCAGGTCGAACACGATCTGCGGGATCATGCCCGTCGACCACTGGCCCCGCAGCAGCGACCACAGCTCGGCGATCGCCCGCATCGGGTCGAGCTGGGCCCAGCCCATGGCGACGAAGCCTGCGTCCCAGCTCCACTGGTGCGGATAGAGGCGGGGAGACGGCCGGGTCCACGTGCCCCGGTCGTTCCCGTACAGCACCTCGATCGCACGCTTGGCGAGCTCGTCCACGCAGCGGAACCTAGGCGGCGGCCCCGGGCCGCACGGCCCGTTCCAGGCCGGTTCACGCTGGCTTCACATGCACGTCACAAGGGGTGACCTCGGACGGTTCGGGTCGTTCTGCGAAGATGGACCACGCCATGACCGACCACCTCTCCGGCGAAGGTCGGCTCTCTCGACGGGACCTTCTGCGCTGGGCCGGCGTTGCCGGTGCCGCCTCCGTCGTCCCCCTGAGCCTCACCGCGTGCCAGCCCGTCCCCACGCCGATGCCCCTGGCTCCCGACCCCTCCGTGCGGGGCCTCGGCTTCGTCGGGGGCACCGACACCGAGATCGGCCAGGGCGGGTGGTGCTGGTTCCAGACGCCCCGATCGTCGATGGGGGACAACGGCGTCCTCTGGCTCGGGTCCACCATCGGCCACACGTTCACCGACGCCGACGGCACCATCCAGGCCACCGCGTTCAACAGCCGGAACCGGTCGGTCATCCGCCGCATGAACCTGGCCAGGGCCCATCAGGACGACCACACGTCGCCGGGCATCCTCGCCCTCGGCGCCCGGGCCCAGATCTCGTGGGCCCTGCACCAGAAGGTGGACTACCTCGACGTCGGTGACGCCCGCACCAGCGGCTCGTTCTCGGCCCAGCGCGTCCGCCGGCCGAACGCGACCACGGCGCCGGGACGGGGCATGGCGTACACCTCGGCCCACGTCGTGCGGGGCCAGCGGTGGCTGCTGTACCGAGGTGAGCGGTTCTCCTGGAACCTGCTCGTCTCCACCGATGACGGCAGGACCTGGACGGCCAAGGGTCTCGTCGTCGCCCCTGGCTCCACGGGGGACCGCCCCTACCTGCACGCAGCCAGCGACGGCAGCCGGCTCCACCTCGCCGTCACCGACGGCAACCCCACCGAGTTCCGCGGGACCAGTGCCTACGTCGGCACCGTCGAGAGCGACCTCTCGATCCGCCGGGCGGACAAGACCAAGGTCGGATCGGTCGGCAGCGGGGCGCCGCCGCCCAAGAAGCTGACGCGCCTGGCGGCCGGCGTCGTCGGCTCCGACGAGGCCGGCGACACGGACCTGTGGCTGAGCGACCTGTGCGTGGTGGACAACCGGCCCACCGGGGTGCTCGTCGTGCGCGACCCGTGGCCGGCCGGGGCCCAGCGCGTCGGCAACTACCGGCACCGGTACCTGTGGATCCGCCAGCGCGCCTCGGGGTGGACCATCGAGCCGCTGTGCTGGGCCGGTGGTGAGCTCTGCAACACCCAGCCCGACTACCCGGGCCTGGCCGCCCAGGACCCCTCGGACCCCACCCGCGTCGTGGTGTCCACCAACGTCCACCCGGTGACCGCCGAGCCCCTCGTCTCCACCGCCGACGGGCTGGTCCACTTCGAGCTGTTCGAGGCCCGGCGCACCGGCGAGGGCCAGTGGGCCTTCACGCCGGTCACCGAGAACAGCACCGAGGACAACATGCGTCCCTCGATCGCCGCCGGCGGCCCCGACAAGACCCTGTCCTGGATGCGGGGGAAGTACTGGTCGTGGATCGCCTTCGACACCCGCATCGTGGTCCGCCGCGCCGTAGCGCCCCCCGCCCCCGACGCCTCCACCACCACCACGACCGCCGCACCGCCGCCGTCGACCACCGCGCCGTCGGGCCCGGCCACCACCACGACCACCGGCCCGCCCGAGCTCGGGTACTACCCCGACTGACCGCCCCACGCCGGCGCCCTTCCTCAACCAGATGGTTGACAAAGCGCCGAGCTCGCCCTACCGTGACCCGTGTTCAACCGTTCGGTTGAACTCGAACGACGAAGGAGGCAGGCTGGTGGCCGCTGATCCGCTCTCCCGGGTGTTCTCGGCGCTGGCCGACCCCACCCGTCGGGACCTGGTGGCCCGTCTCGCCAGCGGTGACGCCACCCTGTCCCAGCTCGCCGAGCCCTACGACGTGTCGGTCCAGGCCGTGTCCAAGCACCTCCGGGTGCTCCAGGACGCCGGCCTCGTGACCAAGGGTCGCGACGCCCAGCGGCGCCCGGTCCACCTCGAAGCGGAGGTCTTCGATCTCATGACCAAGTGGATCGAGCGCTACCGCCGAGAGGCCGAGGCCCGCTACCGACGGCTCGACGACGTCCTCCGGGACCTGCCCGCCGACGTCGACCCCCTCCCGCCCGCACCACCCACCACAGGAGCACCGTCATGACCACCACCAAGCACCAGACCGAGATCACCGCGGACCCCACGGTCCCGCTGGTCCGGATCATCCGGGAGTTCGACGCCACGCCGGCGCAGGTCTTCCGTGCCCACACCGACCCCGAGCTCGTCGTCCAGTGGCTCGGGCCGCGCGGCCTCGAGATGGAGGTCCTCACGTTCGACTGCCGCACCGGCGGCGAGTACCGCTACGTCCAACGCCGGGGTGACGAGGAGTACGTCTTCCACGGCTGCTTCCACGAGGTCACGCCGGCCTCTCGGATCGTCCAGACGTTCACGTTCGAGGGCATGCCGGAGGCGGTGGCGCTCGAGACGATGACCATCGAGGACCTGGGCGACGGCCGGACCCGCCTCACGGCCGAGTCCCTCTGCGACTCGTTCGAGGGCCGCGATGGCATGCTCGCCAGCGGCATGGAGGAAGGCATCGTCCAGGGCTACGAGCGCCTCGACGAGCTCATCGCCCGCCTCGGCTGAGCACGACCCTGCTGGCTCAGTCGCCGTCGCCGTCGCCCTTGCCCGAGCCGCCGTCGTCGTCACCGTCGGAACCGCCGCCGCCCTTGCCGCTGCGGTTGCTCGCCATCTGGTCGAGCGCGGCGGAGAGCGTGGCCTGCTCCTCGTCGGTGAGCTCCGCCCCTCGGTGGATCGCCGTGTACTTGGGCAGCGGCATGTTGCCCTCGTCGATCTCCTCGATCGCGTCGTGGGCCTTGTTGTCCTGCGGGTCCCACTCGGAGAAGTTCATCTCCGCCCGGCCGGCGTCCACGTCGCTGCGGACGAGCCACGACATCGGGGCGACGTAGCTGTACGCGGGCCAGTCGGTCTCGTTGCTGTGGCAGGCGTAGCAGGACTGCCGGGCGATGGTCTCGGCCTCGGCGTTCGGCCACGGCGCTGCCGAGGTGACCGGCGGGTTCGAGTGGGTCCACCCGTACGGCACCAGCTGCATGACCAGGAAGACGCCGACGAGCACCGCCCCGACGGTCAGCAGTGGAAGGCGAAACCGGCGCGTGCGCCCAGCGGGGTCTTCGGGGTCGGTCATGCGTGCATCGTTGCCCACGGCGCAACCGGTCGAGCCATCGGATGTCGGTGCCACGACCTCGAGCGAGGCCGCGGTCGCCCCACCGTCGAAGCGGGTCTAGCGGTTGCGGGGGAGCTGGAGGCCTCGTTCGGCGATGATGCCGCGGAGGACCTCGCTGGTGCCGCCGTAGATCGTGGTGACCTGGCAGTGGCGGTAGATGGCCTCGATCCAGCCGTCGTCGATGCCGGTGGTGGCGTCGCCGTGGCGGCGGAGCCCCTCGGCGCCGAGGGAGTCGATGAGCTCGTTGCCGGCGTACTGGTAGTGCTCGGTGGTGAACAGCTTCGCCATCGTGCCCTCGACGCCGGGGAGCGTGCCCTCCGACGCCATCCACGCCGCCCGCCAGCCGAGGAGGTTCGACACCTCGTTGCCGATGGCGATGCGCGCGAGGCGCTCGCGCACCAGCGGGTCGTCGATCATCGGGCCGCCGGTGGGCGAGGCCGTGTTGCGGGCCCAGCCGAGGCCGTGGTCGAGCAGGCGGACCAGCT
>JAOBWH010000053.1 GCA_025463265.1 Ilumatobacteraceae bacterium
CGACGCCCAGCGCGCCGCGCCGGACCGCGAGCGGGCCCACGACCTCGCCGCCACCATGGGCATCCGCCTCGCCCTCGGGCCCACCGAGTACCCGACCTCCGACACAGCACCGGACGCAGCGCAGTGAGCAGCGACGGACGAGCAGGACGCGACGGACCGCCGGCGCAGGTCCGGGTGTCGGTGCTGGGCCCGGTGCGGGCGTGGTGCGGCGACCAGCCCGCCAACCTCGGCGGCCAGCGCCAGCGCGCCGTGCTCGCCCGCCTCGCCCTGTCCGGCGGCGACGCGGTGCCCGTCGAGCGCCTCATCGATGACCTGTGGTCGGGCGAACCGCCGCCGAGCGCCACCGGCACGCTCCAGAGCTACCTCTCCAACCTGCGCAAGGCGCTGGGCGGGGACCCGGCCCTGATCGAGCGGATCGGCGCCGCCTACCGGCTCCATCTGGCCGACGGCGCCCTCGACGCCGATCGGTTCGTCACGCTCGTCGCCCGCGCGGCGCGCGAGAGCGGAACGGCCCGGCTCGACCTCCTGGACGAGGCGCTCGCCCTCTGGAACGGTGACGCCGTCTCCGACTTCGCCGACGAGCCGTGGGCGCGGGGCGACGTGGTGCGGCTCGATCAGCTCCACCTCACCGCCCAGCACGACCGCTTCGCCGTCCTGCTCGATCTCGGCCGCCACGCCGTCGCCGTCGGCGAGCTCGAGGCGGCGGTCGCCGCCCATCCGCTCCACGAGCCCTTCGCCGCCCAGCTCGTGCTGGCCCTCTACCGGTGCGGCCGCCAGGCCGAGGCCCTGCGTGCCGTGGAGCGGGCCCGGTCGACCGTGGCCGAGGAGATCGGCCTGCCGCTCGGTCCCGAGCTGACCGAGCTGGCCGATCGGGTGCTGATGCAGGACCCGGGTCTGGCGCTGGACCCAGGCGCGGCGCCCACCGCGTCGGCGGAACGCTCGGGCCCCACCGGGGCCCCCGAACCGCCCGAGACCGCTGAGCCGGCCGAGCCCGCTGAGAGCCCGCTGCCCCTGCCGCCTGCGGTGACGGAGCGGCGGACCCGCAGCGGCTTCGTCGGGCGCTCGGACGAGCGAGCCGTGCTCGACGAGGCGTGGAGCCACGCCATGAGCGGCGAGCGCCACCTCCTCGTGGTGTCGGGCGAGGCCGGCGTCGGCAAGACCCGCCTCGCCCAGGAGACCTGCCGGGCCCTGCACGCCCGGGGGGCCTACGTGCTGTGGGGCCGCTGCACCCCGGAGCACCTCATCGCCTACCAGCCCATCGTCGAGTCGCTCCGCACCGCACTGCGCTCGCTGCCCGTGGAGCGGGTGCGCGAACTGGTGGAGCCCCGCCCGCCGCTGGGCCTCCTGCTGCCGGAGCTGGCAGCAGACGGCGTCGACCTGCCCGCCCGCACCGGGCGCTACGAGTTGTACGAGGCGCTGGCCGATCTGCTGGGCGAGGTCACGCTCGCCACCCCGATGCTCCTCGTCATCGACGACCTGCAGTGGGCCGACCCCTCGACGCTGACCCTCCTCGACCAGGTGCTGGCCAACCCGCGCGGCGGTCGCGTCCTCATCATCGCCACCATCCGGCGCCCGGCCGGCCGGCCCACCCAGGAGGTCGACCGCTTCCTGGCCGAGGCGCGCCGCGCCCGCCGCTTCTCGGCCGTGGAGCTCGAGGGGCTCGATCGCGAGGCGGCATCCGAGCTGCTGGAGGAGCGCGGCGTCGCCGTGGCCCCGAGCGACCTCGACGCCGTGCTCGAACGCACCGCGGGCAACCCGCTGTTCATCGAGGCGCTGGCGGATCCGGGCGACGTCTCCTCCCTCACCGACGCCCGTGACCTGCCCTCCAGCGTCCGGGACCTGTTCGACCAGCGCTTCCACGAGGTGGACGAGCGCACCGCCGCCGTCACCACCGCGGCGGCCGTCATCGGCCAGCGCGTCGACCTCGACCTGCTCGGCGCAGTGGCCGGCCTGGACCAGGCGAGCCTCCTGGACGCGCTCGACGAGGCCATCGCCGTCGGCCTCCTGGCCGAGGACGAGGACATCGGGTGGGTCACGTTCCCCCACGCCCTCGTCCGCCAGGCCCTCGTCGCCCGCACGACCCGGAACCGCGAGGCCCGCCTCCACCTCGCCGTGGCCGACGCCATGGAGGCCCGTCCTCCTGGGCCGGATCACGCCAGCACGCTGGCCCAGCACCTGTTCGCCGCAGGGCGGCTCTGCCCACCCGAGCGCGCCTCCGGAGCCGCCGTGGCCGCCGGGCGCCGCGCCCTGGAGGTCGTGGCCGACGAGGAGGCGCTCATCTGGGCCCGCCGGGCGCTCGACGTGCTCGCCCCTGTGGCCGACCGTGGCGACCCGTGGGCCCGCGCCCAGGCCGAGTCGCTCCTGCTGCTGGCCGAGGCCAACCGCCTGCTGGGCAACCTCGACGACGCCCGCAGCGCCCTGAGCGCGGTCACCAGCCTGGCCCGCACCCACCGCGACGCGGCGGTGCTGGCCCGGTCGGCCCAGCAGTGGGCGCTGGTCTCGGGCGCCATCGGTTTCTCCTTCGGTGGGCTCGACGACGCCCTCATCTCGCTCATGGACGAGGCCCTGGCCGCGCTCGGCCCAGACGACCACGCCGAGCGGGCCACCCTGCTGGCCTGGGGGTCGCTGGCCCTCAACCCCGGCCACGACCGGGACCTCCAGGAGGCCCGGTCCATCGCCGCGCTCGAAGCGGCGGTCCAGGTCCCCGACCTGGCCCACGTCCATGCGCTCACCCTGTTCGCCCGGCACGTGGCGGTCGGCGGCGCCTCCGGCCTCGACGAGCGCCTCTCCCTGCTGGCGCCCCTGCGCTCGGCGGCGCGCGGCTGGAGCGAGCTCGAGGTGATCGCCCGGGCCCTGGCGGTGATGGACCTGCTCGAGGCCGACCGGGTCCCCGAGGCCGATGCCGCCATGGAGGAGCTGCGGAGCTTCGTGGAGCCGATCCACCGGCCGGCGCTCGACACGTTCGTCACCTTCTTCGATGCCATGTGGGCGACGCTGCGCGGTGACCTCGACCGGGCCGAGGAGCGGTCGAACCACGGGCTGACCATCGGCACCGAGGCGCACGGGGACAACGCCGCCACCGCGTGGGCCGGCCAGCAGTTCCTCATCGCCCTCGAGCGGGGGACGCTCGGTTCCTACACCGGCCAGCTCGCCGAGCTCGTCGAGACCCAGCCGCTCGTCCCCAGCTGGGGCATCGGCCTGGCTCGTGCCCTCGTGGCTGCGGGCGATCTCGAGGCGGCGACGGAGATCGCGCACCGGTACCTCGGCGATCCCGGCCTCAACGTCCACCCCCGCTCCGTCGCCCGCTACACGGTCGCGGCGATGGCCGCCGAGGTCTGCTGGCTCACCGACGATGCGGTCCTCGCCGAGCACCTGCTCCTGGAGCTGGCCCCCATCTCCCACCGGGTGGTGGTCGCCGGCCTGGCGGCGGCGTCGACCGGGCACCTGGTGCGCCACCACGGCCTGGTCCTCGCCGTGGCCGGCGATCTCGATGCCGGCGAGGCGCTCCTCGACGTGGCGGTGGCGTCGTCGGCGGCCGCCGGGTTCCTCCCCGCCAAGGCCCACGCCCTCTGGGAGCGGGCCATCGTGCTGCGGCGGCGAGGTGGCGAGGGCGATGAGGCCGAGGCCGAGCGGTGCGCCACGGAGGCCCGCTCCCTGGCGGCCGAGCTCGGGATCGTGCTGGAGCTCCCCGTCCCGGAGCGGACCGGCTGAACGAGCCGACAGAGCGAGCCCCGCCTCCGGCGCACCGCTCCGACCTGCCCGTCGGACTCGTGTCAAGACCCTGCCAGCGGCTCCAAGCGCGGGGCAGAAGCGCAGGTCAGCGGCATCGTCTTGGTTCCAAGCGGGTCCCAAGCGGGCTCCAAGTGGCCCGGCGGATCGTGTTGGCATGGACACGACCGCCATCTCCATCCCCGCCCCGAGCGACGCCCCGAAGCGTCGGCGACGGGTCAAGCTCCTCGCCCTCGTGGCGGGTGTCATCCTCGTCGCCCTGGGCGCCGGGGCCACTGCCGCGCTGGCGGCCGGGCCCGACAAGGGGACGTTGCGCTACGAGTGGTCCATCGGTGACCGCTACGGGCTCGATGCCGACAGCGACGGCATCGTCGACAACCCCGACGGCATCAAGGACCTGGCCAAGGACAAGGCGTGGATCCAGAACCCGACGTACCAGCTGACGTTCGACAGCTGCGCCTCGCCGGCGGTCACCGAGCGCAGCGTCACGGGCTACACGCTCAAGCTGACCGGTCCGGAGAACAAGACGGTCGACGGCACCAGCTGCAAGATGACCGTGCCCGTCACCAAGCTCGGTGAGTACAAGGCCAACCTCGACATCAAGGTCGGCCCGGTCGTCGTCGACAGCCGCGAGGAGACCATCACCCCCAAGGACAACCTGATCGTCTCGGTCGGCGATTCGGTTGCTTCGGGTGAGGGCAACCCCGACACGCTCGAGTCCGGCACGTTCTGGTCGCCCAAGTGGCAGAACAAGCAGTGCCACCGCACGAGCCTCGCCGGTCCGGCGCAGGCCGCCCTCCGCATGGAGCGGCGCGACAAGCACTCGGCAGTCACCTTCGTCCACCTCGCCTGCTCCGGTGCGTCCATCACCTCGGGCCTGCTCGGCGACTACGACGGCCAGGACCCCTCGGCCGGCACCAAGCTCAAGCCCCAGATGGACCAGCTCAAGGAGCTGGTCGGCACCCGTCCCGTCGACGCCATGACGGTGTCCATCGGCGCCAACGACGCCGAGTTCTCGGCGGTCGTGAAGGCGTGCCTCATCCAGACCAACTGCCACCTGCCCAACGGCTCCGGCCAGAAGAACGGCGTGGAGCTCTTCGACGAGAAGGCCCCCCTCATCACCAACAACTACGCCCTGCTCGACGCCCGCCTCGACAAGATGGCGAAGCAGGAGGCCGGCGACGTGAAGCTGCGCGGCAAGGTCTTCGTCACCGAGTACATGGACGTCACCAAGGACGACGACGGCAGCTACTGCACCGGCAAGACCGCCAAGGAGCGCGAGGCCGGCAAGGACGCCGGCGGCACCGCCAACACCGACGGCATCAACGCCGCCGAGATGCAGTGGGCCGACACCTACGTCCAAGACGGCCTCAACAAGCGGGTCACCGACGCCATCGAGAAGGCCAACAGCAACGGCGGCGCCGAGATCCAGTTCGTCGGCGGCATCAAGGCCAAGTTCGCCAAGCACGGCTACTGCGCCCAGGACCGCTACATCCGCACGCTCACGGAGTCCGGCCTCTACCAGCGCGGGGTCGACGGCGCCTTCCACCCGAACGCCGAAGGCCACCTGTTCGGCTACGCCGACCGGATCGAAGACACCGTGGCCCCCGCGCTGAAGATCGAGGGCACCAAGGCTCCGCTGGAGTTCGACGCCGCCGGCCAGCTCGGCGACGACCTCGGCTCCTGGCTCGCCACGCTCGACCAGACCGGCGCCCTGGACCAGGTCACGAACGCCCTGCCGTTCGGCGCCCGCGAAGAGGTGCAGCGGTTCATGCGGGACAAGTTCTTCGGCAAGTTCCTCCCCTTCGTGCAGGACACCCTCACCGACGGCAACACCAAGATCACCGAGCTGTCCGAGAAGCTCGATGACCTCGACGGCGACGGCAAGCCCGGCGTCGATGCGTTCGGCGTGGCCAACCTCGACGTGGACATGACCGGCGACATCCAGCCCAAGCTCCCGTCGAAGACCTACGACATCACCTTCACCGTGAAGGGCTCCGTGGCCCTCGACCCCGACATCGCCCTCAGGGCGGGCAAGCTCGGCCTCGCCGGCCAGAAGACCGAGGGCAAGGCCGAGTTCTCCCAGACGGTGAAGCTCCACATCGACTTCACCAAGCCCAAGACCGACCGCTTCCACCTGACCATCCCCTCCGACGGGCTGAACGGTGAGATCAAGATCAACCTCGGCGGCGACTTCGGCGCCACCGACCCGACCGTCGGCCCCGACCGCGACCCGATCTCGTTCACCTCCGGCGGCCTCGGCCTGAAGGCCAAGGGCGTGGCCAAGGCCGACCTGGCCATGGGCTACACGATCAAGGACCCCAGCGGCGACGGCAGGATCGACGCCACCGAGATCGGCAACCCCCTCGACTGGGTGAAGGCCCGCTGCACCAGCGGCTCGGCCAAGGTGGACCTCAAGGCGTCGAGCACGCTCGTCGGCTTCACCAACACCATCGGCAAGGTCCAGCTCGACGACACCAACCTGTGCGACGGCGTCAACGCCCCCACGGTGGACCTGTCGGACCTCGGCACCTTCGAGGGCGTCACGGTCGTCGACTTCGTCAACGGCCTGGCCCAGATGACCACGGCGCTCAAGAACATCCAGGACGCCAACGAGGTCGACCTCCCGTTCGTGAAGGAGGGCCTGTCGGGCCTCATCTCCACCAACGAGAAGCTGGTGAAGTTCTTCACCGACAACGGCCTGACCGACCCGAACAACCCGATGGCCACGGTCACCTTCGACCCCACCAAGAAGCCCGACCTGGACACGATCGACGAGATCCTGCCCAAGCTGGCGCAGTCGCTGGGCGTCCCGCTCGACCAGCTCAAGCCCCGCGTGGTCGACAAGCGCCTGCTGCTCGACCTCAACCTCAACCTGGACCCGCCCGCCCAGACCAACAAGGGCACGCTCGACTTCGGTGATCAGCTGTCGAAGACCGGCGTGGTGGACATCACCGCCTCCACGAAGGCCACGATCGACCCCGCCCTGACCGTGAAGCTCGGCCTCGGCATCGACCTGCGGCCCGACCTCGAGGTCGCCGACCGCTTCTTCTTCCAGGTGGGCGATGGCCCCGAGATCACGGCCGACGCCAAGATCACCGCCGACGCCAAGCTGAGCGCCAAGCTCGCGCTGCTGGACCTCGACCTGGCCGACGACAACGCGGCCGGCGCCGTCACCCTGCTGGACCGCAAGGACGCCACCAAGCCGCTGCTGTCGATCGATCTCAAGGGCACCGTCGACGCCACGCCCGACGACAACCGGCTGACCTTGAAGGAGCTGACGACGCCGTCGGCCAAGTCGCCCTTCGCCGTCACGCTCAACGGCAAGGTCCCGGCCTTCGGCCTCACCGCCGACGCCAAGCTCGCCGGCACCACCTTCGCCTCCGGCAAGGTCAACATCGCCTGGCCCGACATCTCGGACCCGAAGCTGCTGACGGTCTCGGCCGACGCCAACTTCAAGGACAACCTGCTCCCGTTCGCCTACGACCCCGCCAACCCCCGGGCCACGATCACCCAGATCCTCAAGGCCGCCCACACCGCGGTGAAGCAGCTGCGCTCGGGCCTGACCACCAACCCGGCCATCGCCCGCAGCCTGCCGCTCACCGGCAAGTCAGCAGCCGAGATCGAGCCGGTCCTGGCCAAGGTCGAGGACAAGCTGGCCCAGCTCATCGAACTGGACGAGACCCTCACCCTCACCCAGCTCGAACAGCGGGTGGAGAAGGAGCTGGGCAGCGCCCTCGGCGTGGCCAACGACCAGCTCCCCGGCCTGCTCACCTTCCGCCTGCAGAAGCAGACCACGGACAAGCCCGCCGCCCTGGTGATGGACCTGAAGGTCGGCTTCTGCTCCAACAGCCGCAAGGCCCTGGCCGGCTGCAACAAGATCAGCGAGCTCGGCCCGTACCCGCTCAACCTGAGCCTCGGCCAGAGCGCCGACTCGATGGCCGCCGTCACCGCCGACGGCCGGGTCACCATCGGCTACGACGCCCGCATCAACCTGACGGTCGGCGTCGAGTTCCCCCGGGTGAACGTGGACGCCAACGGCGTGCCCGTCGCCCTCCCCACCGGCAGCCTCCCCAAGGTGTTCGTCCAGGACACGTCGTCGTTCGAGCTCGGGATCGGCGCCAGCGTGACCGGCCAGTTCGCCGGCGTGCTCGGCCCGGTCGAGGTGAAGATCGGCAACGGCACCAAGGCCGCCGACGCCCGCCTGGCCGCCCGCTACGTCATCCGCTCCAAGACGGCCGACGCCGCCAACCCGCAGCGCATCTATGACGCCGCCATCCTCGACTGGGTCAAGTCGATCATCCCCGACCCCACCAAGGGCGGGACGATCAAGGACACCACCGCCACCAAGTCGAACTGCCCCGACGCGGCCGACGCCTGCGCCACCTTGCCCATCACGATCAACGGCGCCTACGTGGGCGACGTGACCTTCTCCGCCCCCGACCTGCTGAGCCCCTCGGCCTGGGTCGTCCACGGCGAGGACGTCATCGACAACCTCGGCAACGAGAACATCCAGTACGCCATCCTCATCGGCGGCATCGAGTCGTTCGTGCAGCGCCTCGAGGCCAGCCTCAAGGCCATGCCGGCGGGCAAGAACATCCCGCTGCTCGGCGTCGACCCGATGGCCGGCGCCAAGGTCCTCGAGGACTTCCGCACCGGCTTCGTGGTGCCGGCCCAGGAGCTGGTCAACAAGATCAACGCCGCCAACAAGGCCAGCGTGGTCCAGACCAACATCCAGGACTTCCTCTACGACAAGATCGGCCCAGAGAGCAGCCTGAAGCTGCTGCGTGACGGACCCGACGCGGACACCGCCGTCACCAAGGCCGACATCGTCGTCGACCTGAAGTGCAAGATCAGCGGCGTCGTCAAGACCTGCGAGCCCAACGACAACGCCACCACCATCGAGGACCTCCAGATCAAGGTCCCGCTGGCCAAGGGCGGCGAGGTCACCTCGAAGCCGCTGGACTCGGGCTTCCCCGGGCTCCGGCTCAAGAGCACCGACGGCTTCTCCGCCAAGGCCGGCTTCGAGATGGACCTGGCGTTCGGCATCGACCGGACCAACGGCTTCTACATCCCGACCAACGCCTTCGGCACCCAGCCCGAGCTGCGGGTCCAGGCCACCGCCTCCCTGCCCTCCCAGATGGACGCCCAGCTGGCGTTCATCCCGGTGAAGATCGTCGACAAGACGCCGGGCGTGCCCGAGGTGGCCGCCGTGGTCGGCGTCGACCTCGCCGCCGGCGGGTCGGACAACAAGATCACGCTGGGCCAGCTGGGCAACGCCCAGATCACCCCGTCGCTCCAGGCGTGCGCCAACGTCAAGCTCGGCCTCGAGACCGGGGGCTCCAAGAAGTTCCCCGCCTTCAAGACCGACCTGTCGCTGACCGGCGGCTACACCTGCCAGGCCGGCGGCGTCACGGGCGCCCCCGCCAACGACGGCGGCATCGCCATCGCCTTCGACAACGTCCGGGTGAACGCGGGCTCGGTGATCAACGACTTCGTCGGCCCGGTCGCCAAGACCGTCCAGAAGTACACGAGCCCCATCAAGCCCACGATGGACGCCCTCCAGAAGCCGATCCCCGGCGTCAAGGAGGCGGCCCGCACCATCGGTGCCAAGCCCCCCACCTGGTGGGAGCTCATGGAGCTCGTGAACCAGATCAAGATGGGTGCCGGCGGCGATGACCAGATGGCCATGCTCCGGAAGGTCAAGACCGTCATGGACCTGGCCGACCAGCTGGCGCCCGGCGTGGGCAACGCCCAGGACATCGCCCTCGGCTCGTTCAAGCTCGACCCGAAGGTCGCCGCCGATCCGAGCGCCTCCACCAACTTCGACGCCCTCCTGCCCAGCGGCAACATGAACACCGGAGGCAACAACACCGACGTCATGACCCGCCTCCAGGCGGCCGGCATCCCGGTGGCGCTCTCCAGCAAGATCCAGAAGACGGCGCCCTACCAGTCGTTGACCTTCCCGGCCTTCGAGAAGCCCCAGACGCTGTTCCAGCTCCTCCTCGGCAAGGACGTGCCGCTGGTCCGCTTCGAGACGGGCGGCTCCTTCCTCCACGTGCCGATCGGCCCCTACCGGTTCCCGATCGGCCCGGCCCAGGTGTACTTCGGCGGCGCCCTCGACGTGCAGGGCCACTTCGCCGCCGGCTTCGACACCTACGGCATCCGCCAGGCGTACTCGATGCTCACCGACGACGACCCCAGCAACGACGGCTTCGGCTCGGTCGCAGCCGGCGTGCTCGGCGGGTTCTACCTCGACGACAACGATGCGGCGGGCAACGACGTACCCGAGCTGCGGGCCCAGGCCGAGGTCACGGTCGGCGCCGGCGCCGGCATCCCCGGCTTCGGCATCTTCGTCGAGGGCGGCGTCCACGCCGACGCCAACGTCGACCTGAAGAGCACCGACGGCAAGGTCCGCCCGCAGCAGGTGATCACCCAGCTGCGCAAGAACCCGAACCCGGTCTGCCTGTTCGACGCCAAGGCCCGCATGGACGCCTTCGTCCGGGTGGTGGCCTCCAACCCCATCAAGGACGTGGTCTTCCCGGTGGCCGACACGGTCGTCCTCGACGAGCCCGACCTGACCGACTTCTGCAACACCCAGCAGGACGACTCCCTGGAGAAGGTCACCGGCCGCCAGTACACCGACGGCACCCTCGAGCTGTTCACCAGCGCCGACACCGACGCCATCTTCGTGACCCAGCGGGCCAACGGGAAGGTCGACGTGTCGTCCAAGGGCGTGGTCGAGACCTTCGAGGGGATCTCCAAGATCTTCGTCGACGGCGCCGGCGGCAACGACCAGATCACCCTGGTCAAGGACAGCGCCAGCTACACGGCCATCCCCGCCCACGTGTGCGGCGGCGTCGGCAAGGACCACCTCACCATCGAGATCGGTCCCGCCACCGTCTACGGCGACGTGGGCACCGGCACCAAGGCCGTCCAGAACGGCGTCGACAAGCCCCTCCCCTGCGCCACTGGCGCCGGACCGGGCGCCGACTCCATCCAGACCGGCGCCTACGCCGACACGGTGAACGGCCAGGACGGCGGCGACGAGATCGCCTCGGGTGCCGGCAACGACACCGTCAACGGCGGCAACGCCGATGACGTCCTCCTCCCCGGCAGCGGTGACGACACCGTCGACGGCGGCGGCAACAACGACACGGTCAGCTACGTGGACCGCTCCGCCGAGCCGATGACCGTGGACCTCCGCGACGGCAAGACCAGCGGGGCCACCGGCACCGCCGAGAAGGACGCCCTCACGAGCATCGAGGCGGCCATCGGCGGTCCCGACAACGACACCATGTGGGGCAGCACCTCGGTCCCCGTCCTCGACGGCGGCACCGGCGACGACACCCTCAACGGGAGCTCGGGCACCGACGTGCTGATCGGCTCCGGCAACAACGACGTGCTCATCGGCAACGGCGGCGCCGACATGCTGTACGGCTCCTTCGGCAACGACCGCATGGTCGGCGGCGAGGGCGGCGACATCTACGAGGGCGGCGAGGACGCCGGCGACATCGCCGACTTCACCGCCGAGACCGACCCGGTCAGCGTGACCCTGGACGGCAAGGCCGACGACGGCAAGGCCGACCAGACGGTCATGGACAACGTCGCCGCCTCCACCGACATCGTGTGGGGTACGCCCAAGGACGACCGCCTGGCGGCCGGCACCAAGCCGGCCGAGCTCCAGGGCCGAGGCGGCGACGACACCGTCGACGGTCCCGGCCTGCTCATCGGCGGCGACGGTGACGACCTGGTCCGCGGCTCGGACCAGAAGGACACCCTCCAGGGCAACGCCGGCAAGGACGAGCTGTACGGCGGCGCCGAGGAGGACACCCTGGACGGCGGCACCCAGGACGACTACCTCGAAGGTGGCCTCGGTCCGGACCGCATGGCGGGCGGCGACGGCTTCGACGAGGTCAACTACGCCAACCGCACCAACACCATCGTGGTCCGTCTCACCGACGGCGCCCGCGACGGCGAGGGCGTCGGGGGCTCCAGCAGCGTCAACAGCGCCGACTGCGTCGGCCTCTATTGCGACGAGGTCAAGCCCGACAACGAGAAGATCGTGGGCGGCTCCGGCGACGACACGCTCGAGGGCGACGTCTTCGACCAGACCCTCGTGGGCGGTCCCGGCGAGGACTACCTGCGGGGCCACGCCGGCATCGACCGGTTCGAGGGCGGTCCGAACAAGGACGACGCCCGAGACGAGGACTTCTACTACTCGAAGCCGGATGCAGCCGGAACGGGTGACACCTACCTCATGGGCGACGGCGACGACTACGTCGGCGGCACGGGCGGCGACGAGCACATCGAGCTCGGCACCGGCAACGACCGCGGCGCACTCAGCGGCACCGGCAAGGTGTTCCTGGACATGGGCACGGGCAGCGACAGCTTCGGCACCGACAAGGGTGATCACACCGTCATCGGCGGCGAGGGCGACGACAGCCTGGACACCTACGCCGGCACCAAGGACATCGACATGGGCGATGGCGACGACGTCGTCATCCTCCGCACCGGCGCCTCGGCCAAGCGGGCCGTGATGGGCCAGGGCGACGACGAGTTCGACGGCGCCGACGGCAACGACACCGTCGACGGTGGGCCCGGCGCCGACTTCCTCACGGTCGGTTCCGGAAACGACACGGTCACCGACCTCGAGGGTGCCAACACCATCTACGCCGGCACGGGCAACGACACGGTCACCACCGGCCCCGGCTCCGACGAGGTCCGCGGCGAGGACGGCACCGACGTCCTGGTCGACGGCGGCAACGACGGCATCGCCCGCACCGGGTTCGGCCCCGCTCAGTACATCTGGGGCGGCGCCGGCGACGACACCCTCACCGTCAACGGCACCAGCCCGGTGGAGGACAACGTGACGGGCGATGCCGGCAAGGACACCATCCGAGCCGGAGCCGGACCGCAGTCCATCCAGGGCGGCGAGGACGCCGACGACATCGACGGCGGAGCCGGCGACGACCGCATCAACGGTGGCAACGGCGATGACGTCCTGCGGGGCGGCGCCGGTGACGACCTGGTGCAGGGCGGCGAGGGCACCAACGTCCTCTTCGGCGGCGAAGACGCCGACCGCATCGAGGGCGGCGCCGGACAGGACACGGTCAGCTACGCCGACCGCACCAGTCCGGTCCGGGTCTCCATCGGAACCGGCGGCGCCGACGACGGCAACGCCACCGATGAGTCCGAGACCGTGCCCGCCAAGCGAGACGACATCTCGTACCAGGTGGAGACCGTCATCGGCACCGAGCTCGATGACGTGATCCGAGTCGGATCGCTCAACTCGAGCGAGATCGGCAACATCGACGGCAAGGGCGGCAAGGACACCCTCATCGCCGAGCGCCGCTCGAAGCTCGTGGGCGCAGCCGGCGACGACACCCTGATCGGCAGCCCCTTCGCCGACGTCCTCGAAGGCGGGATCGGCAACGACCTGCTCGCAGGCGGTGCCGAGGCTGACACCGAGAACGGTGGCGACGGCAACGATCGCCTCGACCAGGGCACCGCCGTCGACGGTGGCGACGCCCTCGTCGGCGGTCCGGGCACCGACCTGGCCGACTACTCGGCCCGTCCCGCCGGCCAGGCGATCGCCTTCACCCCCGGGGCCGGCGGCGCCAACGACGGCGCCAGCGGCGAGGCGGACAACGCCGATGCCACCGTGGAATCGGCCCGGACCCAGGGCTCCCCCACCAAGGCGCCGACGGTCACGGTCACCATGGCCAAGACCACCGCCGCCGTAGGCGAGACCGTGAACGCCACGGTCACCGTCACCGGCACGGAGGGCATCCCGGTCGGCTCGGTCGAGGTGACCGAGAACATCGTGGTCGGCGCCGCCGCCCTCGACTCCACCGGCAAGGCCACGATTCCGGTCCGGTTCGTGAACGCCGGCAACCGCAACGTCACCGCCACCTTCAAGGGCGGCGCCACCTACCGCTCGGCGACCTCGGCTCCGGCTGCGGTCACCGTCGGCAAGGTCACGACCGAGGTGAAGCTCACCCCGCTGAACTCGCCCACGAAGACCGGCGACCTCTCGAAACTGCAGATCGAGCTGCGCCCGACCGTGGGCAACGCCGAGATCAGCGGGGTGGTGAAGGTCACCGAGGGCGCCACGCAGCTGTGGAGCGGCAACGTCACCACCAAGGCGGAGATCACCCTCCCGACGGCACTGGCCGCCGGCCGCCACGATCTGGTGGCCACCTGGCCCGGCACCAACGAGACCACCCCGGCCACCGGCACCGCCACCGTCATGGTGACCGCCGACGGCAAGGGCACCACCGCCACCACCGTGGCATCGAGCCTCAACCCGGCGGCGAACGACACCGCGGTGACCCTCACCGCCACGGTCGTCCGCACCTCGGGCTCGGGGTCCCCCACCGGGAAGGTCACCTTCCTGGCCGGGTCGGGCGCCACGGCCGAGGTCCTCGGCACGGCCACCGTCAACGAGGCCGGCACGGCATCGATCAACCGGGCGCTGCTCGCCGGCACCCACCAGATCACCGCCCGCTACGAGGGCAACGACACCCTCGGTGCCTCGACCTCGGCGGCCATCACCCAGCAGGTCACGGGCACGAGCGGCCCGACCAAGGTGGCCACCACCACCAAGGTCGTCCGCACGGGCGACGACCTGGTGGCCACCGTGACGCCCGCCTCGGGCACCGCCACCGGCCAGGTGCGCTTCAGCATCGACGGCATCGACCAGGCGCCGGTGGCGCTCACCGGCACCACCGCCAAGCTGGCGCTGCCGGCCCTGGCCGCCGGCGACCACACGGTCACCGCCCGGTACCTCGGGTCGACGACGCACGCGCCGTCCACCTCCCCCGAGCTGGTCGTCACCGTCACGGTGACCAAGGTCAACACCACCACGGCCCTGGTCCGCTTCGGCGACAGCCTGGTGGCCACGGTGACGCCCGCCTCGGGCAGCGCCGTCCCCGCCGGCACGGTGACGTTCACCATCGACGGGGCGTCCAAGCCCCCGGTGACCGTCGCCGACGGCAAGGCGACCCTGCCCCTGCCCGCCCTGGCGCCCGGTGACCACACGGCCACCGCCGCTTACTCGGGCTCGACCGGCCACAACGCCTCGACCTCGGCCTCGCTGAAGATCACCGTCAGCACCGGTGCCACCCCTGGCGCCCCCGCCGCCCCCACGGTCTCGGCCATCACGGCCACCACGGGGACGGTCACCTGGAAGGCGCCCACCAACACGGGCGGCAGCGCCATCACGGCGTACCGGGTGACGGTGAGGGCCGATGCGGCCGGCACCGTGGTGGCCCAGTTCGAGACGGCCAGCGCCAACCCGACCGCATCGGTCACCGGGCTCGCCCCCGGCCGGCTGTACCGGTTCAGCGTGGCGGCCCGCAACGGGTCCGGCATCGGCAGTGAGTCGGCCCTGTCGGCCCACGCCCTGCCCCCGTTCAAGACCATCGACGCCTTCACCACCCAGCAGTACACGGACTTCGCCAACCGGGTCCCCACCGCTGCTGAGCTGACGACCTGGCGCTCGAAGGTCGCAGGCGGGACCGCCCCGAAGGACCTCCTGAGCGAGGCGGTGGACTTCCCCTACGCCGCCCGGTACGCCCCCATCGTCCGGCTGTTCAACGCCTACTTCGGCCGCCTGCCGGACAAGTCGGGCCTGGACTACTGGACCGGGAAGTACCGCAACGGCACCGGCCTCAACACCATCTCGGCCAACTTCGCCGGCTCCAACGAGTTCAAGAACAAGTACGGGGCCCTCAACAACCGGGACTTCGTCCTGCTCATCTACACCAACGTGCTCCAGCGCACCCCCGACGCCAGCGGCGTCAACTACTGGACGGGCAAGCTCGACAAGGGCACGTCGCGAGGCGTGGTCATGACGAACTTCTCCGAGAGCAGCGAGTACCTGCGCAAGGCCAAGCCGACGACGGACCTCGTGGTCTCGATGCGGTCCATGCTCCAGCGGGTCCCCACGGTGGCCGAGCGCACCGAGTGGGAGGCCGCCCTCAAGGCCGGAACCCCTCGCTCGGAGCTCCTGAACTGGATCCTCACCCAGCCCGCCTACGACGCCCGGGTGTAGGGCTCAGGAGAAAACTGGGAAATATCCGGTCGGAGGGTTTGGATCCCTTCCGACCGGGTATCGCCCCGGTATCCCACATACGTCGTCAACGACGACCGTAGATCGTGCCCGCCGCTCCCTCCCTCCCACATCGGCGGGCACGGTCGCGTCTGGCCTCGACTCCCGCCGTGTTCGAGGGACCTTCAGCTGGTGGGGACGAGCTCGGGGTCGGGGTCGTTCTCAGCGCCGGATGGCTGCTCCAGCGGGGAGCGGCGGGCGCGCCAGGCGGCGGCGACCTTGCGGGCGCCGTCGTCGATGAACAGAGCGAGGACCACGAGGCCCACCGCGACCAGCCCGTCGAGCCACCAGTGGTTGGCGGTGGCCATGACCGCCCAGAACGTGAGCACGAGGTGGAGCGGGCCGATGAACCGCCACCGGCTGTTGGCGCAGTGCCAGATGCCGAACGCCACGATGCACGCCCAGGCGATGTGGATGCTGGGCATGGCGGCGAACTGGTCCGATGCGCCGGTGCCCACCGGCCCGTAGATGTCCCGGCCGAGCTGAGCGCTCAGGTCCCAGAAGCCGTGGCCCGGCGTGAGGCGGGGCGGTGACACCCGGACGAACCGGATGAACAGGCAGAACCCCGTGGTGATGGCCAGGGCGTTGCGCCAGCGCGGGTACTGATCGCGGTGGCGGACCCACAGCCACACCAAGAAGCACAGCAGCCCCGGAACGTGGACGGTGGCGTAGTAGTCGACCGTGAGCTCAGCGAGCCAGTGGTGCTTGACCAGCCACTGCTCCATGCTCAGCTCGCTGGGCAGGTGGATCGCCCTCTGGAAGTCGAAGATCCACTGGCCCCGCTCGATCGCGCCCTCCTCGTGGAGCAGCGGCAGCTGCCGGGCCAGGCGCCACAGCATGTAGAGGAACGAGATCAGCGCCACCTCCTGGGCGAAGGCGGCGACGACCCGGGCGTCGCGTCGGTCGACGCGGCGCAGAGCGAGGGAGAGGACGGTGAGCACGACCGCGGCGGTCGCTGCTTCTTGCCACGTTGGCCAGGGCATGGTCCGGGAAGCCTGGCAAGGCGTTCACCTCACGGCAACCCGGGGCGCCCGACCGGGGTCAGCCGGCCTTGGCGTCGGGGTCGGGGACCACCATCGCCGTGACCATGCCGAGCAGGCCGTTGTCGCCCTCGGCGTGGTTGAGGATGTGGCAGTGGAAGGCCCACGTGCCCACCTCGGACGCCTTGATGAGCACCGTGTAGCGCTCGCCGGGCGCCACCCACAACGTGTCCACCTGATACGGGGAGTTCAGGGCGAACCCGTCTTTGGCGATCACGATGTGGGGCTGGCGGTGGAGGTGCATCGGGTGCCCCACCAGGCCCTCGTTGTAGTAGTGGAGCATCACGTAGGTGTCCTTCTCGGCCACGATCGGCTCGGTCTCCGGAAAGGCCTTGCCGTTGAGCGACAGACCGATCACGCCGGCGTCGTTCAGCACCATGGGGATCTCCTGGCTGACCTTCACGTCGGCCGGCATCGCGAACTGGCCGTAGGTGCCCGCCGGCGGGATCGGCACCTCGCCGACCTGGAACACCGAGAACAGGCCGTTCAGGACCGCCTCCTGCCCGTGGTAGTGGGCGTGGTACATCGCCTGCTGGTTGTTGGGCCCGACGTTGAAGCGGTACGTGTAGGTGGTGTTCGGCTTGATGTAGTCCTGGGTGATGCCGGCCACGCCGTCCTGGTCGTTGGGGACGTCGACGCCGTGGAAGTGGATGTCGGTGCTGATGGGCAGGTTGTTGGTCAAGACGATCTCGACGTCATCGTCGGGGTCCACCTTGATCCACGGGCCGGGGACGGTGCCGTTGTAGGTCCAGGCCTTCACGACCTTGCCCGGGCTGACCTCCCAGTCGGTGATGGCGGCGGTCAGGTGGAACTGCTTGGTGCCGTCCGGGAGGATCTTCGGCTCCAGGATCTGGTTCCCCTTCTCGATCTCGCCGTCGGCGTACTTCGTGGCGTTCGCCAGGAACGTGGCGACGCCGTCGTCCATGCCCTGCTGCATCTGCTTGTCGATGCGCTTGGCCATGGCATCCGTGGACTCGAGCGAGCCGATGTCAGCGGTTGCGTGGTCGGCGTGCTGGCCCTCGGCCGCGCTGGCGTCCTCCTTGGCTGCGGCGGCGCCGCCTCCGGTCCCGTCGGTGATGGTGAGGGTCGCCGTCATCCCGGAGTCCTTGTGCCCGGTGATGGCGCAGAACAGCTCGTACGCTCCCGGCTCCAGCGACGACAGGTCCACCGGGGCGCTCTCGCCTGCGGCGAGGTCGCTCGTCTTGATGGCGGTGTCGACGACCGACACGTTGTGGGCCATCGTCCCGTTGTTGGTCACGTCGAGCGACCCGCCCAGCGGCACGACGATCGCCGCCGGGGCGATGGTGAACTCGGAGAGCGCCACGCCGACGGGCGCCGCCTCGGCCGCGTCTCCGGACCCGCCGGAACCGCTGCCGTTGACGGCGACGACGCCGACCATCAACAGGGCGAACATGGAGGTGGCCACGGCGAAGCGGGCGAGCATGGTCTGGTTGGCGGGACTCACGGCAGGAACCTCTGGCTGAGGGGGCGGGATGCGGGCCTGGTCATCGTCCTCCCCACGGTTGCCTGCGGACAGAGGCCGAGGTCCCGACCCGGTCGGGACCAAGGTCCCTGGTGACGGGCGCCGCCACCTGCGACGATGAGCCGATGACCACTCGGGTGTTCCTCCTCGACGACCACGAGGTCGTGCGCCGCGGGGTCCGGGACCTCCTCGAGAGCGAGGACGACATCACCGTCGTCGGGGAGGCGTCGACGGGGACCGAGGCCATCGAGCGCATCGCGGTCGCCCACCCCGACGTCGCCGTCCTGGACGTGCAGCTCGAGCAGGGCTCGGGCATCGAGGTGGCCCGCGAGATCCGCTCCCGGCACCCCGAGGTGCGCTGCGTGATGCTCACCTCGTTCGCCGACGACGAGGCCATGGTCGGCAGCGTCATGGCCGGCGCCTCCGGCTACATCCTCAAGCAGGTGCGCGGCCACGACCTGGTCGAGGGCGTCCGCACGGTCGGCGCCGGCGGCTCCCTGCTCGACCCGGTCATGACGGCCCGGGTGCTGGAGCGGCTGCGCCACGGCAGCGCCGAGGACCAGCGCATCGCGTCGCTCACCCCGCAGGAGCGCAGGATCCTCGACCTGCTCGCCGAGGGCCTCACCAACCGCCAGATCGGCGAGCGCCTGCACCTCGCGGAGAAGACCATCAAGAACTACGTGTCGAACGTGCTCATGAAGCTGGGCATGGCCCGGCGCACCGAGGCGGCGGTGTACGCCGCACGCCAGACCGACCGCCAGGTTCGCACCGGCGGCTCCACCGGATGGCCCCGCTCACCTGAGGTGCGTGGGTAGGGTCCGCAGCGATGGCGAAGCAGCAGGTGGCGTTCCTCCGAGCGGTCAACGTCGGGCGGCGGCGGGTGGCCATGGCCGACCTCAAGGCCGACCTCGAAGGCCTCGGCTTCGACGACGTGTGGACCTACATCAACAGCGGCTACGCCGTGTTCCGGTCGCCGCTCGGCCGGGCGAGGCTCGAACCGCAGATCGAGGGGTGCCTGGCCGCTTCGCTGGGCTTCGAGGTCGAGACCTTCGTGCGCACCGCAGCGCAGGTCGAGGCGGCGGTCGCCCTGCGCCCGTTCGGCGACCTGCCCGACGGCGTCACCCACCTGGTGGCGTTCCTGCGGGCGGCGCCCAGCGCGTCGGCCGCACGGACCATCGAGGGACTGTCGGGCGAGGTCGACCAGCTCGTGGTCGAGGGAGCGGACGTGCACTGGCGCATCGAGGGCGCATCCCTCGACACCGCGCTGAAGCCGAAAAACTGGAAGGCCGCCGGCGCCGGCCTCACCACCACCCGCAACGTCACGATGCTCACCAAGCTCGCCGCCAAGCTCGGCTGAGCCGCGGCGTCAGCCGGCCTTGCCCCGGCGCCCCGGCGGCAGCAGCTCCCGCCTCCGGGCCTCCTTCACCCAGCGCTGGGCGGTGGTGAGCGGGACCTCGTTCGCCTCGGCCAGCTCCACGATGGGCCGGGGGCTGTCGGCCGCCAGCACCCGGTAGGCGCGGGCGATCACCTCGTAGAACTCGTCGGGGTAGCCCGGCACCGAGTGCTCCCGCAGCTTCTCGGGCACCCGGGCCTCGGCCGGCGCGCGGCGCGGGTCGTGGCCGTGGCGGACGAGCGCGTTCACCGCCGCCTCGATGCGGCCGACCGGGATCGTCCGCAGCACGGTGGCCGAGACGGGCCCCTCGTAGTCGATGGCGTCGAGGTGGTAGCGCCCGTCGTCGGCCACGGTCGCGTGCACCCGGAGCTGCGCTCCCTCGGGCATGCCGTCGGCCCACGCGTACCAGTGATCGCCGAGCGATCGGAGGTGGCCGATCGTGCGCATCGCCGGGGAGGCCATGGGCGGACACTAGCCCAAACATCCACTTTCGCTTATTCAGACGTCTTGGTACGCTCACCACGACTCGGCATCGTGCCGAGCGGTGGAAAGTGAGAACAGATGTCCGTATCGACCATCGTGATCCTCGTCGTGCTGGCGTTGATCGCGTACGTGCTGCTGAAGTCGATCCACAAGATCGGCCCGGCAGAGGTGGGGTTGGTCAACAAGCGGATCGGGTTGCGCAAGCTCAAAGACGACAACCCGGTCGCCTTCCGTGGAGAGGCCGGCTACCAGGCCACCCTCCTGATGCCCGGTCTCCGGGTCCGGATCTGGCCCGTCTTCGGCGTCATCAAGTTCCCGTGGGTGCAGATCCCCGCCGGTGAGATCGGTGTCGTCATCGCCCAGGTCGGCGCCCCGGTCCCGATCGGCGCCAAGAGCGCCGAGTTCCGCGCCGAGTTCGGGAACTTCTCGAACCTCCAGGGCTTCCTCAGCGGCGGCGGCCAGAAGGGCGTGCAGCGTCCGGTGCTGCCCCCCGGCACGCTGGTGCCGCTGCACCCCGTGGCGTTCATGGTCATCGGCAGCCGCCAGGTGTTCGGCCTCCCGGTCGCACCCGAGCTGGCGCACATGAGCCGCGGCAACACCCTCACCCCGGAGTCGTTCGGGCTCGACCCGCGCCAGCTCCAGGTGGTGGTCATCGCTCCCAGCAGCGGCCAGGACGTGGTCGGCATCGTCACCACGCTGGAGGGCCAGCCGCTCGAGTCAGGCGACATCGCCAGCCGCCTCGGCGGCTTCCAGGACATCGAGGTGATGGAGCAGCAGCCGGCCGTCACCGACGCCGAGCTCATCGACACCCTCCTCGGCTCGAAGAACGACGAGCACAACAACTACCAGGACTTCCAGAAGTTCCTCGACGCCGGCGGCCGCATCGGCCTCCAGCACGACCCGATCCAGTACGGCGCCTACCTGCTGAACCCGTTCCTGGTCCGCGTCGACATGGTCCCCATGCTGGTGGTGAACCAGGGCGAGGTCGCCGTGATCAAGGGCTTCGTGGGCCTGCCCACGCTGGACACATCGGGCTCGGAGTTCAAGTTCGGCTCCATCGTCCGCCCGGGCCACCGCGGCATCTGGCAGGAGCCGCTGCGCACCGGCAAGTACCCCATCAACCCTCGCGTGTACGCGGCAGAGGTGGTGCCGACGTTCATCTTGACGCTCAACTGGTCCACGTCGAACTCGCAGGCGCACGACCTGGACTCCCGCCTCGAGCCCATCATCGGCAAGAGCCGGGAGGGCTTCGTGTTCACCATCGACCTCCAGGTGCAGATCCACGTGTCCGACACCCGGGCACCGAAGGTGATCTCCATGGTCGGCACCATGGTCAACCTGGTCAACGAGGTCCTGCAGTCTGCGGTGGGCAACCACTTCCGCAACACCCTCCAGGCGCTCGAGGCCGTGCAGTTCATCGAGACCCGTCAGGCCGTGCAGCGAGCCGCCCTCGAGGCGGTCACCCAGTACCTGGCGGCCTACGAGGTGGAGACCCGCGGCGTCTACATCCAAGACGTGGTGTTCCCCGAGGAGCTGGTCGAGGTGCTGACCCGACGGGAGATCGCCAACCAGGAGCGGGCGACGTTCGTCGAGCAGCAGAAGGCGGAGACGGCCCGCATCGAGACCGAGAAGGCCAAGGGCACCGCCGACATGCAGTCCCAGCTGGCCAGCTCGGCGGTGTCGGTCGACATCAACCGGAACCAGGCTCAAGCTCGTGAGGCCCAGGCCAGTGGTGAAGCCGCCTACGTGCGGCTCACCGGTGAGGCCGAGGCCGACAAGCTGCGTGCCATCGGCCTCGCCGAGGC
Organism: Ilumatobacteraceae bacterium; assembly: GCA_025463265.1. GTDB lineage: Bacteria > Actinomycetota > Acidimicrobiia > Acidimicrobiales > Iamiaceae > Aquihabitans. The sequence goes on from JAOBWH010000053.1 coordinate 22,049, forward strand.
CAAGGCCACCGAGGCCCTCGGCGTCGCCAAGGCCACCGGCTACGAGGCCCAGCGCGAAGCGATCGGCGAGATGTCGACCGCACTGGTCGCGGTGGCCGGCGCCATCGGCGAGGGCGGCATCGACATCATGCCGGAGGTCCTCGTGACCGGCGGCGGGGGGTCCTTCGAGGGCTTGGCCGCCACGCTCATGCAGGCGCTGCGCAACGGCAACCTCACGATGGGCTCCGGTCCCCGGTCCGACGGCAGCACCCCGGTGCGCCGCACCGAGCTCGGCGAGGCCCTCGCCGAGACCGCCCAGGAGGTCGAAGCCACCGAGGAGCCCCTCGGCAGCTGACCCCGACGGACCGAACCGAAGTTCGGACCAGCGCAACGGCCCTCGGCACCCCGCCGAGGGCCGTTGCGCGCGTCGCGTCGTTCGTCAATCGTCACCTGCGTGACGATCTCGTCGACCCATCACGTCGGACGCCGACCACGAGTGGCGCTCCCGAGGCGCTCCTGCCGGCTGGTTCGAAGCCGTGACAGGCTCGCCAGTCCCATGCGACCGACACGAGAGCCCAGCCGACGGCCTGCCCGACGCCCAGCCCTGCCAGTGCCAGCCCGGCCGCAACCGCGCTCGCCGCAAGCAGGATCAACAGCTGGCAACGGTCCGCTTCCTCGCACTCGATCCGCTCGAGTTGGGCCATCCTGGGTTCATTCCCGTCACCGTCCTGGGGTCACGACCACGTCAGACGGGCCACCGGATGATCCACGATCATCTGCACCGCAACGTCCGCCTACGCCCGGCGGAGCTCGCCGGCCCTCATGCCCACCAGGAACCAGCTCGGTCCTTACGCCGCGAGGCACACGGCTTCGATGGGTGCCGCGAACGAGTGCGCGAGGCACGTGGCCGAGACGGGTCCTCAGTCCTCCACGCGGACTGGAGGGATGCGATCGATGGCTTCGGTGAGCAGTGCCAGCCAGGTGTCGTGGAGGACCGCGAGCGTCTCCGAGTCGGCCTCGATGCGGTGCTCGACCATCTTGAGCGACCCGTTGCGGTACACGCCCAGGTCGTAGGGCGGCCCGACCGACAGGTTGGCGCGGGCCGTGCTGAGCATGGAGCTGAGGGCGATCTTCACCGCGTCGTCGAGCCCCACCTTGGCGTGGACGGCCAGCTCGAGCATGAACTTGCCGTACTTGGTCTCACCGATCTGGAAGAACGGTCGCTCATCGGAGACCCTGATGTAGTTGCCCTCGGGGTACACGAGGAAGAGGTCCGGTCGGTCCCCGGCGATCTGGCCGCCGAGGATGAACGTCGACGTGGCGTCGGCGCCGATGGTGGACAGGCCCTCGCGGTGCCGCTTGACGACCGTGCGGCTGAGCTCGCCGATGTAGAGCGCGGCCTCGAAGAGGTGGTTGACCGTGGCGAGGCTGGTGTGGTCGCCCGGCGTGGTGAGGTCGCGCTCGATGAGGTCGAGGACCTCGTGGGTGGTGGCGAGGTTCCCGGCGCTCTGCAGGACGAACACCCGGTCGTCGGCCGCGTGCAGCACGTGCAGCTTCCGGTAGGTCCCCACGTTGTCGACGCCGGCGTTGGTCCGGGTGTCCGCCAGGAAGATCAGGCCTTCGTCGAGGCGCATGGCGAGGCAGTAGGTCATCGGGCTCTCTCTGGGCGGGTGTGCGGCGAGTGATCGCGGGGCGAGCGACGTTACCCCGGCCCACCGTCGGCGAGACCCTGAACGGGGTCTGACAGACGTCAGTGCGGTGGACCCTCGGGTCGGATGAGGACCTCGCCACCGATGGGGGTGAAGCCGGCGGCGAGCAGCGCACGGAGGCTGCGGGCGTTGCCGGGGGCGCACGAGGCGAACAGCGCCTCGCCCTGCGGCGTCTCGGCTCGCAGGTCTTCGATCAGGCCTCGCCCCGCCCGGCGGTCGTGCACTGCGCCGTCGACCAGCTCGAAGCCCAGCTCGGTGCGCCCACCCAACCCGCGGCCCAGCGTGACCAGGCCGCGATCGTCGCCGAGCACCAGGACGTCGGTGCGCGTGGTGCGGGCGTAGTGGACGCGGGCGTGGTCGTCGTAGCGATCGGTGGGGGCCAGGGTGGTCCCGCCCGTGCCGGTGCCGCGGGCCACGAGCACCACGTCGATCACGCCGATCCAGCCGTCAGGCCCGGCCAGCCACCGCAGCAGGTCGGGCGCCAGCGCACCCGCCAGCCCGTCGGCGCCGGCGGCGACGACCTCGTCGTGCGTCCGGTCCGTGGCGATGATGGCGTGCCCGGTGAAGCTGACCACGGCGTGCAGGCCCGTCGTGGCGTCGGGCGCCACGACCGTGACGCCCCCGTCGTCGAGCGGGAACCGTCCCTCGGCAGCGTCGAGCAGGATCGGGCGCAGCGCATCGGTCACGGCCGGCCACCGTAGCGACCCCACCCGCATGCTCGAACTTGGAGGATCCGTGTCGCATGGCGTCACCTCTCCTCCAACATCCGCCGCCGATCACCGACTTGGTGGATCGGCGTCGCATGGCGTCACCGATCCGCCAAGTTGGAACATCGGGGTGGTCAGAGGCGGCCGGCTTCGATGACGCGCTTGAGGAACTGGCGGGTGCGCTCCTGGGTGGGGTCCTTCAGGAGCTGGCTGGGCGGGCCGGACTCCAGGACCCGACCCTCGTGGAGGAAGTCGATCCGGTGGGCGACCTCTCGGGCGAAGCCCATCTCGTGGGTGGCCATCACGATCGTCATGCCCTCGGCTGCCAGGGAGCGGATCGCGGAGAGCACCTCGCCCACCAGCTCCGGATCGAGCGCGGAGGTGACCTCGTCGAGCAGCAGGATCTCGGGGTCGGCCACGAGGGACCGGGCCAGCGCCACCCGCTGCTGCTGGCCGCCCGAGAGCTGCTCGGGGTACTTCTGGGCGTGCTCGGCGACGGCGAGCCGGTCGAGGAGCTCCATCGCCCGGGCCTCGGCCTCGGCCTTCGGGACCTTGGCCGCCTTGCGGGGACCGAGCGTGACGTTGTCGAGGACCCGCATGTGCGGGAACAGGTTGAACGACTGGAACACGATGCCGATCCGACGGCGGATCGAGTTGGCGTTGACGCCCGGAGCGGTGATGTCCTCGCCGTCGAGGAGGACCCTTCCGCCGTCGATCGGCTCGAGCAGGTCGATGCAGCGCAGCAGCGTGGACTTCCCGGACCCGCTGGGGCCGATGAGGCACACGACCTGGTGCTCGTCCACCGAGAGATCGATGCCGTCGAGCACCACCCGGTCCCCGTAGCGCTTGACCAGCCCCTCGACCCGGAGCTTCCCGGCGCTCACACCGCGACCTGGCTGCGCCGGGCGCGGTCGCGCGTGGTGAGGTGGTCGACCACCCGCACCAGCGGGATCGAGACGGCGAGGAAGAGCACGGCGGCGGCGACGTAGGACGTGTAGTTGAAGGTGCGCGACGTGTAGATCTGTGCCTCGCGCACCGCCTCGCGCACGCCGAGCACGCTGATCAGCGCCACGTCCTTCTGCAGGCTCACCACGGTGTTCATGAGGGCGGGGATCACGTTGCGGATCGCCTGCGGGAGGATGGCGTGGCGCAGCGCCTGGCCCTGGGTGAGGCCGATGGCACGCGCCGAGGCGCGCTGGCTCTCGGGCACGGCGTCGATGCCCGCCCGGAGGATCTCCGCGGTGTAGGCCGCATACGACAGCGCCAGCGCGGCGACCCCCCAGAAGAACGCACCGGAGGGCACCCCGCTCAGCTGGAGCGCCGGCACGCCGAAGCCGAGCAGGAGGATGAGCAGGATCATCGGGATGCCGCGCATCACGTCGATGAAGCAGATGGCGAGCGCCTTCAGCGGGAAGAACGCAGGACCCCGGAAGCTCCGGGCGACCGCGAGCACGAGGGCCAGGACCGGGATGACCACGATCGAGATGGCGAAGATCTTCATGTCGGTCCAGAACCCGTGGAGCACGTCGGGCCACGATTCCCGGAACGCATCGGGATCGAAGAACTGGTGGCGGACCTCCGGCCAGTTCGGGCTGCGCGTGATGAGCACGGCGGCCACCACGAGGAACACGACGGTGCTGGCCGTGGCCACGAGCGCCGCACGGGCGCCCTCCTCGCGCGACCGGCCGGACCCGAGCCGCGCCCCGAAGATCCCCGGACCGGGTCCGGGGACCAACGGGGGCACGACCGGGTCGGGACCCGTCACGATGGGCTCACTTGGTGAGCGTCGGGATGTCGCCACCCTGGTTCAGGTACTGCTCCTCGAGGTCGGCGAGCGTGCCGTCGTCCTTCAGGGCGGCGAGGGCCTCGTTCACGCACGGGACCAGCGGGCTGCCGTCCTCGAACAGCAGGCCGAGCTCCTCGGCGTCACCCTGCTGGGGCAGGACGCCCACGATGGTCGAGTCGGTGATCTCGGCGGCGGTGATGTAGTAGGCGGTGGGCAGGTCGAAGACGATCCCGTCGACCTGGCCGGCGTCGAACGCGGCCTTGGCGGCGGCGTTGTCGTCGAACACCAGCGGCTCCTTCGACGGCTTGATGTACTCGTCGATGTAGTCGAGGCTCGTGGTGCCGATGGCTGCGCCGAGCTGCACGTCTCGGAGGTCCGTCAGCGATGTGGCGTCGGCGAGGTCGCTGTCGGGGCTGGCGATCACGGCCTGCTCGACGGTGTAGTAGCCGTCGGAGAAGTCGACGACCTCGTCGCGCTCCGGCGTGATCGAGTACTGCTGGACGTTGAGGTCGTAGTCCTTCTCCCCGGGGGCGACCGCTTCGTCGAAGCCGGTCCGGGTCCAGGTCACGTCGGCCTTGTCGATGCCGAGCTGGTCGGCGACGGCGTAGACCACGGCGCTCTCGAAGCCCTTGCCGTTCTCGGGCTCGTCGTCGACGACCCAGGGCTCGAACGCCGGCTCGCCGGTGGCCACCTGGAGGCTGCCCGCCTCCTTCAGCGGCAGATCGGCGTTGTCGCAGGTGGCCTCGCCGCCCGCGGCCGTGGTGGTGGACTTCGACGCATCGTCGTCGCTGCCGCTGCTCCCGCAACCGGCGGTGATGACCGCCAGCGTGAGGACGGCCGCGAACAAGGCGGGGGTTCGGCGAGACATGGGGGTTTCTCCTCAGTGCATCCAGGTCCCGGCTTCCGGTGCCGGGTCCGGACACGATAGCCGACCAACTTGGTCGGGATTTCGACGATGTGAGGCAGGTCTCACCCCCGGCACGGCCGAGGGCCGGTCAGGCGCTGGCGACCACCTGGGAGGCGAGCTTGCCGATGAGATCGCCCATGCCGGGGAGCAGGTCCTGGTAGACGCTGGTGGAGCGCCACAGCATGGCGATCTCCCGTCGGGGCACGGGCTCGGTGAAGCGCAGCAGCTCGATGTCCGCGGACATCGGGACGGGCGGACGCACCGCGAGCGACGGGAGCAGGGTGATGCCGACGCCGGCCGCCACCATCTGGCGCAGCGTCTCCAGGCTGGTGGCCCGGAAGCCACGGCGCTCGGACGCGCCGGTGAGCCGGCAGACCGAGAGGGCCTGGTCGCGCAGGCAGTGCCCCTCCTCGAGCAGCAGCACCTGCTCCCCCGCCAGCACCGAGGGGTCGACCGGACCGCCAGCGGCGGCGAGCGGGTGGCCGGCGGGCACGGCGAGCACGAAGTCCTCGGTGAACAGCGGCTGCTGGTGGAGCGGCTCGCCCGTGACGGGCAGGGCGAGGATGCCCACGTCGAGGCGCCCGGCGCGCAGCTGGTCGAGGACGACCTCGGTCTTCTCCTCGATCAGCAGGAGCTCGAGGTTCGGGTAGCGCTCGTGCAGCGCCGGGACGACGTGGGGCAGGAGGTACGGGGCCAGCGTGGGGAACAGGCCCATGCGGAGGGTGCCGCCCTCGGGATCGGTGGCCTGGCGGGCGAGGGCGCGGATGGCGGCCGCCTCGTCGAGGATGACCCGGGAGCGCTCCACCACCCGCTCCCCCGCCGCCGTGAGCACCACGTGGCGCGACGAGCGCTCGATGAGCGCGATGCCGAGCTCCTGCTCCAGCTTCTTCAGCTGCGTCGACAGCGTCGGCTGGCTGACGTTGCACGCTTCGGCGGCGCGGCCGAAGTGGCGGTGGTCGCCCACGGCCACCAGGTACTCGAGATCACGCAGGTTCACGTTCGGCCTCCGACCCGTTGCCGGGTCCCTGGAGTCTGTCCCGGTGGGGCCGCCGCCGCTCGGCCGGAGCCGAGGGCGGTGGCCGCCGGGCCGGGCGGGCGGTCAGACGACCGCCGGTTCCCGCTCGGCGTCGGGCTGGGCGGGTGCGGGGGTGCGGATGAGGTGGTCGAAGGCGCTGAGGGCGGCGGTGGCCCCGGCGCCCATGGCGATCACGATCTGCTTGTACGGGACGGTGGTGACGTCGCCCGCCGCGAACACGCCCGGGATCGAGGTGGCGCCCCGGTCGTCGATGACGATCTCGCCCCGCGGCGAGAGCTCGATGGTTCCCTCGAGCCACTCGGTGTTGGGCAGCAGACCGATCTGGACGAACACGCCCTCCAGGTCCACGGTGTGCTTGTCGCCGCTGGTCCGGTCCTCGTAGATGAGCCCGGTGACCTGCTCGCCGTCGCCCACGACCTCGGTGGTGAGGGCGCTCACGACGGTGTCGACGTTGGGGAGGCTGCGGAGCTTGGCCTGCAGGACCTCGTCGGCTCGCAGCTGCGCGTCGAACTCGATGAGCGTGACGTGCTTGACCACGCCGGCGAGGTCGATGGCGGCCTCGGCGCCGGAGTTGCCGCCGCCGATGACGGCGACGCGCTTGTCCTTGAAGAGCGGGCCGTCGCAGTGCGGGCAGTAGGTCACGCCCTTGTTGCGGTACTCGTCCTCGCCGGGCACGTTCATGGAGCGCCACCGGGCGCCGGTGGAGAGCACGACGGTGCGCGAGGACAAGGTGGCGCCGTTGGCGAGCTCGACGGTCACGTAGCCGCCGGGCTCCTCGGCGGGGATGAGCTTGGTGGCCCGCTGGAGGTTCATCACGTCGACGTCGTACTGGTGGACGTGCTGCTCGAGGGAGGCGGCCAGCCTCGGCCCCTCGGTGTAGGAGACCGAGACGAAGTTCTCGATCGCCATGGTGTCGAGGACCTGGCCGCCGAAGCGCTCGGCGGCGACCCCGGTGCGGATGCCCTTGCGGGCGGCGTAGATGGCCGAGGCGGCCCCAGCGGGACCACCGCCGACGACGAGCACCTCGTAGGGGGCCTTGTCGGCGAGCTCGGCGGCCACGCGCTCCTCGGCCCCGCTGTCGAGCTTGGCCACGATCTGCTCGAGGCTCATCCGGCCCTGCTCGAACGGCTCGCCGTTGCGGAACACCGACGGCACCGCCAGCACCTTGCGCTCGTCGACCTCGTCCTGGAAGAGGGCGCCGTCGATGGCGGTGTGGTGGATGTTCGGGTTCAAGATGCTCATCAGGTTGAGCGCCTGCACCACATCGGGGCAGTTCTGGCAGGTGAGCGAGAAGTAGGTCTCGAAGTGGTGCTCGCCCTCGAGGCCCATGATCTGGTCGACCAGCTCGGGCGAGGCCGTGGAGGGGTGGCCGCCGACCTGGAGCAGGGCGAGGACCAGCGAGGTGAACTCGTGGCCCATCGGGATGCCGGCGAAGCGGACCTCGACGTCGGTGCCGGACCGCCGGATCAGGAACGACGGACGGCGGTCGTCGTCATCGGCGACGAGGACCTCGATCTTGGGCGACAGCCCGGCGATCTGGTCGAGCAGCTCGCGCAGCTCCGTGGACTTGGGGCTGTCGTCGAGGGAGGTGACCAGCTCGATGGGCTGGGTCAGCTTCTCGAGGTGGGTCTGCAGTTGGGCGGCGAGGGCGGCATCGAGCATGGCAACAGCTCCAGGGGGCGAGGCGAGGATCAGGGGAGGGATCGGCGGACGGGACGAGCGCGTCGGGGACGACCGAGGGCGGGCCGAAGCGGCCCGCCCTCGTCGTTCACCCGGTGGCGGGTTGGATCAGATCTTGCCGACGAGATCCAGGGAGGGGGTGAGGGTGTCGTCGCCCTCTTCCCACTTGGCGGGGCACACCTCGCCCGGGTGGGAGGCCACGTACTGGGCGGCCTTCACCTTGCGGAGGAGCTCCACGGCGTTGCGGCCGATGCCCTCAGCGGTGACCTCGAGGAACTGGATGACGCCCTCGGGGTCGATGAGGAAGGTGCCGCGGTCGGCCAGGCCCTGCCCCTCGCGGAGGATCTCGAAGTTGCGGGAGATCTCCAGGGTCGGGTCGCCGAGCATCGGGTACTCGATCTTGCCGATGGTGTCGGAGCTGCCGTGCCACGCCTTGTGGGTGAAGTGGGTGTCGGTGGACACGGAGTACACCTCGACGCCGAGGCGCTGGAACTCGGCGTAGTTGTCGGCCAGGTCGCCCAGCTCGGTGGGGCAGACGAAGGTGAAGTCGGCCGGGTAGAAGAAGACGACCGACCACTTGCCCTTCAGGTCGGCGTCGGAGACGTCGACGAACTCCCCCTTGTGGAACGCCGTGGTGGAGAAGGGCTTGATCTCGGTGTTGACGAGCGACATGTCGCAGGAACCTCTCGGGTCTTTGGGTGGTGGAACAATAGGCATCCTATATGAAACTCTACCCTAACCATCACTCTGGTCTATTGATTCTGCCAATGCCTCCGATAGGCAACGTCGATCGAAACCGCTGGTCAGCGAGACCTCGGCGCCCGTTCGTCCGTCCGGGCTACCGTCTCGCTCATCGACCGTCGACAGTTCCTCCAGCGGGCCATCGTGGCCGGATCCGGCGCTGCCCTGATCCCGTCCTCGATGGTGTCCGCCCAGTCCGCCACCCCTGGTCCCAGCCCCTACGGCGAGCTCGCCACCGAGCCCGACGAGAACGGCCTGCTGCTGCCCGCCGGGTTCACCTCGCGCGTCGTCGCCATCGGCGGTGAGGCCGTCGAGGGGACCGACCACGCCTGGCACGCCTTCCCCGACGGCGCCGCCACCTTCCCCGCCGACGACGGCGGCTGGATCTACGCCTGCAACAGCGAGGTCACGGCGGCCTTCGCCGCTGACCAGGGCGGCGTGAGCGCGATCCGCTTCGACCGGGACGGCAAGGTCACCGACGCCTACCGCATCCTCTCCGGGAGCACGTCGAACTGCGCCGGCGGACCCACGCCGTGGGGGACCTGGATGTCCTGCGAGGAGCCGGTCGACAAGCGGGGCCGGCTCTGGGAGTGCGACCCCACCGGCGAGAAGGAGGCCGTCGCCCACGAGGCGATGGGCCTGTGGAACCGCGAGGCGGCCGCCGTCGACCCCGAGGCCAAGGTGGTCTACATGACCGAGGACGACCCCGCCGGGCTCCTCTACCGCTACACGCCGACGGCCTACCCGGACCTCTCCGAGGGAGCGGTGCACGCTGCGGTGGTGGCCGGCGACGGCGCCGTCACCTGGGCGGAGGTCCCGGACCCCTCCGCCGCGTCCAAGCCCACCAAGGACCAGGTCGCCGGGGCCACCACCTTCAACGGAGGTGAGGGCATCTGGTTCGACCGGGGGTCGATCTACTTCACCAGCAAGGGCGACAACAAGGTCCACCACATCGACCTGACCGAGGAGCGCTACGACGTGATCTGGGACAGCGATCCCGCCTCCGAGGGCAAGGAGGGCGCCGTGCTGTCCGGCGTCGACAACATCACGGTCGACCACGCCACCGGCGACCTTTTCGTGGCGGAGGACGGCGGCAACCTCGAGGTGGTGATCATCAGCGCCGACGGCACCGTCGCCCCGTTCGCCCGGGTGGCCGAGGACCCCACCGGCTCGGAGATCACCGGCCCGTGCCTCTCCCCCGACCGCAGCCGCCTGTACTTCTCCAGCCAGCGCGGGCCGTCGCCGAAGATGCTCAAGGAGGTGATCCCCGGGTGCACCTTCGACTCGCGCAACGCCGGGATCACCTACGAGGTCACCGGGCCGTTCCGGAAGGCCGCGGCCGAGCCCGAGGCCCCGACCACCACCCTCGCCAAGGCCAACCCGGCGTCGTCGGAGGGTGGATCCGGCGGTTCGAAACCGAAGGACGACGACGAGAGCACCAGCGCACCCGTGGTCGTCGGCGGCATCGCGCTGGTGGCTGCCGCCGGCATCGGGGCCACGGTGGCCCTGCGCCGACGTCGCAACGGCGAGCACGCCCCCGCTGCGCCGGTCGACGACGCTGCGGGCGACGACGCGCCGGAGTCGTAGCTACGAGGCGCTGTCCTGCCGCACCGGACCGGTGACGGGCAGGCCGAGCAGGCGCTGGGACACCGGTTCGAGGATCAGCCAGGGATGGCTCGTGGGGCGGGTGCCCGCCGCGTCCCACCCGGCGAGCTCCACGAGGATGCGCAGGGCGTGGACCTTGCGGTGCCACGCCAGCTCCGCGTCGTCGACCAGGTCCGCAGGCCGGGCCAGCGCCCGGTAGCGCGCGTGGAAGCGGCGGGCGAGCACACGGCCGATGCGGCCCAGCGCGAGTCCCGCCGGTCCGGGCAGCTCCACCGGAGGGTTCGACAGCATCAGGTCGGTGAACCCGAGCGTGAAGCCGGGGTGGGCGACGCGGGCGATGGTCCAGTCGATGAGCACGGGGCCGGTGGCGGTGACGAGCACGTTGAACGGGTGGAGGTCGCCGTGGCTGATCACCCGCCGCCGACGGGTCGGCTCGGTCGAGATGAGCTGCTCCGCCACGGCGATGAGGTCGGGCCGGTCCGCCACCGCCGCCTGCCAGATCTGGCCTTCGAGGAAGCCGATCGTGGTGGTTGGGATGCCGCCGTCGAGCGCACCCAGCTCGGCGTCCACCGACCGGGGGTCGAGGGCGTGGAGCTGGGCGGCCAGCGCGGCGAGCTGGTCGGGCAGCTGGCGGACGATGGCGGGGATCTGGGTGATGATCCGAGCCCCGTTCAGCCCCGAGAGCGTCGAGCTCCCGTCGACGAGGTCCATCACCAGGAGGGCCCGGCCGAGCGGCGTGCGCTCGTCGGCGATCAGCCGGACGGCCGGGGTCGGGAAGCCCTGGCGGGCGACGTCGCGCTGCAGGGCCCCCTCCCAGGCGGCGACCACCGGGTTGGGCACGATCCGGGCGACCAGATCACCCGGCAGCTCGGGCGGAGGGTCGGCCAACGAGAAGCGGACCATCTCGGCGTAGTACCCGCCCTGGAGCGAGACCGGAGGCGTGGCGTAGGCGAGGCCGTCTCGACCCGTGGCGTGCTCGAGGGTGGCGAGCAGGGCCGCGGCCGTGTCGGGCGCCACCGGATGGCCGTCGCTCACGGCCGCCAACCTACTGGCGGCTACCAGCCGGCGAGGTCGGTGAGGGCGGCGGCGATGTCATCGACCTGCGGGAGGATGGCCCGTTCGAGGGTCGGCTCGTAGGCCACCGGGGTGTCGGCGGCGCCGATGCGGCGGACCGGGGCGTCGAGGTCGGCGAAGCAGTGCTCCCCCACCCACGCCGCCACCTCGGCGCCGAACCCGGCGGTGAGGGTGTCCTCGTGCACGACCAGCACGCGGCTGGTGCGGGCTGCGCTGGCGGCCACGAGGTCGTGGTCCCAGGGGAGGATCGTGCGGAGGTCGAGGACCTCGGCCTCGATCCCCTCCCGTTCGGCGACCAGCTCGGCGGCGTCGACGGACCGGGCGACCGTGGCGCCCCAGGTGACGATGGTGACGTCGTCGCCGGGTCGGCGGATGTCGCCGATGCCGAAGGGCAGCACCCAGTCCTCCGGCGGGAACGGGTCGACGGTGCTGGGCTGGCGCAGGAGGTGCTTGTGCTCGAGGAACAGCACCGGGTCCTCGCAGCGGAACGCGTAGCGCAGGAGGCCGGCAGCATCGCGCGCCCGGCTCGGCATCGCGATCGACAGACCGGGGATGTGGGCGAAGATCGACTCGCCGCACTGGCTGTGCCAGATGCTGCCGCCGGTCAGGTACCCGCCGATGGGGATCCGCACCACCATCGGACAGGAGAAGGTCCCGTTCGAGCGCCAGCGGATGGTGGCCGCCTCGCTGCGGAGCTGGGTCATCGCCGGCCAGATGTAGTCGAAGAACTGGATCTCCGGTGCCGGCCGCAGACCCCGGATGCCCTGGCCGACCGCGCGGCCGATGATGTTGGCCTCCGACAGCGGCGTGTTGAAGCACCGGGCCTGGCCGAACGCCCGCTGGAGGCCGTGGGTGGTGCCGAACACGCCGCCCTTGCCCTCGACGCCGGCGAGAACCTGCTCGCGCGCGTCGGCGACGTCTTCGCCGAAGACCCGGATGCGCTCGTCGGCCGCCATGGCCTCGTGCAGCGTGCGCTTGATGGCCTCCCCGAGCGGCACCGCGTCGGCGTCGTCGTCGTCGGCCCCTGTGCCGACCGCTGGTGGGCCCGGATCCGGGAGGGCGGGAAGGGCGGTGAGGTGATCTCCGATGGTCGCCGGATCGGGGCGGGGGGCCGCGAGGGCGGCGCTGGCGGCGTCGGCCACCTCCTGACGGGCCGCGTCTCGCAGGGCGCCCACCTCGGCCTCGGACAGGACCCCGCCTTCGACGAGGTCGCGGGCGAAGCGGTCGATCGGGTCGTGGCGCGCCTCCTCGGCCAGCTCCTCGACCGATCGGTACTTGCTCTGGGTGTCGGCGGCCGAGTGCGAGTAGGGCCGCACCACGTCGGCGTGGATGAGGGCGGGCCCGACGCCGGCGCGGATGTGGGCGACGATCGACGCTGCTGCGTCGCGCACCCCGAAGTAGTCGGTGCCGTCGAGGTGGTGGACCTCCAGCCCCCGGTAGCCGCGGACCAGCTCGTGGACGGGTGCCGGGGCCTGGTCGGTGACCGGCACCGAGATGGCGAAGCCGTTGTCGGGCACGACGTACAGCATGGGCAGGTGGAGGTTGCAGGCCGTGTTCAGGCTCTCCCAGAACTCGCCCTCGCTGCAGGCGCCCTCGCCCAGGCTGACGTAGGTGAGCTCGTCGCCGTGCGCGGCGCTCGCCCCGCGGTCGGCGGTGAGGTGGGGGCGGCGGACGAGGTAGCGACCGGCTTCGGCGCAACCCACCGCGGGGATGCACTGGCTACCCGTGGGGCTCGACTGGGTGACGATCTGGCGGGCGGCGTGGCCCCAGTGCGACGGCATCTGCCGGCCGCCGCTCGACGGGTCCGCGGCGGAGCCGACGGCCTGGAGCAGCACCTCGGTGGGCGTGACCCCGAGGCCGAGCACCAGGGCCTGGTCTCGGTAGTACGGGAAGAACCAGTCGTAGCCGGCCCGCAGGTGGCGGGCGAGGGCCAGGCCCACCGCCTCGTGACCGGCACCGGAGATCTGGAAGTACACCCGGCTCTGCTTCTGCATGGCGATCTCGCGGTCGTCGATCGCTCGCGACACGAGGGCGAGCCGGAGGTCGTCGACCAGCTCGTCCGCGGGGTAGCCCCGGAACTCGCTCACCCGGCGACCTCCGTGGACCAGTCCCGGTCCTCCAGCGCGGTGCGCACGTCGGCGAGGAACGCGGCGGCGTACGCGCCGTCGACGGCGCGGTGATCGAAGCTGAGGCTCAGGTTCCCGATGGGTCGCACGGCCACGCCCCACCCGCCGGCGCCGTCGGCCACCGCGGTCGGGCGCATCCGGACCCCGTCGGTGGACAGGATCGCCACCTGCGGCTGGTTGATGATCGGCGCGGCCAGCACCGTGCCGTAGGAACCGACGTTGGTCACCGTGAACGTGCCGCCGTCGAGCGCGTCGCCGGGGAGGCGGCGACGCCGAGCCTGGTCGGCGGTCTCGGTCACGGCGGCGGCCAAGGCCTGCAGCCGGAGCTCGTGGGCGTCGCGGACGACGGGGACCAGGAGCGCCTCCTGGCCCACGTCGACGGCGATGCCGAGGTGGATGCGGCGGTGGACGATGAGGCGGTCGCCGTCGAAGCTGGCGTTCAGGTGGAGGAAGCGGTGCAACCCGTCGACCACGGCTCGGGCGACGAACGGCAGGTAGCTGAGGCCGGCGGACCGGCGGACCCGGTCGACGGCCGTCCAGTCCACCTCGACCACGACCAGGGCGTGGGCGGCGGTGGCCACCGAGCGGTGCAGGTGCTCGGCCGTGGCCAGCCGGGCCCTGGAGAGCGAGACGACGTCGTCGTCCGGACCCGGCTCCATCGACGGATCCGACGGATTCGGCGCGTTCGGCGCACTCGGCGTGCTCGGCGCGTTCGGCGCACTCGGCGTGCTCGGCGTGCTCGATCGCTGGGCGGCGGCCGCCAGGACGTCGTTGCGGGTGATGCGCCCGTCCCGGCCGGATCCGGCCACGTCGCCCACACCGAGGCCGTGCTCCTCGAGCAGCCGCCGCACCACCGGCGACACGACCGCACTCCGCTGGCCCGACGAGCTGGCCGAGTCGACCGATTCGACGGGTTCGACCGCTTCCACGGGTTCGACGGGTTCGACCGGTTCGACGGATCCGACCGGTTCGGTGAGGTCGCCGGGAGGGTCGAAGGGCTCGTCGGCGGTGGGGGTGATGACGGCGACCGCGGTGCCGATGGGGACGGCATCGCCCTCGGCGACGAGCACCAGGCGGAGGAAGCCGGCCACGGCGGAGGGGACCTCGGTGTCGACCTTCTCGGTGGACACCTCGAACAGCGTGTCGTCGACGGCCACCGGGTCGCCGACCGCCTTGGCCCACAGGGTGATGGTCCCCTCCACAACCGTCTCGCCGAGCTGCGGCATCACCACCACATCCATGACGACGACCCTAGGGATGTGACGCCCGTCTCACACCTGACGCATCCGTCAGATCGCTCGGCGGCCACCAGACGAGCTCGCCGAGCGACCACGAGGCCTCGGACGCTCAGCCGGGCGTGTCCACCCGATCGGCGGGATCGGCGGGACCGGCGGGAGCGGTGGCATCGGCATCGGCCCCATCTGCCTCGCGGCGACGGCGGAGGGCGAGCACGCCCCCGGCTCCGGCGGCCACCACGGCCAGCCCCGCTCCGGCCAGGATCGCCGGCGACGGCCCATCGTTCGAGGAGGACGCGGCGGCCCCGGCGGAGGGCGACGTCGCACGGGTGGTGGCGGTCGATGCCGCGATCGCTTGCAGCCCGGACAGATCCCGCTCGACCACGGCGTTGCGGTCGGCGACCCGGCTTCCCAGCGAGAACTGCGGCCAGGTTCCCCCGATCTGGGTGCGGCTGCGCTCACTCCAGGCCCGGGCCTCGTCGCTGCTCGACTTGTGGAAGTTCAAGGCGTACCCGCCCTCGTGCACCCGCAGCAGGGTGAAGCCGCCCGGGTACTCCTTCACCGCCGCCACCTCCTGGTGGACCACCCCGGGCGCGCCGGCGAGGGCGCTGCGGTGGTTGCGGTGGGTGTGCCCGGCGTGGTGCAGGAACACGCCCGGGTTCGCCCGGTACAGCGCCTGGATCTCGGCGGCCTGGTCGGCGTCGAGCGCACTGCTCGGCGGCGACGGGTAGGGCGACGCCTCGACGACCAGCGGATGGTGCCCGAACACCAGCGTGGGTTGATCGGCCGACGCCGCCACGGTCTCCTGGAACCAGGCCAGCTGCTCCGGCGACAGCTCGCCGGCCTCGCTCCCCTTGCCGGCCCGGTCGTAGGTGTCGATGCCGATCACCCGGAGGCCGGCGACCTCGGTGGAGAAGTAGGTGGGCTCGTCGTCGGGGAAGAACTCGTCGACGAAGCAGTCGTGACCGCCCCACCGCCCGACGCGGCAGCTCGCCCACGCGTCGCCGTCGTGCGCCCGGTCGTGGTTGCCCCGGGTCAGGAACCACTCCCGGTTCCGGCCGCCGAACCCGTCGAGGAGCCGACGGGCGGTCGCCAGGTCCACCGGCTCGGCCTCGGCGGTGATGTCGCCCGCCGCCAGCAGGAAGTCGGCGCCCAGCGCAGCGGCGTCCTCCACCAGCGACTCGAACATCACCTCGGGATAGGGCGGATGACCGGGGACCTGCGACACGCCGGCGAGGGCCGCGATGTCGCCGGAGCGACCGGCGACGGTCTCGCCGAAGTGGAAGTCGTTGCAGAGCACCACCGAGAACAGGAACCGCCCCGGCGGCGGCTGCGGCACGGTGAAGGCGTGCGGACCGTCGCCAGCCGGACCGGCGACCGTGCTCACGGCGTTGCCGTCGATCATCGAGAACGGCGTCGGTTCCGCCACCGCCCCGCCGGAGCGGGCCTCGTAGTGGTAGGTGCGCCCCGGCTCCAGCCCGGTCAGCTCCACGCGGTGGTACGGCGTGTCGGTCCGATCGCTGCTCGCCGTGCGGTCGAGCCGGGCCGGATCGGTCCCCCACCGCACCTCGGCGTCGGCCGGCGCCGGCTCCGACCGGCCCAGCTCGTCGGTGGAACCGGTCGCGCCCGTGTACCAGGTGAGCACCGCCCGGTCCTCGGTCAGCGTCACCAGCTCCAGCCCGCTCGGCGTCACGGGCCCGGCCTGGGCGCCCGCCCTCCCCGGAACCAGGAGACCACCGGCGGGCACGGCCGCAGCGGCGAGGGCCGTCCACCGCAGCAGGTCTCGTCTGGTCACGTAGCAGCCCGGCACGGCGGCGAAGCTACCGGGAGATCGAGAACCACGGGTTGCGGCGCCGTGGCCGGCACGTGACGCCGCCGGGTACGAGCGGGGTCAGGCGACCTCGGCGGCGGCGCCGGCGAACTGGGCGTTGTAGAGGGTGGCGTAGGCGCCGCCGGCGGCGAGGAGCTCCTCGTGGTTGCCCTGCTCGACGATGCGACCGGCCTCCATCACCAAGATGGTGTCGGCGTCGCGGATCGTCGAGAGCCGGTGGGCGATGACGAAGCTGGTCCGGTTGGAGCGCAGCGCCGCCATGGCCTGCTGGATCAGCACCTCGGTGCGGGTGTCGACCGAGCTGGTCGCCTCGTCGAGGATCAAGATGGTCGGGTCGGCGAGGAACGCCCGGGCGATGGTGAGCAGCTGCTTCTCGCCCGCGCTCACGCTGCCGCCCTCGTCGTCGACCAGCGTGTCGTAGCCCTCGGGCAGCGAGTGCACGAACCGGTCGACGTAGGTGGCCTTGGCCGCCTCGACGATCTTCTCCTCGGTGGCCTCGAGGTTGCCGTAGGCGATGTTCTCGCGGATGGTGCCGCCGAACATCCAGGTGTCCTGGAGGACCATGCCGATGTTCGACCGCAGGTCGTGGCGGCGCATGTGGGCGATGTCGAGCCCGTCGAGCCGGATCGCCCCCTCGTCCAGCTCGTAGAACCGCATGATCAGGTTCACCAG
Organism: Ilumatobacteraceae bacterium; assembly: GCA_025463265.1. Taxonomy (GTDB): domain Bacteria; phylum Actinomycetota; class Acidimicrobiia; order Acidimicrobiales; family Iamiaceae; genus Aquihabitans. The sequence goes on from JAOBWH010000053.1 coordinate 39,137, forward strand.
CGTGGTCTTGCCCGCACCGGTGGGACCGACGATGGCCACGGTCTGGCCGGGCTCGGCCACCAGCGACAGGTCCTCGATCAGCTCGGTGCCGGGGAGGTAGCTGAACGACACGTGGTCGAACTCGACCCGGCCACGGGGCCGTTCGTCGATGAGCGGGCGCTCGTCGTCGGCCGTCTGATCCGGGCCGTCGAGCAGCTCGAAAACCCGCTCGGCCGACGCCACGCCGGACTGGAACACGTTGGCCATCGACGCCAGCTGGGTCAGCGGCTGGGTGAACTGGCGCGAGTACTGGATGAACGCCTGCATGTCGCCGATGCTGAGCTGCCCCGACGAGATCTTGATGCCGCCCACGACGGCGATCACCACGTAGTTCAGGTTGCCGAGGAACATCATCGCCGGCTGGATGATCCCGGAGATGAACTGGGCGCCGAAGCTGGCCTCGTAGAGCTCCTCGTTCTTGGCGTTGAACCGCGCCTCGACATCCGCGCTGCGCCCGAACACCTTCACGAGCGAGTGGCCGGTGAAGGCCTCCTCCACCTGCGCGTTGAGCGCGCCGGTGTGCGCCCACTGCGCGATGAACCGCTTCTTCGACCGCTTGGCGATCGTCTTCAGCGTGAACAGCGACGCCGGGATCGTCAGCACCGCGATCGACGCCAGGAGCGGCGAGATGGTGAACATCATGATGACCACGCCGAAGATGGTGAGCACCGAGGTGAGCATCTGGCTCAAGGTCTGCTGGAGGCTCTGGGCCACGTTGTCGATGTCGTTGGTGACCCGGCTGAGCAGATCGCCGCGGGGCTGGCGGTCCACGTAGCCGAGGGGCAGCTCGTGGAGCTTGTCCTCGACGTCGGCCCGCAGCCGGAACATCGTCTTCTGGACGACGCCGGCCAGCAGCCAGGCCTGGCCGTAGGCCATGGTGGCCGACACGATGTAGAGCACG
>JAOBWH010000075.1 GCA_025463265.1 Ilumatobacteraceae bacterium
GACTCGGCGTGCTCGGCGGCGCGCTCGCCCGGGTCGTCGGCGCCGTCGGCGGCGAGGGCGTGGCCCTGGGCGTCGGCGTCGGCGACCGTCTCGGCGTCGGCGGCGTTGGTCTCGGCGTCGTCGACCACGACCTCTTCGCTGATCGGCTCACCGGTGGGGTGCTCGCCGATGGCGCCGGTCGGGCGCAGCACGATGCCGTCGGTCTCGGTGGCCAGATCGGCGGCGGTGATGCCCCGGTGACGGCCGGAGATCTCGGAGATCTCGTCCCAGATGTCGTCGACCGAGGTGAGCTGCAGGTCCGCACCGAGGCGGAAGGCCAGCTCGGCGGCGATCATCCAGTCCGGGCGGGCCGTGCCCGGCGCCGTGACCTTCTGGTTCACCACCGAGATGCGTCCCTCGATGTTGGTGTGGGTGCCGTCGACCTCGGTGAACCCGGCGGCCGGCAGGACGATGTCCGCCGCCATCACCGATGCGTTCGGCAAGGTGTCGACGGCGATGACCGTGCGGGCCCCGGCGATGCCGCGCTCGGCGAGGACCTGGTCCGGGAAATCCCCCAACGGGTCGGCGCCGAGCAGGATCAAGGTGTCGATCTGGCCGTCGGCGGCCGCGGCGAGGATGCCCGCCGTGTCGAGCCCGGTCTCGGCGGGGACCGTGTTCCAGAACCGGGCGAACCACTCCTGGCCGGCGTCGAGGGCGACTCGGCCCGGCAGCAGCCCGGGAGCGAGGCCGAAGTCGATGGCGCCGTGGACGTTGCTGCGGCGCAGACCCGACAGGAACCGCACGTCGGGGAAGGCGTCGAGCAGGGCGGCGGCCGCAGCCATCACGGCGTCGGGGCTCTCGGCCACCGATCCCCGGCCGAGCAGCACGGTGAAGGGGCCCTTGGCCAGCTGGTCCCGGACCGCGGCGAGGTCGCCCGTGCCGGCGAGGATCTGGGCGACGGTCTCGTTGACGGCGCCGGGCACCGTGCGCACCGAGTGGGCGGCCAGCTCGGTGAGCGAGGTGGGCACCGGGGCCAGCTCGATGACGGTGGCCTTGTGGCGGGTGACGGCGTCGCGGATGCGCAGGAACAGCACCGCCAGCTCGTCCTTGGGATCCGAGCCGATGACGAGCAGGGTGCCGCCGTCGGCGCAGGCCTCGTCGATGGTGGCCTGCGGGAGGGCGGCCACCGCGGCGGCGGGGAGGCCGTCGCCGAGCTGGGCGTCGACCGAGTCGGTGCCGATGACGCCCTTGGCCAGCTTGGCCCACGCGTACTGGGACTCGTTGGTGAGGCGTGCCCCGCCGATGATGGCGGTGCCCGTGGGGCCGCTGCGGTCCAGGCCGGTCTTGATGGCGCGGGCGGCGGCGGTGAGCGCGTCGTTCCAGCGGGTCTCGGCGAGGGTGCCGGTCGCGTCCTTGGCGAGGGGGGCGCCGAGACGGGTCTCGGCGCCGATGCTCTCGAACCCGAACCGGCCCTTGTCGCAGAGCCAGCTCCAGTTGACCGGATCGGAGTCGACGCCGACGAACCGGAGCACCTCGTTGCGCGACGCGTCGACGACGATCCGGCAGCCGACGGAGCACCCCATGCAGGTGGACTCGACGACGTCGAGGTCCCACGGCCGGGCCTTGAAGCGGTACGGCTTGGCCGTGAGGGCGCCCACTGGGCAGATCTGCACGGTGTTGCCGGAGAAGTAAGAGGCGAAGGGGTGGTCCGGGAACGTGTTGACCTGGGTGCCGTTGCCGCGGTCCTGGAAGTGGATCAGCGTGTCGCCGGCGACGTCCTTGGCGAACCGGGTGCAGCGGTCGCAGAGGATGCAGCGCTCGCGGTCGAGGTAGACGTTGTCGCTGATGGAGATCGGCTTCTCGAAGTGCCGCTTCTCCTCGACGAACCGGCTCTCGCCCGGGCCGAAGGCGATGGTGTGGTCCTGGAGCGGGCACTCGCCGCCCTTGTCGCAGACCGGGCAGTCGAGCGGGTGGTTGATCAGGAGGAACTCGAGGATCCCATCCTGGGCCTTCTTGGCCACCGGCGACTCGGTCTCGACCACCATGTCGGGAGCCACGGTGAGCATGCAGCTGGGCTGGAGGGCGGGGCCGCGGCCCGTGTCGACCTCGACGAGGCACATCCGGCACATGCCGACCGGCTCCATGCGGTGGTGGTAGCAGAAGCGCGGGATGTAGACGCCGTTGCGCTCGGCGGCATCGATGACGAGCTCGCCGGGCCTGGCGGCGACCGCCTTGCCGTCGACGGTGATGGAAACGGAGGTCTCGATGTCAGTCAACCGAGGCCACCTCCTTGGAAGCGGCGTCGACGTAGGGGCCGACGAAGGCGGGGCCCTTGACCTCGACGGTGATCTCGGCCGGGCCGCCGAGGTACGCCTCGAACTCGTCCTTGAAGCGCATGATGGCCGAGGCGACGGGCGTGGTGGCGCTCTGGCCGAGCGGGCAGATGGTGGTCTGCTTCGGCGGCCAGTTCATGCCGACCGAGATGTTGTCGCAGACGTCGAGCAGGAGGTCGAGGTCCTCGGGGCGGCCGTGGCCGTCGAGGATGCGGGCGAGGATCTTCTCCAGCCAGCTCGTGCCCTCGCGGCACGGGGTGCACTTGCCGCAGGACTCCCGGGCGAAGAAGCGCACGAGCCGCAGGCAGGCCTTGACCATGTCCGTGGTCTCGTCGAACACCACGACGGCGCCCGACCCGAGCATGGTGCCCATCTTGCCGACGACCCCGGCCTCGAGCGGCGTGTCGAGGTGCTCGGGGTAGAGCCACGGGGCGGACGCGCCGCCGGGGATGAACGCCTTGAGCTCGTGGCCGTTGCGGATCCCGCCGCCGTAGACCGGCGCGTAGAGCAGATCGCGGAAGGTGGTGACCCCGAACTCGACCTCGTACACGCCGGGGTTCCGGACGTGGCCGGAGACGGCGAACATGCGGGTGCCCTTGGAGTTCTCGGCGCCGAGGGCGGCGAAGGCCGCACCCCCGTGCTCGATGATCCACGGCAGGTTGGCGAGGGTCTCGACGTTGTTGACGATGGTGGGCTGGAGGTACAGGCCCTTAGCCGCCGGGAAGAACGGGGGCTTGAGGCGCGGCATGCCGCGGTTGCCCTCGAGGCTCTCGATGAGGGCGGTCTCCTCGCCCACGATGTAGGCGCCGGCACCCCAGTGCAGGACGATGTCGACCGAGAAGTCCGAGTCCTGGATGTTCTTGCCGACGTAGCCGGCGGCGTAGGCCTCGTTCAGCGCGGCGGCGATGCGCTCCTGGGCGTGGGCCATCTCGCCACGCACGTAGAGGAACGCCTGCGAGCACCCGACGGCGTAGCACGCGATCAGGACGCCCTCGATGAGCTGGTGGGGGTCGCGCTCCATGAGGAGGCGGTCCTTGTAGGTGCCGGGCTCGGACTCGTCGCCGTTGACGACGAGGTAGCGCGGGAACACGCCGGGCGGGCAGAACCCCCACTTGACGCCGGCGGGGAAGCCGGCGCCACCACGGCCCAGCAGCGAGGCGGACTTGACCTCCTCGATCACGTCGGCGGGCTTCTTGGCGAGCGCCGCCTTGAGGCCCTCGTAGCCGCCGGTGCGGAGGTAGCCGTCGAGGGTGTGGCCGTCGGTGACGTCGAAGCGGCTCGTGATGATCTTCGGGTGATCGGTGACGGCCATCAGGCGTCGCCTCCCTCGGCGTTGCGCGCCAGCCACACCGGTTCGGGCACGCCCGAGGGCGGCGCCACGCCGGCGGACCGCTCGGCCGGGATGTGCTGGCGGATCTTGGCGAGGGTGCCGTGGGGCGGGACCTCGTCGGCCAGCTCGCCGGCGCGCAGGTCGTCGATCAGCTGATCGAACTCCTCGAGCGTGATGCGGTGCCGGTAGCGGTAGTTCACCTGGAGGCACGGGGCCTCGGTGCACGCGGCGATGCACTCCACGTCTTCGATGGTGAAGAGGCCGTCGGCGGTGGTGCTGCCGGCCTTGATGCCGAGCGCGTGCTCGGCGTGGTGCAGCAGCTCCTCGCCGCCCATGATCTGGCAGCTGATGTTCGTGCAGATGTTCACGAGGTAGGTCCCCACGGGCTCCCGCTTGAACATCTCGTAGAAGGAGCAGGTGCCGAGGACCTGGGCGGGGGTGGTCCCGACCAGCTCGGCGATGTGCTCCATGGCGTCATCGGTGACGTAGCCGTCCTGCTCCTGGGCCAGGTGCAGCAGCGGGATGGTGGCCGACTTGGCGATGGGGTACCGGCCCACGATCTCGAGCGCGGTCCGCAGGTTGTCCGGAGAGAAACGAGCCATCAGCGATCGACCTCGCCCATGATGGGGTCGACGGAGGAGATGATGGCCACGCCGTCGGGGATCAGCCCCCCGTGCATGAGGTGCGGGAGGACCTGCAGGTTCACGAAGCTCGGGCCGCGGACGTGCATCCGGTACGGCTTCGCCGACCCGTCCGAGACGAGGTAGACGCCGAGCTCGCCCCGGGGCGACTCGACGGCGGCGTACGCATCGCCCTCCGGGACCTTGAAGCCCTCGGTGAAGATCTTGAAGTGGTGGATCAGCGCCTCCATCGACTCGTCGATGCGAGCACGGGGCGGCGGCGTGACCTTCTTGTCCTGGGTGCGGTAGTCGCCGGCGGGCATCATCTCGATGGCCTGGCGGAGGATGCGCACCGATTCGCGCACCTCGTTGAGGCGGATGGCGTACCGGTCGAAGCAGTCGCCATAGGTGCCGACGATGACGTCGAACTCGACCTGGTCGTAGGCGAGGTACGGCATGTCTCGGCGCAGGTCCCAGGCGTAGCCCGTGGAGCGCAGGATCGGGCCGGTGGCGCCGAGCGCCAGCGCCTCTTCGGTGGTGATGGACCCCACGCCCTGCAGGCGCTCGCGCCAGATGGGCTGGTTGGTCATGAGGATCTCGTACTCCTCCAGCCTGGCGGGGATGGAGTCGAGGTACTCGGTGAGGCGCTGCTGCCAGCCGTCGGGCAGATCCGCGGCGGTGCCGCCGACGCGGATGAAGTTGTGGTTCATCCGCAGGCCCGTGATCATCTCGAGGATGCGGAGGCCCTCTTCGCGCTCGCGCCAGCCGTAGATCATCATCGACGTGGACCCGAGGTCCATGCCGTTGGTGGCGAGGAAGAGGAAGTGCGAGGTCAGCCGGTTGAGCTCGCACATCAGCATGCGGATCCACACGGCCCTCGGCGGGACCTCCAGGCCGAGCAGCTGTTCGGCCGAGAGGCAGAAGGCGAGCTCGTTGAAGATCGGCGAGGCGTAGTCCATGCGGGTCACGTTGGTGCCGCCCTGGAGGTACGTCAGCGTCTCGCCGGTCTTCTCCATGCCGGTGTGGAGGTACCCGATCACCGGCTTGGTCCGCAGCACCGTCTCGCCGTCCAGCTCGAGCATGAGGCGCAGCACGCCGTGGGTGCTGGGGTGCTGGGGGCCCATGTTGATGATGGTGGTCTCGGCGTCTGCGGGCGCATCGGCGCCGGCCTCCGCCTCGGAGATGCGCAGCACCGAGCCCACCTCGCGCAGCACCTCGACGCCGCCGGCGATGGCGCGCGGCGCCATCTCCTGGGCACCTTCGCTGGTGAGCCGGGGGGATTTCTCGGTGGTGGTCATGCGTCCGGGGCGTCCTTGAACTGCACCGGGATCCGCCCGATGCCGTAGTCCTTGCGGAGCGGATGGCCCTCCCAGTCCTCGGGCATGAGGATGCGGGTGAGGTCCGGGTGACCGTCGAACGAGATGCCGAACATGTCGAAGACCTCTCGCTCCATGGCCTCGGTCCCCGGGTGCACCTCGAAGAGGGTGGGCACGACCGGATCGGTCTCGGGGACCTGGACCCGGATGCGCAGGCGCTGGCGCTCGGCGTGGGAGATGAGCAGCACCACCACCTCGAACCGCTCCGGGGCGATGCCGTCGGGCAGGGTGCGGTGGGGGTTGGCGAGGTAGTCGACGGCGGTCACGTCGAGGCACTGCAGCCACCCGTCGTCGCGCAGGGCGCGCACCAGGTCGACGAGCTGCTCCCGCGTGGCGTGGAGCACGGGCGAGCCGTGGACGAGGACCACCGGCGCACCGTGCAGCAGCTCCGGTTCGGGCGCCGCATCAGGCGCCACCGGTGCTTCGGTGGCGATGGTGGGATCGGCCATGGTCAGGACCGGCCCAGGGTGAGGGGCTGGGGGGCGCGCTGGCCGTCGAGCTGCGTGACCTCGATGCCGGCGCCGCCTCCGTTCTCGACCCGGCGCCGGAAGAGCTCGCCGTCTTCGATCTTGGCGTGCAAGGTCCCGATGGAGTGGATGAGGGTCTCGGGCCCGGGCGGACAGCCCGGTGCGTACACGTCGACGGGCACGATCTGGTCCACGCCCTGGACGATGGCGTAGTTGTTGAACATGCCGCCGGAGCTGGCGCACACGCCCATCGAGATGACCCACTTGGGTTCCATCATCTGGTCGTAGATCTGGCGCAGGACCGGAGCCATCTTCTGGGAGACGCGACCGGCGACGATCATGAGATCGGCCTGGCGGGGCGACGCCCGGAAGACCTCCATGCCGAAGCGGGCGAGGTCGTAGTGGGCGCCGCCGGTGCCCATCATCTCGATGGCGCAGCACGCCAGGCCGAACGTGGCCGGCCACATGCTGCGGGTGCGGGCCCACTTGATGACGTCTTCGAGCTTGGCGGTGATGACGCCGTGCTCGATGACCTCGAGACCGTTGGTGTCGAAGTCCATCCCCATCAGGCCGCCACCTCGGTCGAAGCCTCCGGCTCGCGACCCTCCATCCCGACGCGGCGGACGGTGGACGATGAGGTGCGGTCCGCCCTCACCGTGGACTGGGAGCGGCGCAGCTGGGCGACCGGGCCCCAGTCCAGCGCGCCGTTGGCGATGAGGTAGACGAACGAGGCGAACACCGCGATGGCGAACACCAGCATCTCGACGAGCCCGAAGATGCCGAGCTCGCGGTGGATCACCACGTACGGGTACAAGAAGATGATCTCGATGTCGACGATGACGAAGATCATCGCCACCAGGTAGAACCGGACCGGGAACCGCTCCGGTGGCTCCTGGCGCGGCACGATGCCGCACTCGTAGGGCGCCGACTTGGCCGCCGACGGCCGCTTGGGGCTCACCAGACGGGACATCACCAGGCTGACCCCGGCGAACAGCACGCCCAGCACGGCCATCACCACGATGGGCAGGTACTGGCCCATGATCAGGCGGCTCCCGCCGTGGCAGCCCGCTGGGCCCGGGCGAGCTTGTCTCGCCGGTGCAGCATGGAACAGAGCACGGCGGTGACCACACCCATGAGGATGGTCATGCCGATGGCGTTGCGGCGCAGGTGGTGGCCCTGGATGCGCTTGAGCACGACCGTGTAGATGTCGGCGTCGGGGTTGGCGACCGGGGTGGGCGGGGCCTGGCCCGGCTTGGTCTCCTGTGCGATGACCGGCTGGAGCTGGATGGCGGCGTAGAGGTCCGGCGGGCTCTGGTTCACGATGGAACCCGCCTTCCACCGCACCCGGCCCAGCACGCTGTTGTCGGTGCGGCCCTTCTTGCCGCCGATGAGGAACGAGTCCAACACGACGTAGTCGCCGGCGGAGGCGAAGATGTTCTGCCCCTCGGGCCCGAGGGCGGTGGACACGAAGGCCTGCGTCTCACCGGTGTACTTGTTCGACGTCTGCAGGATGCGCCACGGGGCGACCTGCTCGTTGAGCCGGTCGAGCAGGGCCTCGGCCTCGGGATCGTCGATCGACACGAGGTCGCCGATCTTCGGGTCGCGCTGGGTGGTCGGGAAGTTCTCGGCAAACACCTTGCTGCCGTCGCGCAGCTCGACGGGATCGTCGAGCTCATCGGGCAGCGGCAGCGTTTCCGCCTCGGGGAGCGATGACACGATCTCGTCACTGCCCGGCTCGGTGCGGACCACATCAACGAGTTTCCAGGTGGGCGCCGAACCCTTCCAGCCGATGCCGTACATCGACCAGATGATGCCCAGGACGAACATCCAGCCGCAGAAGCCGGTGAGGGCGAGCAGGAAGCCGAGACGGGCGCCGTTGTTGGTGGCGAGGATCACGAAGACCGACCCGCACAAGATGGCGACCGCCACGACGACCGTGAGGATCCCCCGGAACCCGGGGTCCCATGCCAGGGCGGCGAGCAAGCTAGTCACGTGCGAGGCTCCGTTCGTACTCCACGATGGCACGGACCTGCTCCTGGGTCATCATGCCGCCTTCTTCTGCGGTGCCGCTGTCGACCGGCTCGATGCCGACCTCGCCGTTCTCCGCGCTGATCTTGTAGCCGGGGGTGATGCAGAACCCGGGCATGCGCCCGGTGCCCTGGCCGTACGTCCCGTACCGGACGCCCTGTTCGGACCCGGTGCAGATGAAGTCCGTCTGGTCCTTCGGGCCGAGGCTGGCCCCGGGGAAGAGGTTCAGGACGTTGGTGAGGCGCGGTCCGAAGGCACCGCCGCCGTCGGTCTGCTTCTCACCGTAGGACCACCCGGCGGTGTGGCAGCGGCCGCAGGCGTAGGCACCGCCGGCGAAGCCGTCGTCGTAGCCCATGTTGAACAGGGCTTGGCCTTCGGTCTTGTACATGGGCGGGCAGTCGCTGACGTCGACCTTGGTCTCGTCGAACGACGCCTTCTCATCCTCGGAGAGCGAGGATCGGGCCTCGTCGGTGGTGGCGGCGACGCAGGTGGCGTCCTTCGCCTTCATCATCACCGCGAGCTGTTCGGTCACCTGCTTCTGCGACTCCGCCGGCGTGAGCTGGAAGGTGGTGATGTAGTCCATCAGCTCCTGGAGCTTCTGCTCGGTGAGCGGGCCGCCGCCCTTGGTGCCCCATGGCGGCATCGGCGAGAACGGCCGACCGTAGGTGAGGACGTAGCGCACCTCGTCGCGGCTGTAGCGGAGGAACACGGTGTTGAGCGCCGGGCCCTGCCAGGTGACGGTCTTGATGAACCGGCCCTGGGAGTCGGTGAGCGTGTAGGGCGTGGCACCGCCGACGCCCTCCTTGCCGTGGCAGAAGGCGCAGTTGTAGCCACCGTTCTCGGTGGTGTCGAACATGGCGGCGCCGCGCGACACGAACTCCTCGTTGATGCGCTCCTTGGCGCCGTCTTGGCGACCCGGCTCGGCGAGCCAGTAGAGCGGCAGGCCGATGCCGATGACGAACAGGCCCAGCAGGCCGAACGACAAGGTGCGGTCGAGCTTGCGGCCCTCGAGCTCCTCGTCGTCGTAGTACGGCTTGCGGTTGGGGGCGAGCTCGATCTCCGAGCCCACCTCGGGCTTCGACTGGCGGATCGTGACGAAGGCGAACACGACGCCGATGACGACGGCGATCAGCAGCAGCAGCAGCCCGATGGAGGTCTGGGTGGCGATCTCAGCGAACATCAGTGCCCTCCTCCAGACACGCAGTGGGGGCCCTCGGCCTCTTGGCCGGTGGTGTTGGTCCCGAGCGGCGGGCCCTGGATGATGGCGCCGGTGTCCACGGTCAGCGACCCTCCGCTGACGGACATGGCGAAGCGGTCGAGGCCTCGGGGGGCGGGGCCGCCCTTCTGCTCACCGACCTGGTTGTACTGCGATCCGTGGCAGCCGCACTCGAACCACTGCGAGGTGAGGCAGGCGGGCACGCGGCAGCCGAGGTGCACGCACTTCTGGTAGAGGGCGATGACGCCCTCCTTCATGCCGGCGAGCTCAGCCGGGCTGTACGCCGCGTTGGCCTTGTCGATCGCGCTCGACGGGTAGGCCGTGATCCACATGCGGCCTTCGGGGTAGTAGGCGAACCCGTTGCCGTTGGTGATGGCCTTCTGGATGTCCGCCAGCTTGCCGACGGCGATCTTGGAGCCGAAGCCGCCGCTGGTCTGGGGCCAGAGGAAGGCCAGCACGGCAGCACCGAAGCCGCTGAGACCGAGGATGAAGCCGCCGATGATCGAGCGGTTGAGGAACTGGCGGCGGTAGACGCCGATCTCCTCGGCGTCGGGTGCGACGAACGGGGCCGGCGGGGCGGCCTCGGACACGGGCACGAGCTCGCCGCCCTTGCGGGCGAGCTGTGCGGCGCGCTCGACCTCCTTGCCGGAGGTGCCCTCTTGGAGGACCGTGGCCTGGCGCGACCCGCGGTCGCGCTTGCGGGTCTCGCGGGAGAGGTGGCCGCCGCCGGCTTCGGCATCTTCCTTGCGCCGAAGCGACGCGAAGATCACGAAGCCAGCCAGCACGACGAGCACTGGGATGGCGATGACGAGGGGGTTCATCAGAGTTCCTTCCTCACAGCTCGAAGAAGAGGCCCTTGGTCCACGGGAAGACGAAGAGCTGTCCCGGGCCACGGAAGAACGAGCCGATCATGGTCAACACTGCACACGACATCAGAAAGATCGTGAAAAGTGCGACGGCGAACTTGCGGTCCTCGGGCTTGGCCGAGGGGTTCTTGTCGATGTAGGGGGCGATCATGAGACCGCCGAGGCCGATGCCCGGCAGGAGCACGCCGGCCACCATCGGGTGGAACAGGGCCAGGAGCTCCTGGAGGCCGAGGAAGTACCACGGGGCCTTGGAGGGGTTCGGCGTCTTGTTGATGTCCGCCAGCTCCAGGAGCGGGGCGTTCACGAACACCGAGAAGATGAACACGAAGGCGGTGCAGGCCAGGGCGGCCACGAACTCGACCGACAGGAGGTGGGGCCACACGTGGACCTTGTCCTGCGGGGCGGCCTTCACGTCTTGGATGGAGCCCGACTTGACCACGGTCAGGAGGCGCTGGGTGTGGCCGGCGGGACCGGTGAGCGTGGGAGGCGGCGCGGCGGTCGCCACGGCGGCGGACGCCCCGGCGGTTGCCACGGCACCACCGCCGCCACCGGCGTCGGCCTCGGC
>JAOBWH010000069.1 GCA_025463265.1 Ilumatobacteraceae bacterium
CCGGGGGCGACGACGTTGGCGGTGATCTGGCGGCCGCCGAGCTCGCGGGCGAGCGACCGGGTGAGCCCGACGAGACCGGCCTTCGAGCTGGCGTAGCTGGCCTGGCCGGCGGACCCCATGAGCCCGACGACCGACGAGACGTTCACGATGCGGCCCCATCGGCCCCGGACCATGCCGGGCGCGACCCGGTGGATCACGTGGAACGCGCCATCGAGGTTGGTCGCGAGCACGGACCGCCAACGGTCGGGATCGGTGCGCAGGAACAGGCCGTCATCGGTGACGCCGGCGTTGTTGACCACCACGGTGATCCGGCCCAGCTCGGACTCGACCCGGGTGACCGCTTCGTCGACCGACGCCGCGTCAGCGACATCGACGGCGACCAGCACGGCCTTCCCTCCGGCGTCTGCGATCTGGGCGCCGACGGCGACAGCGGCGTCCCGGTCCGACCGGTACCCGACCGCCACCTCGTGGCCCGCCGCGGCGAGCGCCACGGCGGTGGCAGCACCGATGCCGCGCGACGCGCCGGTGACGAGGGCGACCCGGGGCGCGGCGTCGGCGGTCATGCGGACCACCGGACGACGAGGCTGGACCACGCCAGGCCGGCGCCGATCCCGCTCAGCAGCACCAGCGATCCCGGCGTGAGGCGCCCGGCGCGCTGCGCGGCTTCGAGGGCGAGGGGGATCGAGGCCGATGACGTGTTGGCCCGCTCCTCCACGTCGGACACGACCCGCCCGTCGGCGATGCCGAGACGGCCGGCGGCGGCGTTGATGATCCGCTGGTTGGCCTGGTGGGGCACGTACAGATCGACGTCGCCGCCGACCACCCCGGCCCGGTCCAGGGCGGCGGTGCCCGACGAGGCCAGGCCGCGAGTCGCCCGCCGGAACAGCTCGGGGCCGTCCATCACCAGGTGCTCCCGACCCGGTGGCACCTCCACCACGGCCAGCGCGCCGGTGTCACCGCCGAGGTCGCTCGCCAGGATCCCCGGTCCGCCCGGCTCGACGGGGGCCGACGTGACGAGGGCGGCGCCGGCACCGTCGCCGAACAGGATCGCCGTGTTGCGGTCGTCGGGGTCGAGGAGGCTGGTGTACCGGTCGGCACCGATCACGAGGACCGTGGCCACCGCAGGGTCCGCCATCAGGGCGGCGCTCACGTGCAGGGCGTGGACGAACCCCGTGCAGGCGCTGTTGAGGTCGAAGCCCGGCGCCCGCAGCCCCAGGGCGGCGGCGACCCGCGCCGCCGTGGACGGGCAGGGCGAGTCCGGCGTGGAGGTGGCCAGCACCACCAGATCGACGTCCGACCCACCGATGCCGGCCTGATCCAGCGCACGACGAGCGGCTTCGCAGGCGAGGGAGGTGGTGGACTCGCCGGCGCCGGCCACCCGACGGGCGCCGATGCCGGTCCGGTCCCGGATCCACGCATCGGAGGTGTCGAGGCGGCGGGCCAGTTCGTGGTTGGTCACCCGCTCGCGTCCGAGCGCGCCCCCGAGCCCGACGACGCGGAGGCCGAACGTCGGCCGGCTGGCGGCCAGGGCTGGAGCCCGGTCCCCCGCAGGAGCGGGGCGGGCGGTGGTGGTGTCGGTGGTGTCCGTGGCGGTCACGATGCCGCCCTCGGTCGGGTGGTCGGTCGGTCGTGGGGGTGCAGCCAGGCGATGGGCTGGTCCGGGCGGACCCGCTCGCCGGGCAGGGCGACGAACCGCACGAGGAACCCGGCGCAGAAGGCGGTGACGGGCTCGCAGCGTCCGGGGCCGGCGATGTGGCCGAGGACCCCGCCCTCTTCGACCAGCTCGCCCTCGGCGGTCACCTCGCCGACCGGCGCCGGCGAGAAGATCCCGGCGCTCGGCGCGATCACGAGACGCACGTCGATGCGGGGATCGTCCCCCTCGCTGGTGGCGTGCACGGAGCTCACCGGTCCACGCCCTGGAGCAGCTCGTCCGGCGAGGCGACCGACCGGGCGGTCACGTCGGGGGCGATGCGCCGGGCCAGGCCGGTGAGGGTGGTGCCCGGGCCGGCTTCGATGACCGTCGTGACCCCCATGGCGGTCAGGCGGGTCACCACGTCGGCCCACCGCACCGGGCGCACCAGGTGAGCGGTCAGCCGGTCCGGCCACCCGGCCGCCTCGGCGACCGCGTCGCCGTCGTTCGTCACGATGGGGACGGTCGGCTCGGCGAACGCGAGCCGGCGGAGGTGCGGTGCCAGCGCATCGGCGGCGGGCTGCATCAGCGGGGTGTGGAACGCGCCGTCGACGGCCAGCCGCTTGGCCCGGCGCACGCCGACGGCGAGCGCCGATCCGGTCACCAGGTCGAGGGTGTCGCGGTGCCCGCCCACCACCACCTGGCCGGCGCCGTTGAGGTTGGCGACCCAGGCCCGGCCGGGTGCGGCGGCGCACGCTGCGACCGCCTGGTCCTCGGTCGCTCCCAGGAGCGCCGCCATGGCTCCCGGCTGGGCCCGCTGCGCCGCCGCGGTCGCGTCGGCGCGGGCCACGGCGAGACGGATGCCGTCGCCGAGGGTCAGCGCTCGGGCGGCGATCAGCGCCGTGATCTGACCCAGCGAGTGCCCGGCGACCGCCGCCAGCTCGGTCCGGTCGAGGGTCGGCTCCAGCGCGCGCCAGACCAGCAGCGACGCCAGCAGGACCGACAGCTGCGCCGCACGCGTCGGACGCAGGTCCTCGGCCGATGCGTCGAGCACGAGCGGAGCCAGGGCGAGCCCCGTGGCCGCTTCGGCCTCCTCGATCACCGCCCACGCAGGATGGTCGAGCCACGCCCGGCCGGCGCCGGGCGCCTGGCTGCCCTGGCCGGGGAAGACCACTGCGATGCTCACGTTGCACTCCTCTGAGGATCAGGTACGGAGGCCTGAGACAAGGGGTGTGACGGAAGCGTTTCAACGTACCCGTGGGTAACCTGCAACTTACCCGTGGGTAGCCCCTGACCTGGGCGTTCGCGTGTCACCAACCCGGCGTCGGCCGAGTCCGAACCGTCATGTCCGACCCGCCCTCTGACGCCCTCGTCGACCTCCTCCCGCACCGTCCGCCGTTCCGCTTCGTCGACGCCGTGGACGCGTGCGAGCCGGGTCGCTCCGCCGTCGCCCGGTGGCGGATCACGGGCGAGGAGCCGTGGCTGGCCGGTCACTTCCCGGGCAACCCGATCGTGCCCGGCGTCCTCCAGATCGAGGCGCTCGCGCAGACCGGGGCGGTCGCCGTGCTGGCCGATCCGGCGTTCGCCGGCCGGCTCCCGCTGTTCGGCGGCGTGGAGGACGTGCGGTTCCGCGGTCAGGTCCGCCCCGGCGACGAGGTGGTGCTGTCGGTCGAGATCGATCGCCTCGGCGGCCGGGGCGGCTGGGGCAGAGGCACGGCCACGGTGGCGGGCACCGAGACCTGCCGGGGCCGTCTCCTGTTCGTCCTCGCCTGAGCACCCCGGAGGTGGCCGGGGCTACCGTCACGATCGTGACGGGCGCAGCGGGCGAGGCAGGTGAGGCGTCGGTGACGCCGCTGGTCCCGAGGCCGCTGTCGTCCCAGAGCCGCTACCGCGACATCCCGGAGCTCCGGCGGCTGGAGGCGACCGGGTCGCCGAGCCACGTCGTCGTGCACCACATCGACGAGGAGGCCGTGGGCGAGGCGCGGGACTACTGCGACGTGCACGCCCACCCGTTCGCCGAGCTGAACCTGCTCCTCGGGGACCCCGGGTCGCTGGTGTTCGACATCGTGCTCGGCGACGAGACCATCACCGCGGTCTCGCCCACCACGGTGTGGATCCCCGCCGGCGTCCCGCACTCGGCCAACCTGCGGTCCGGCCACGGCACCTTCGTGGTCGTCTACCTCGCGGAGCCCCAGCCCGACCCCGGCCACTGACCCGCCGGGATCACGGCGGACCCCACCTCGGCGATCCGCCGGTGCCCCAGGCCCACGGCGCCGGGACCCACCGCGCCTGCTGGCGGCTGAGGCGCGGCAGCTGCGCCACCGCGGCACGCCCGACTCCGCCCGCCGCGCCGCGCGACCAGGCGACCGCCACCTGGTGGTCGGTCCGGCTGGCGAGGCGCGCCTTGTAGGGCTCGTCGCCGCGGAGGAACCGGTACTCCCGGTCGCCGGCGTCGGCGCTCGCCCGGATCGCGTGCTCGTGGACGAGCAGACCGACCGAACAGGCATCGAAGGCGGGGTCCCGTCCGGCCTGGTAGTGCGACTCGACCCCGTCGAACCAGAAGCTGTGGAGGGCGGCGACGGGAAGGCCGTCGAGCTCGAGGAAGCGCAGGCGGAGCCAGCCCAGATCCAGGAACGACCGGGCGACGTCGCGGTGGAACGCCTCCCGCCCGAGGTAGGCGCGGGACCCCCCGGGCCGGCGGGACCAGTGGCGGTCGTGCAGGTCGAACAGCCGGTCGAGGTCGCGGTCCAGCTGCGCCGGATCGTCCGTGGTGCGGAACGAGACCCGCCCGAGCCCGGCGAGCTTCCGATGGCTGCGGCGGAGCTGGTCCCGGAGGTTGGCGGAGCGCGCCGCGAGCCACGCATCGCCGCCCGCGTCACCGAACGCGACGACCTGCGCCGGCGTCCGGGCCATGACCGTGGCACCGCCTGGCGGCCCGGCCCCGAGGTCGGGCAGCTCGTCGGCGATCGCCAGATCCCAGGAGCCCGCCCGGGTCAGCACAGCCGGGATGGCGGCGAGCGCCCGCGCCCGGTCCGCGACCGCGCACACCGGTCCCAGCTGGTCGGTGGGGCCGTGCCCGAGGAACCGGATGGTCCTCACCGGCACCCGGGCGGACCGGTAGAGCGGCACGATCGCGACCAGCCGCCCGTCGACGGGGTCGCGGAGGGCGTGGATCTGCAGCGGCCGGTCCCGTCCGAAGTGGTGCCACCACGCCGTCAGCCAGGTGCGGGTCGCGAACACGTTGTCGCCGGCAGCGGCGAGCTCGTCCCACGCCTCGCTGAGATCGTCGATCCCGTCCACCGGCTCGACCACGAGCACGGGAGGTGCCGGCATCGGTCAGTCCGCCGAGGTGAGGGCGGCCGTGACCGGCGGGAGGGGCCGCGCTGCGACCGCGGCCAGCTCGGCGAGGAACGCCGTGTCGTCTGCACCGGGGCCGGGCTGGTCGGCGACGAGCGCGCGCACGGGCTCGAGCCACGCCTTCCAGGCCGGCCGCACCGATGCGTCGAGGCGACCGTGCCGCACCGCGCTGTCGAGGATGGCGTCGGCCACGTCGTCGAGGATCGCCGGGATGTTGCGGTAGCCCTTCAGCGAGCCCCGGAACCCGCCCACGTCGCAGCTGACCACCCGGTCGCCGCCGAGCCCGGCCTCGAGGTTGAGGTGGGCCTCGGCGCCGTACCCCGGGGGGAGGGGCGATCGCAGGACCGATGGCCGCACCGCCCGGAAGCCGCTGAGCGGGATGTCGATCCCCTCCAGCGCCTCGGGGGCGAGCGCGGTGACCAGCGGCAGGTAGGCGGCCGGGGTCACGACCCGGCGGCGATCGGCCTCGCCGTAGGTGCCGACGACCAGGTCGGCGCCGGTGCGCACGACCTCGGCACGCACGGCGGCCGGGATGTTCCGCTCCGACCACTCGTAGTCGGCGTCGAGGAACACGAGGTGGTCGCCGGGTCGGTCTGCTCGCTGGCGGTCGAACGCGGCCTGCATCGCCCGCCCCTTGCCCTCCGGCGCAGCGACCACCTCCACGCCGTGCGCGGCAGCGATGGCGGCGGACGCGTCGCTCGAGGCGCTGTCCACGAACCACACCCGATCGCCGGGCTCGGCGGCACCGAGCGCGCACCGGAGCGCGACGGCGAGCGTCGCCTCCTCATCGCGACCGACCACAGCGAACGTGAACCCCGCACCCATGCGCGAGGATCGTACGGCTCGGGGCGCCCACGGAGGATCGGGACTGGTGAGGACGGGGCACGGCGAACGGGTGGTGGTCCTGTCCCCTCACCTCGACGATGCCGTCCTCAGCGCCTGGTCGGTCCTCACCCTGCCGCCCACGGTCGACGTCGAGGTGGTGGTGGTCTTCGCCGGGATCCCGGTGTCCGGGACCACCGGGACCTTCGACCCCATCTTCGGGACGGCCGACTCCCACGGCCTCGCGGAGCAGCGACGGGTCGAGGACCGCGAGGCGCTGGCCCGCGCCGGTCGCACCCCCGTGCACCTCGATCTGCTCGATGTCCAGTACCGGACCCAGCCGCTCCCCGTCACCGACGTGGCGGCTGCGATCGCCGAACCGGTCGCTCAGGCCGCCACGGTGGTGGTGCCGGCGGGGATCGGCCGCCACCCGGACCACCTGCTGGTGCGCGACGCCGGCGCCGACGCCGCCCGCCGGACGGGAGCACGGCTCGTCCGCTACGCCGACCTGCCCTACGCCACGAACATGGGGTGGCCGGCGTGGGTCACCGGCGCCGACCCCGACCCGACCCTCGTGCCCGACGCCCTCTGGGGTGCGCTCCTCGACGAGGTGGATGGCGGTGCCGCCGCCCGGGAGGCCCACGTGGTGACCTTCACCGAGGCTGAGCAGGCGGCCAAGCTCGCCGCCCTCGGGTGCTACCGCTCCCAGTTCGCCGCCCTCGACGGCGGCCCCGTCCGCCGCATCACCAATCCCGCCGTCCTCGGCCACGAGGTGCGCTGGGGCGGCTGAGCGAGCGGGGCGGCGGCATGGTGGTCAGGGATCGGGTGCGGTCCCGGAAGCGGCCTCCGGCTCGGGCTGGCGTCTGATGAACTCGGCCATGCCGGGCACGGTGAAGGCGACGTTGCCGTGCTCGGGCGCGTAGATGAGCCCCTTGGCGATCAGGTTGGCGCGGGCGGGACCGAAGCTCGAGGCCGGGCGCCCCAACCGACGAGCAACCTCGCTCGAGCTTCCCCCGGCGTCGCCGTCGACGGCGAGGGCGCGCAGGTACTGCTGCTCCGATCTCGTGGCCCGGTCCCACCTCGCTCGGAAGAACCCGTTGTCCAGCGCCGCCCAGCCGCGCGCCGTCCCCACCCGCGCATCGGCCAGGTCGATCGCCCCGTCTACCGCTTCGTTCCATGCCTCTTGCCCGAACTGCTGGAGGAAGTAGGGGTAACCCGCCGCGGCGCCGACCACGTGGTCGACCGCCTCCGGCACCCAGGCCACGTCCTCGGCGCGAGCTGGTTCGACGATGGCCTGCCGGGCGACGTCGCTCGCCAGCGGACCGATCTGTGCGTAGTCGAAGAGGCGCTCCGAGTAGGACTTGGCCTCGGCGAGCACCCGCGGGAGGCTCGGCAGGCCGGCGAGCGCGAAGGTGCACCGCCAGTCGTCCTGGCCGGCCTGGTGGGCGATCGAGCACAGCGCCGTCAGCTCCTCGGACGTGAGGTCCTGGGCCTCGTCGATCAGGATCGCCAGACCGATCTGCTCCTCGCTCGCCGCCTCGGCCAGGTCTCGCACCAGCTTCGAGAGATCGGTCTCGAGCTCGCCGGTGTCGGCACCGCCTCCGGTCGACTCCGTCAGATCGAGACCGAACGACCAGGATCCCGCCTGATCGACGCTGGCCCGGAAGCTTGCTGCGGTCTTGAGCGCCCGCATGAGCCGACGCCCCGCACTCGGACGGGCGAGGTCCGTGAGCGGAGCGTGGAGCGCCTCGGCGAGCGCGGCTCGAAGCGTCTTGCCCGCCGCCGCCTCCACATGCGCCACGAGCCAGTCCCGATCCCGCGCTCGCTGGCGGAACTCGGCGAGCAGCACGGTCTTGCCCACCCTGCGGAGTCCGTACAGGACGACCGGCTGCACGGTTCGGCCCCGCTCGACCCGGGCGAGCGCGACGTCCCATCGATCGAGCTCGACGTCTCGCCCGACGAGCGCAGACGGACGGCGACCCGCACCGGGAACGTACGGGTTGAGCACGGGATCCACCGCAGAAGCGTAGCGTTCTCTACGGGGCTCTAGTGATTCACTAGCCGTCGCTAGATCTGGGTAGTGCACCGTGGCGCCGAGCAAGCGTCCGGGGTTCCCTGGCCCCCGAGCCCGAGGGGCCCGACGTGCTCAGTGCGACGAGATCACCATCAGGGTCACGACCACCATCACGAAGGCGCCGGCCAGGACCACGGACCGGGCGAGCGACGGGAGGTGGCGGGCGTCGCGTCGGCTGCGGTGGCCGTAGCCGTGGCAGACCGGGCACGGCTGGTACTGGCCCGCAAGCTCATCATCG
Organism: Ilumatobacteraceae bacterium; assembly: GCA_025463265.1. Lineage (GTDB taxonomy): Bacteria > Actinomycetota > Acidimicrobiia > Acidimicrobiales > Iamiaceae > Aquihabitans. Next base: position 8,122 of record JAOBWH010000069.1, read on the forward strand.
CCCGACGGTGTCCGCATGCCGCTGCCGTTGCAGCGATCGCACGGCGTCGGATCCAATCCCACGGTGTTCATCGGCGTCCTCCCACAGACCCGCGCGACCCTAGTGCCGAACACCGTTCACTGACGGGTCGGTCAGCGCCACCGGCACGCAGGCACCCGTCCGGGTGGCGGGAACTCACCCAGCGTGGCCGAGACATGAGCCGATCGGCCCTCTCTGACGGATTTCCGTGGATTCGCGATTGAGCGGAGGTCTCGCAGCGCCGAAGAAGGCTGGATGGAGGGGTTCCTGACACGGCGCGACCGCGCCGCCAGCACGTTCGTGCCCGACGGCCGGTTCGACGATGGCGCGGACTTCGACGCGCCCGATCGCTTCGACCTGTTCATCGCCTGGTTCTCGAACACGCTCCAGTCCATCTGGGAGGAGCTGACCTGGGTGGGCCTGACGTGTGCGTCGCTCGTGGTCGTGCTCGGCCTGGAGCTCGGTGGCTGGTCCCAGCGGTCGTCGGGGGTGGTGGTCGCTGCCGTCGCCGGCGGTCTGGCGTTCGGCGTGGCGTGGCACGGTGCCGGGCGGGTCCGCGTGGGCTGGGCCGCCGTCGCCATCGCCAGCCTGCTCTGGTGCACCGGTGCCAAGGCCCAGCCGCTCTGGAAGCAGGGCGACGGCGCATCAATGGGCCCAGCCGATTTCGGAGCAGCGGGCGCCATGTTGGCCTTCTCGGTCGCGCTGCTGATCCTGCTCGAGAAGCCGACGCGTCCCGTCGCCCGGCTCCGGTTCGTGGCCGAAGGCCTCATGATCGCCGCCAGCGTCGTGTTCGCCGGATGGGTCACGATCCTGCCGCCCGCGTTCGACGCCAGCGCCGGGCAGGCGCTCCCCGAACAGATCCAGCTGATGGCGTACCCGATCAGCGACGTGCTCCTGCTCGGTGTCGTCGTGTTCGCAGTGACCAAGCTGCCGCACCTCGCGCGGGGCAGCATGCTGCTCCTCCCGGCCATCGGGGCCATCGCCCTGCTCTCGTCGGCGACCAGCGAGGGCGGTCCCGCCTCCACGGTCCGCCCGGAGGTCGTGGGCCTCGCGATCGCGCTGGCCTTCGTGGCGGTCGTCGTGGCCGGCGTCCGCACCTGGCAGGCGGGCGAGGAGCCGGCTCCCGCCGTGGTGGACCGCGAGCGGTTGCTGCTGCTCGCTGCTCCGGGCCTGTCGATCCTCATCGTGGTGGGCACCACCCTCCGCCAGGTGACCGGTCAGCCGGTGGCCGTCGAGCTCGGATGGATCACGATCGGCGTGCTGACCCTGGCCGTGCTGCTCCACGTGACGGTCATCGCCGAGAACCAGACCCTCGGAGGCGAGCTGAGCCTGGCGCGCGACGAGGCCATCCACGCCTCGACCCTCAAGTCGCACTTCCTCGCCAACGTGTCCCACGAGATCCGCACCCCGATGAACGCGGTGATCGGCCTCACCGGGCTGCTGCTCGACACCGAGCTGGAGGACGATCAGCGCGAGCTGGCGGTGGGCGTGGCCACCTCGGCCGAGGGCCTGCTCGGCCTGATCGACAGCCTCCTCGACTTCTCGAAGATCGAGGCGGAGCGGATGGAGCTCGAGGAGATCGACCTCGACCTCACCGACCTGCTCGACGAGGTGGCGATGCTCGTGGGCGAGAGCGCCCGCAAGAAGCACATCGACCTGTTCGCCTACTGCGAGCCGGGCATGGTCACCCAGCGGCGCGGCGACCCCGTGCGCCTCCGGCAGATCCTGTTGAACCTGGTGAACAACGCCGTGAAGTTCACGTCGGAGGGATCGGTCACCCTGCGGGCGATGACGGCCGTGGGCCAGCCCGACCACGTGGCGTTCCTGGTGATCGACACCGGCATCGGCATCCCCGAGGCGGAGCAGGCCCGGCTGTTCGAACCGTTCTCGCAGCTCGACGAGACCACCACCCGCAACTACGGCGGCACCGGCCTCGGCCTCGGGATCGTGCGCGGCCTCGTCGACCTGCAGGGCGGCTCGATCGAGCTGGCCAGCGAGGTCGGGCGGGGCACCGTCTTCCGGGTGACGCTGCCCATGGGGGTCGGGACGCAGAGCACCGAGCGCGGCCTGGCCGCGCTGGTCGGCCTGAGGGCGCTGGTGGTCGACGGCAACGCCGTGAACCGGAGCGTCCTCGCCCACACGCTCCACAGCTGGGGCTTCGTGGTCGACCAGGCGACCTCCGCCGAGGAGGCCCTGCACGAGTTCTCGTGGACCGGATCACCGAACGAGCGGTACGCCGTCGCCATCATCGAGCACAAGCTCGACGGCATGGACGGCATGGAGCTGGCTCGCCACCTCCGCCACCAGGAGCCCACCTCCTCGACGGTGATCCTCCTGCTCAGCTCCGCCCCGGACCTCTCGCGCCAAGAGGCCCACGACGCCGGCATCGAATCGGTGCTCATCCGTCCGGTCCGGACCACCTACCTGCTGCGGCGCATCGTCGACGCCCTCATCACCCGGCCCACCAGCGAGCCGGCCTCCCCGCCGCCCGGCACGGGCTCGGTCAGTCCGGTCAGCCCGGTCAGTCCGGTCCGTTCGGCCGGCGCCGCCAGTTCCCTCAGCTCCACCGGTTCCACCAGTTCCACCAGCTCCCTCAGTTCCCCCGTCACCACCTCACACTGAAAGGTCACCTCATGCAGCGGATACTCCTTGCCGAGGACAACAAGATCAACCAGGTCGTCGCCGCCGGCGTGCTCAAGAAGCTCGGCTACGAGGTCGACATCGTGGAGGACGGCTCCGCAGCGGTCGCCGCGTGCGCCGACACCCAGTACGGCGCCATCCTCATGGACGTGATGATGCCGGGGGTCGACGGCTACCAGGCCACGAAGCTGATCCGCGACTTCGAGCGCCAGCTCGGCCTGCGGCAGATCCCGATCATCGGGCTCAGCGCGCGGGCCATGGCCGGTGACCGCGAGATCGCGATCAACGCCGGGATGAACGACTACCTCACCAAGCCGCTGCGGACCTCCGACCTCGTGGCCGCCCTCGACTGCTGGCTCGATGACGAGGTGGTCGACGTGCCTGCCGCTGCGCAGTCGCCCCTGCACCCCGTGTGACCGAGGCGGTCGCGCCCGAACGGGACCGCACGGTACCGTTCGGCCTCGAATGGCTGCTGATCCCTCACGCCCGCTCCCGCGCGGTCCGCACCACCTGAGCCGCGACGATGTGGCCCGGTCCCAACGGTCGCGGATGGTCGACGCCATCACCGAGGCCGTGGCCGAGAAGGGCTACGTCAAGACGGTGGTGGCCGACGTGATCAGCCGGTCCGGCGTCTCCCGTGCCACGTTCTACGAGCAGTTCCGCAGCAAGGACGACTGCTTCCGAGCGGCGTTCGAGGCGCACGCATCGCTCGTGGTCGACTTCATGAGCGCCGGGCTCGACGAGATGCACCGCTCCGACGCTCCGCCGTTGGAGAAGCTCGACGGCATCCTCGGTGCGTACCTGGGTGCGCTGGCCTTGCAGCCCGCTCTGGCCCGGGTCTTCCTCGTCGAGGTGTACGCCGCCGGGCCGGACTGCGTCGAGCAGCGGCGGCGCTCCTTCGAGGTGTTCGCCGATGTGGTGGCGGCGACGCACGAGGGCTGCGACGGGCCGCTCGGCACCCGTCCGGACCAGCGGTTCACCGCTGAGGTCCTGGTGGCGGCGGTGTCGTCGATGGTGACGGGCATGGTCGCAGCCGGCGAGTGGGACCGCCTCCCCGCACTGCGCGGCAAGCTGATGGCCCTCGCGTCGGAGATCCTCGCTCCCCGCTGAGCACGACCCCAGGGTTACTGGCGGGCCATGGCGATGCGGAGCCGCTCGTCCGGGTCGATGTGGTGGTCGTGGTCGTCGTCGCCGACGTGCAGCTCGACCCAGGCGATCTTGCCGGTGAACCGGCTCGTGGCGGCCGTGTAGGCACTGCTGACCGTGGTGCCGGACTCGTAGCCGATGTCGGTGGTCTCGTCGGCGGAGAAGATCATCGCCTGGGTGGCTTCGACCCGTCCCGTCCCCACTTCGACACCGTCCACGGAGAGGGTGACGTCACCACCCTTGGCGAGGCCGCCGCCGTCGTAGGCGAACTCGGCACGCACCTGGTGGGTGCCCGACGCAACGGGCACGGTCGCCGTCGTGGTGAACTCCTGGATGCCGAGCAGGTTGTAGGTGAAGGTGAGGACGCCGTCGACGAGGTGCACCGCCCACCCGCCGAACCCCCCACCTTGGGCGATGAGGACGCCGCTGGCACCGCCATCGGGAAGCGTGAGCTCTGCGGTGACCGAGAACGACTTGTTCTTGATGCTGAGGACGCTGTTCTCCGAGAGTCGTCCCATGCCCTGGTAGAAGAGCTGGGAGTTGCCTCGGACGAGCGTCGGCCTGCCGGCGATCTCCGGGTTCGCCCGCTCGGCGATGCGATCGTCCATCGGGAGCACGTTGTGCTTGGTGGCCTCGATCAGCCAGAGGCGCTGCAGCTTGGCCAACCGTTCTGGCTGCTCGACCGAGAGGTCGCGTGCCTGGGTGAAGTCCGTGCTTCCGTCGTAGAGCTCCCACACGTCGTCGTCGAACTCTGGCTTCACCTGGCCGACCATGAGCCAAGGGATCGAGTGCTGGGTCACGGCGCTCCAACCCCGGTGGTAGATGCCGCGGTTGCCGAACATCTCGAAGTACTGCAGATCGTGACGCTCGGCCTCCTCTGCCGCGTTGAAGGTGTAGAGCATGCTCGTGCCCTCGATCGGGGCCTGCTGCACCCCGTTCACCGACATCGGTTGGGGCAGGCCGGCGGCCTCGAGGATGGTGGGGGCCACGTCGATCACGTGCGTGAACTGCTCCCGAAGACCGCCCTGCTCCTCGATGCCGTTCGGCCAGTGGACGATGGTGCCGTTGCGGGTGCCGCCCCAGTGCGACGCGACCTGCTTGGTCCACTGGAAGGGCGTGCACATCGCCCACGCCCATCCCACCGAGTAGTGGTTGTACGACGTCGGGGAACCGAACTCGTCGATCTTCGAGAGCAGGTACTCGGTGGTCTCCAACGCCGCCATGCCGTTGAAGTTGGCCATCTCGTTGAAGGCACCGTTCATCGTGCCTTCGGCCGACGCGCCGTTGTCGCCGATGATGTAGTAGATCAGCGTGTCGTCCATCACCCCGAGGTCCTCGATGGCGTCGAGGACCCGGCCGACGTGGTGGTCGGTGTGCTCGAGGAAGCCGGCGTAGGTCTCCATCTGACGCTCGAGCACGGGCTTGAGCTCGTCGGGCATGTCATCCCACGATGTGATCGCTTCGTTGCGCTCGGTCAGCTCTGCGTCGGCTGGGATCACACCCAGCTCCTTCTGGCGGGCGAAGGTCTCCTCGCGCACGGCATCCCAGCCCTGCGAGAACTTCCCCTCGTACTTCTCGATCCACTCCTCGGGGCAGTGGTGCGGTGCGTGGGTGGCGCCGGGTGCGAAGTACATGAAGAAGGGCTTGTCGGGCATCAGCGCCTTCTGCTGGCGCACCCAGTTGATCGCACGGTCGGCGAGGTCCTCAGTGAGGTGGTACCCCTCCTCGGGCGTGGCGGGCGGCTCGACAGGGGTCGTGCCCTCGTAGAGCGCCGGATCCCACTGGTTGTTCTCGCCGCCGATGAACCCGTAGAAGTGCTCGAAGCCGCTGCCCGTCGGCCACGCTTCGAACGGACCCATCGGCGAGGACTGCCACACCGGCACCTCGTGGCACTTGCCGAACTGCGCCGTCGAGTAGCCGTTGAGCTTCAACGTCTCGGCCACCGGCGCCTTGGTGTTCGGCCGGACCGAGCTGTTGCCCGGCGAGGCGGTCGCCGTCTCGGTGATGGAGCCCATGCCCACCGAGTGGTGGTTGCGGCCGGTGAGCAGCGCCTGGCGGGTCGGCGCGCACAGGGCGGTGGTGTGGAAGCGGTTGTACTTGAGGCCGCCAGCGGCCAGCCGCTCGGCGTTGGGGGTGGCGCACGGTCCGCCGAACGCGCTGGCTGCGCCGAACCCGACATCGTCGAGCAGCACGATCAGGACGTTCGGCGCCCCTTCGGGCGGCCGCAGCGGCTCGATCGGCGGGTGGGCCGTGTCGGGGTCCTTGGCGTCGTAGGTGGTGAGACCCGGCTGGGCGACGTCGGGGATGGGGAGCGAGGCGCGCTGGTGGAGCTCGGTCATGGGGTGGCCTTCCGAGGCGTGCGGTGTGACCGCATGGGCACAAGACCCGATGTCTAGCCCGTCAGGCGGAGCCGGCGCGCCGGTTCTGTCCCGGCGATCACCAGATGCGGACGCGCTCGGAAGGCTCCAGCCACAGGCCATCGTCGGGGGTGGTGGCGAACTCCTCGTGGAACTCGTCGAGGTTGCGCACGATGTTGGCCCGGAACTCCGCTGGCGAGTGCGGGTCGAGCGACAGCAGCTGGAGCTGGGCCTCCTTCCGGGTCTTGATCCGCCAGATCTCGGCCCAGTTCCGGAACACCCGGCTGCGGCCGGTGGTCCCGTCGATGACCGGTGCACCGGCGTCGCCCAAGCTGAGCTCGTAGGCGAGCAGGCCGATGGTGAGGCCGCCCAGGTCGCCGATGTTCTCGCCCACCGTCAGGGCGCCGTTGACGTGGTGGCCCGGCAGCTCTCGCGGCTCGAACCCGTCGTACTGGGCGATGAGCTGGTCGGCCAGCACCTGGAACTGCTCGCGGTCGGCGTCGGTCCACCAGTTGTCGAGGTTCCCCTCCCCGTCGTACTGGGAGCCCTGGTCGTCGAAGCCGTGGCCGACCTCGTGGCCGATCACCGCGCCGATCCCGCCGTAGTTGAGGGCGGGGTCGGCCTCCGGGTCGAAGAACGGCGGCTGGAGGATGGCGGCCGGGAAGCAGATCTCGTTGACGCCGGGGTTGTAGTAGGCGTTGACCGTCTGCGGGGTCATCAGCCACTCGTCGCGGTCGACGGGGGCGCCGATCTTGGCCAGCTGGCGGGCCGTCTCGAACGCCGCTCCCCGGCGGACGTTGCCCAGCAGGTCATCGCGCTCGATGACCAGCGCCGAGTAGTCCCGCCACACGTCGGGGTAGCCGATCTTCGGGCGGAACAGCTCGAGCTTGGCGAGCGCCCGTTCCCGGGTCTCCTCGCTCATCCAGGGGAGCCGGCTGATGCTGACCCGGTACGCGGCCACGAGGTTGGCCACCAGCTCGTCCATCTGGGCCTTGGCCTCGGGCGGGAAGGTGCGGGCCACGTAGATCTTGCCGATGGCCTCGCCCAGCAGCGAGTTGCAGAGGCCGACCCCGCGCTTCCAGCGGTCGCGCTGCTCGGTGACGCCCTTGAGGGTCTGCGAGGAGAAGGCGAAGTGCTCGTCGACGAACGGTGCCGAGAGGTACGGCGCCGCCGCCACCGCGGTGTGGAACGCGAGCCACGCCTTCCAGTCGGCCAAGGGCACCTCGGCGAGCGCGTCGGAGAGCACGCCGAAGAAGCTGGGCTGGCGGACGAGGACCTCGGCCAGCTCGTCACCGGTGGCACCGAGGCCGTCGGTCCACGCCGCCCAGTCGTACGCGGGCGCCAGGTCGGCCAGCTCGGCGAACGAGGTGAGGTTGTACGAGGCGATCACGTCACGGGACCGCACCCGGTCCCAGTGCCCGCTCGCGAGGCGCGTCTCGAGGGCGAGGATGCGGGCGGCGGCGTCGGCCGCCTCGACCTCGTCCTGTCCGGTGAGCTGGAGGATGCGGGCGACGTGGGCGACGTAGGCGTCGCGGATCTCGGTGAAGCCGTCTTCGCGGTAGAACGACTCGTCCGGGAGCCCGATGCCGCCCTGGACCAGGTTCACGATGTTGCGATCCGATCGCCGGTCATCGGTGTTGACGTAGGCGTCGACCAGGCCGCCCGCTCCTTCGCGCTGGAAGCGCCCGATGAGCCGGACCAGCTCCGACGTGTCCGCCACCGCCGCGATGGCTGCCAGGTCGGCGGCGATCGGCTCGGCGCCCAGCTCGTCGACGTGCTCGACGTCGAGGAAGCTGGCGTAGAGGTCGCCGAGCTTCCGGCGGTCGTCGGACAGGCCGGCCTCGCCGGAGACGACGGCGTCGCGGGCTTCGCCCACGATCTCACCGACGATCTCCTCCGCCTCGAGGGCCAGGTCGATGAAGCCCCCGCTGACCGCGAGGTCGGCCGGGATCTCGGCGGTGGCGAGCCACGCCCCGTTCACGTGGCCGAACAGGTCGTCCTGGGGCCGGATGCCGGGGTCGGCGCCGTCGAGCACAGGTTCGGTGGTGGTCACGTGGTCGTCTCCGTCAGGTCGTGCGTGCGGTTCGTGCGGGTCGGTCGGGTCGCGGGGTGCTGCGGTGCTGGGGTGCTGCGAGGCCGCGCATGGTACCGGCCTCGGGCGGAGGTCCGACGGTGGCTCAGGCCGGGCGGGACACGTCGCGGTTCGGCTGGGCCGGCGGGGGCGCGAACCCGGGACCGGGGAGCCAGCCGCTGGCCACGATGTCCTCGATGACGTGGGCCATGTTCAACAGGTCCTCCTCGTAGGAGAACCGGCCGTCGCCGGCGTACAGGAGGGTGGAGTAGCCCGACTGGGTCCAGCGGGTGCCGTCGGGCTTGGTGCCGGGCAGCTCCTGGGTCCACTTGATGACCACCTGGTCGCCTTCGATCGCGATGAACTCGATGGGGAAGGTCCAGTCCTCGAGCCCGGTCATGGAGTCCGCCATGAACGTGCGGATCTCGTCGCGGCCTTCGATGCGACCCCACGCCGGGTCGATGTACACGGCGTCCTCGGTGAAGAGATCGGCGAGCACCGGCCAGGACTGCTCGCCTCGCCCGATGGCCTCGCGCAGCGTGCGGTAGCGGTCGACGGCTTCGGCGACCTCGTCGCGGGGATGGGTCACCGGGGTCAGGCGCCTTCAGCGGCGAGGCGGTCCTGGGTGACCGCGTCCATCTCCAGGTACTCCTCGCCGGTGTCGACCCAGTCCTCGAACTGGGTGACCCCGAGCGTGTCGAAGCGCTTGCGCAGCCAGCCGTCGTTGGCGTCGAGCAGGCCGAGCTTCTTGCAGTTCGGCACGATCTTGGAGAACAGCAGCTGCTGGAACGGATCCTGGTTCTTCACCTCGGGCGGCACCTCGAACAGCTTCACCGCCTCCTTCACGTTCACGCCGAGGCGGTCCCACACCTCTTGCTGGAGGAAGCGGTCGCGCATGCGCACGGCGGCCTCGAACGCGAACTCCTGGCGCTCCAGCAGCTCCGCCGCAGTGAGCTCCTCGTAGAACTCCTTGAGGGTGAGCACGCCGAAGGCCACGTGACGGGCCTCGTCGCTCATCACGTACCGGAGCAGCTGCTTGAGCAACGGGTCCGGCGTGGTGTTCATCGCCATGCCGAAGGCGGCGAGGGCCAGGCCCTCGACCATGATCTGCATGCCCAGGTAGGTCATGTCCCAACGGCTGTCGTTGATGATGTCGTCGAGCAGCATCCGCAGGTGGGTGTTGATCGGGTAGTGCCCGTTCAACTTGGTGTCGAGGTACTTGGCGAACACCTCCACGTGGCGGGCCTCGTCCATCACCTGCGTGGACGCGTAGTACTTGGCATCGATCCACGGCACCGTCTCGACGATCTTCGCCGTGCACACGAGCGCGCCCTGCTCGCCGTGCATGAACTGGCTCAAGCTCCAGTTCTGGTTCTCCATGGCGTGCTGGAGCCACTCCTTCTCGCCCCAGCTGGCGAACGGCGTGCGGCTGAGGTCCAGGCCGGCGGCGTCCATCTGCTGCTGGCGCATCATCGAGATGATCTGGGCGAAGTACTCCTGGTCGACCTCGACCGACCAGTCCAGGTCCGTCTCGCCGTTCCACTGGGCGTGCTTGGCCTTCTCGTACAGCTTGTTCAGCGCCGGGCGGCGGCCCTTCTCGTAATCCCACGTGAAGATGGCCGGTGCGTTGTCCTGCACCACGTGGATGGCCTCGTCGATGTCCGTGTTGGACATGGCGATGATGGCCCGCAGGTCATCGCGGCTGGTGCGGCCGAGGATCTCTTCGTCGGTGGACATCGGTTGCGGTTCCCCTGCTGGTATCGGGTGTCGGCGGCCGTGCGTTCCCCTCGGCCGCCGACACCCATTCTGTCGCAGATCAGGCGAAGACGGCGGCGATCCGGTCGATCACCTGCTGCTCCTCGGCGCTGGTGCCCTTGGCGGCGCCGGCGATGGCCGTGGCGATGTCGGTGAACCAGGTCTTCACCCCGGCAGCCTCGTCGGCGGGCAGCTTGTCGAGGGCCTTGGCCGCAATGGGCAGGTCGGCCAGCAGGGAGTCGACCATGGCGGGGATGGTGGGCGCCTTGTGGTGCTTGGCGTCCTGGCGCGCCTCCTTGCCCTTGGCGACCTCGATGATCTCGGCGATGAGGCCGTTGGCGGCCCCGTGGTCGTGCGGCATGGCGATCGCCTTGGCCGACGCCGTCGACTCCTTGATCATCGAGATCGGCCCGTGGGGCCCGACCGCCGCCATCGCCATCGAGATCAGCAGCGGCGCCTCGCCCACGGCCTCCCACTCGTCGTCGGTGAACACGCTCTTGTCGGACACGTCGGCTCTCCCTGGTCGGCCTCGCTGGTGGAGCAGCGAGCCTACCGGCGGCGCTCGGGCCCCCTCACCGGCGACGGCTCACACGCAGCCGGGACGCGACGAAGTCGCCCGGGGGTGGTCGGGCGGGCTTCGTCGCTGGGTGACCCCGGGGTTCGAGCGGGACCAGGTGGTTGAGGACGCCCTGCGTCGCTAGGCGGCGTGGGCGAAGGGTGGTGGGTCGATGGTGGTGCCGTCGGGTCGCTGGAAGATCAGGCCGGCGGGGCCGCGTATGAGGGTCCAGCCGTGGTGGACCATCCGGTGGTGGTGCGGGCACAGCAGGGCGAGATTGATCACACGTCGTTAGTCTGACCCCATGGCCCGAGCCGCTGTGTACGCCCGAATCTCCTCTGACGACGGGACCGCCCTGGGCGTGACCCGGCAGGTCGAGGACTGCCGAAAGCTGGCAGCCGATCTCGGGTGGGAGGTAGCGGACGAGTACATCGACAACGACGTTTCGGCCTACTCCGGCAAGAAGCGCCCCTCCTACGAGCGGATGCTCGCTGATCTCACGGACGGGTTTGCTGACGCTGTGGTCTGCTACCACGCTGACCGGCTGACCCGTCGACCGATCGAAACCGAGCAGTTCCTCGAGCGGATCGAAGCGGCAGGTGTGCGCCACGTCCGGTTCGTTGCTGGCGGTGAACTCGACTTGGGCAACGGCGATGGACTCGTGGTGCTGCGCATGCTGGGAGCAGTCGCAGCGAACGAGTCCGCCACGAAGTCACGGCGAGTCCGCCGCAAGCTCGACCAAGTGGCTGCGAGCGGGATGCCCCACGGGGGATCGCTGCGGCCCTACGGGTTCGACACCGACCGGATCACCCACCGGCCCGACGAGGCCGCCATGGTCCGCACCATCGTCGCTCGGTACCTCGCCGGAGACAGCCTGCGGTCGATCACGTCATGGCTCCAAGACCAAGATGCCCCAACCGTGTCGGGCAAGCCGTGGAACTCGACAACGGTACGAGGAATCTTGAAGTCCGCTCGCAACGCCGGCCTGCGGGTCCACCGGGGCGAAGTCGTCGGGCCGGCCGCATGGGAGCCGATCATCAGCGAAGCCGACCACGCCCGAGTGCTCGCCCGCCTGGACCAACAAGCCTCCACCGGCCGGCGAACCCCTCGCCGCTATCTGCTGTCGGGGCTACTGCGCTGCGGCAAGTGCGGCCACAAGCTCTACTCAGCCGCCCGCATCGACAGCCGCCGCTACGTCTGCTCCAAAGGCCCAGACTTCGGAGGCTGCGGCAAGCTCACCATCGTCGCCCCGCCCGTCGAGGAACTCGTCACCGCCGCCGTCCTCTACCGGCTCGACACCCCCGAACTCGCCGCAGCGCTCACTGGTCAAGCCGCCGAGGCCGAGCACACCGCCGCCCTGTCTGAAGCCCTCGCCGTGGACCGTGCGATGCTCGACGTACTGGCCGAGACATTCGCCGATGGCAAGATCGGCGTACGGGAGTGGATGGCGGCACGTTCGAAGATCGAACCCCGCATCATCGACACCGAGCGACGGCTCGCACGCCGCACCCACAGCGACGCCCTCACCGGATGGATCGGCAACAGCGCAGGCCTACAGGCCTCGTGGCAAGACCTGAACCTCACCCGACAAGCCGCCATCGTCGGAGCTATCGTCGCCCACATCAACATCAAGCCCGGAACACCCGGTGCCCGAGAGCTCGACCCGAACCGAGTCGGAATCGTCTGGAAGCTCTGACGGCGAGGCCCCGTCCGCAGCGGGCTTCGCCCGCTTTGCGGGCGGGCCCCCATCCAGCAGAACCACGACACGACCAACGACCGCAGCATCAGCCACCTTCACCGGGACGCCCTGCGCCGAACACGACGCCTCGACCCACGCCGCCAGGGCATCACCGCTCAGTCCCATGACGCCCACACGGCCGGAGGCCCCTGCCAGTCCTTCTCCTGATCGGAACACCACACATGCCCCGGCTGACGGCCCATGTGCTCAGCAGCGACCGCCAAGACCCCTTCCCGAGTCGGCGCCCACAACCGCACCCCGACCGGCTTGAATCCCTGAGCGACCTCGTAGCGGTGCAACCCGCCCGTACGGCCCTTCTCCCTGAAATCCTTGGCGACGTACTTCGCCAGGTAGCCCGCAGCTCGCCTGGACTCCTCCAGCTTCCCCGACCCGACCGGCAGATCACCGAGCAGCTTGATGTGGACGAACCCCCGGCCCCACGACGCCTCGATCACCGAGCGCTTCACATACCGGCCTACTGCGAAGTGGACATGGAGGCCGTGGCCGGACTTGTGCCACTCCGGCACCCACACATACGGCAGCGGGTCACCGCCGAGCATCCGGCGCATCGACCGGAAGAACTCCCCAAGGTCGACCCGCAACTGGGCCTCGTCATGGCAACCCTCGCCCCGGTAAGTGAGCGTGCCCAGACGGTTGAGACGGTTCGACACGCAGTAGCGCCGGATCTCCCGCCGTGCCCGCCGCCCAGCCTCCGACACCGACCGCTCAGGATCAGCCGCAGGACCCCAGGAGCGCTGACGCTTCACCGGCAGCGAAGACCGGAACGAGCCACCGCCCTCCCCAGCAGTCGGGAACAACGACAGCGCCCAGCCAGGCCGGAACGCATCTACAGGATCGACAGAACCACCCTCACCACCCCCAGACGGGCGCGATGAAGGCACCACATGAGCCACAACAGGCCTCCGTGAAACCACCGCCCCGACCAAGCACCAAGCCCGGCGAGACGAACGTCAGCGACGATGAACGCCGAGACTCAACCGCGCTTCAACCAGCGCAACCTAGGAGTCTCAAAGCGTGGACCAGGGCCTTGCCCCGTGAAGATCATCTCTCGCAGCCATGCCGGTTCCCCAGCGGCCCCACGAGAATCCCATGCCTGTAACTCGCCGTCAAGGGCGTCAGACACCACGGGCGATCGGCAAGTCCCGCCAGCCGTTCCGAGTTTCGTTGCATATTCAAGTAAAGAGCTGCGGGGGCGGCCATTCAAGTAGCATGCGCCAACGTGGGATGGCCCTCCGGGTGGATCGAGTGGAGCACGGCCGTCCAGACGGCCCTGACGGTCCTCGCATTTCCTCTTGGGGTGATCGCATTTTTCTATGGCAGAAAGCAGCTACGGGAGACCCGGTCGGCTGCGGAGGCTGCAAGTCAAGCTGCAATGGAAACACAAGGCCGCCTACTGCGATCGCGCCTTATGATGCATCTTCACTTAGTTCGCCAGGTTGAAGCTGATCTCATCGACTGTCGCAGAGACAACGATGTAATGGGCGCTTCCCGGACTCTGAGAAGATGGCGAATCATCTCAGCAACTACGGCAGCGATTCTTGACGAGATCGGCAGTGAAATGGGCCCGTCCGTCGTCGCGTCGATCGAAATGGCCCGAATCGCAGAGGCTGGTTTGAACAAAGCAACTGGAGTGGTGGACGTTACGCGACGAACTCGCCAGATCACGGAGGAAGTCTCCACGCTCTCAGATCAAATGACCGCCGCTGCCGAGAACATTGCGACGGCTCGGTCCACCGAGTTGGAGCATGAGTCGACCAAGCAGCAGGCTGACAGCCATGACCATACGGCGACGGCCCTCGACCCTCTAGACCCCGCAGTCTCCACGCCGTCCAATTAGGAGCGATGATGCCCGCCCAAGTAGTCGATGTAATCAAAGCCCTAGCATCTGCAACGGAATTGGAGCAGCTCAGCTGGCGCAAGACAGACGACCCTGGCGCCTTTATTTTGGCGCGATCTCAGGGCGCTGTGACCGTCTGGGATACCGGGAAGAGGGATCCCAACAATAATGATTGGGTGTTGGTTGGACTGCGCTTTCTTGACAACGATGGCGAAACTGTCTTCGAGTACATCGAGGCCGAAACCAATACCGACCTGGACCGCCCGCTCCAGAACTTGTACAAAGCCGTGCTGACGACGACCTCCGAGATCGGTCAGACAATGTCAGCCTGGCTGGAGGATCTTACCGACCTGTTCTGAGTCGGAGAACCGGACCGGTTCGTAACTTGTGAGGTTGGCGATGTCGGTGCTGCCGCCGTTGCGCCACCAGCGGATGTGGTGGGCGTGGGCTCGGTGGTGGGTGGCGTGGCAGCCGGGGAACTCGCACGTGCCGCCGGAGCGGGCGATGAGCGCGGCGAGCATGGCGGCGGTGGCGAAACGTTGCTGGCGTCCGACGTGGAGGGGTTCGCCGTCGTCGTCGGTGACGACGAGCTGCAGGTCGGCCTGTTCCATCAGCTCTCGCAGGGAGGCTTGGCCGATGGGTCCGCCGCCGACGATGCGTGCCGACCAGGCCGCCCGTTGATCGGCGGGGATGCCGGCGCGGTCGAACAGGTCGGTGAGCTTGGCGCTGATGATCAGCAGGGGCCGCAGCTGCCCCCGCCGGCTGCTCACCGACCCATCCGCGATCAGGTCGACGAGGGCGGCGGCGACGAGCTCGTCCCAGGTGCGGTCGTCTTCGGTGAGCTGCCCCGCCCGTCGCCAGGTCTCGATGCGGGCGTTCACGGCTTCGGTGATGATCCCGAGCGACACCGGCGTGACGTCGAGCGAGATGAGCCCGCGCCCGGCGAACCCGGTGACGATCTCGGCGGTGTCGGCTTCGGAGTCGTGATCGGGTGGGCTGTCGGGCTCGTTCCGCCCGAGCTCGGCGAGCGCCCCGTAGCGCCACGCCCGCAAGAACCCCGCCAGCCCATCAGCGGTCCGCTTGCCGGCTTCGGCCACCAGAAGGGCCTCGTCGCGGTCGAACACCTCCGCCACCTCGGGCTTGCGCGCCGAAGTGACCAGCCGCAGGTGCGACAACGGCAACGACCCCTGCGATGCTGCCGCCGACACGTGGGGCATCGAGGCTGCGTCGAGCCCGGTGCGCCGCAGCACCGCTGCCGCCGAGCGGTGCGCACCGGTCTCGTTGACCAGCGCCGTCACCACCGTCGCCGCCCCATCCCGAGCCCAGCCCGCCGAGGCCTCCCACTGCGCCATCGCCGCCACCGCCGCTCCATCGGTCAGACACGCCAGCTGCGCACGCGCCGCCATCAACCCGGACAGCTCCGACCCGAGCGCCGTGGCCGGATCGACGTCGAGCACGGCGTCCACGAGCGCGTGGGCCCGGTTGCGCCTCGCCTCGCGTTCCGAATCCGTCGGCTGATCGAACATGCCCTCATCGTACGAAGGGGGTATGACAGGGAAGCCGGTGCCTTTCCATCCCTCTCCATGTCCGATTTGCGATGGTCGAGTCGCGGTCTCTCGCTGGCGGTCAGCGCCGGTTGTCACGAATCGGCGGAGAGGGTCGTCAGACCGAGCGTGAACTCGACGTCGTCCATCGTCCAGCGGGCCGTGCTCGCCTACCTGACGTTCGCCGGGTTGCTGGTCGGCGTGTGGGCGGCGATCTTCCCTCGGTCGTTCGCAGACGACTTCCCGGGGTTTGGGCGGGTGTGGGTGGCGGTGGACGGGCCGTTCAACGAGCACCTGGTGCGCGACGTGGGCCAGCTCAGCCTGGCGCTCGCCGTCGTCAGCCTGGTGGCGGCCGTGACGATGCAGCCGATCCTCGTGCGGGTGGCGGCGGCGGCGTGGCTGGTGAACGCCGTGCCCCACCTCGTGTACCACCTGCGCCACCTCGGGCCGCTCGAGCCGTTCGATCAGGTCGGCGAGATCGTCAGCCTCTCGCTGCTGGTGGTGCTGCCGGTCGTCGTGCTGTGGTGCTCGTACCGGGATGGCCGGTCGGTGGACTGAACGACGGTCCCCGGAGTGGGAGCGGGGGCGCCCGAGGTCAGGCCCAGGGCGGGAGGTCGACGGTGATGCGGTCGAGGGCGGAACCGACCGTGCCGAAGCGGCCGTCGTCGGCCAGCCAGGCGCGGTGGGCGGCGGTGGCCTCGGCTCTGCTGCGGATCACGTAGTTCCACCACATCACGATCGGCTCGGGGAACGGCACACCGCCCAGGAGCATCACCCGGGCGGGACCGTCCGGTTCGAGCACCAGCTCGTTGCCGCCGGGCTCGAGGTGGCCGAGGTGGCCGGGGGCGAGGGTCTCGCCCTCGATCTCGACCGACCCGGACAAGACGACGAGCCCGTGCTCGAACGCCGGGTCGACCGGGACGCGAGCGGGGCCGGTCAGGAGCAGCTCGGCACCGACGATCGGGGAGTCGATCCGGGCCGGGCTCTGGGTCCCGCCGAGGGCCCCGACCAGCACGGTGGCATGGCCGCCGTCCAGGGCCAGGACCGGGAGCGCGGCGTGGTGCTCGAACGCCGGGTCGCCGTCGCGGGTCGCCGACGGCTGGGCCATCCAGAGCTGGATGCCCTCGACCGGGCCGGCGTAGGAGCCGGTGGCCTCCTCGGAGTGGGAGACCTCCCGCCCGGCGGTCATGAGGTTGAGCTGACCGGGGGCGATGAGCTGCTCGGTGCCGAGGCTGTCGTGGTGGAGGACCTCGCCCTGGGTGAGCCAGGTCACGGTCTGCAGGCCGCAGTGCGGATGGGGGCCGACGTCGAGGCCGTGGGTCGGCGTGGCGTCGGCCGGTCCCAGGTGATCGGCGAAGCACCAGGCGCCGACCATGCGCCGCTGGCGCCGGGGGAGCGCCCGCCGGACGGTGACGATGCCGACGGTGGCGAGCGTGCTCTCCGTGATCTCGATGGCCATGGGCTCTCCGGGCCTACGGGTTGGCGACCGGGGGACCGTCGAAGGCGTCGATGGTGGCGAACGAGTCGACCGGGTCGCGACGCAGGTTCCTCGGGCGCTTCACGGGGTAGCCGAGGGCCAGCACGGCAGCGACGGCGAACTCATCGGGGACGTGCAGCAGCTGGCGCACCTCCGGCTCACGGGTGGTGGTCATGGTGGTGACCACGCCACCGAGGCCCTCGGCGTGACCGGCGAGGAGGATGCTCCACACGAACGGGTACACCGATGCCCCGCCGACGAGGGTGTAGCGGCCCAGGTCCCGGTCGGTGCCGGCGAGCAGGCGGAGGTCGGCCAGGATCACGGCCATCACCGGCACCTGGTCGAAGTGGGCGGCGAACCCGCCGGCGGCGGCTGCGGCTTCGTCGTGGGTCAGGCGCCTCGCCCGCTCGACGGCGGCCGCCTCGCCCTCGGGGTCGCCGATCGGCGCCCACGGCTGCACCCCGGCCTTGCGCATCTCCAGGTACTCGAGCCAGCCGGGCACGTACAGGTCGCGCATCGCCGCCTTCGTCGCAGGATCCTCGACGAGCACGACCCGCCACGACTGCTGGTTGCCGCCGTTGGGGGCGAACCGGGCCGTGTCGAGCACCCTCGCCACCACGTCGCGATCGACGGGGCGGTCCTCGAACTCCCGGACGGCGCCGGTGCTGCGGAGGGCGTCGATCAGGTTCAGGTCCATCACCGGACCTCCATGCCGTACATCTCGCCGAGCGGGTCGGCGATGAGCTCGACGCGCTCCCCATCGGGTCCGGCGAAGTAGATCGACGTCTCGTCGATGTGGGCGTAGCCGGTCCCCGCCTCGTCGAGCTTGGCCTTCAGGTGCGCCCACCGGCCGGCCTCGACCGAGATGCACAGGTGGTGGAGGCCACCGAGCACCTCTGCGTACGGCGGGAGGTCGAGCCCGGGCATGTCGAAGAAGGCGAGGCAGTTGCCGTTGCCGATGTCGAAGAAGAAGTGGGTCGACCCCCGGTAGTCCCGGTTCTCGAACAGCGTGGTCAGCGGGAACTCGAGGAGCCCCTGGTAGAAGTCGATCGTGGTCTCCACATCGCGGCTCAGCAGGGCGACGTGGTGGACGCCGCGGGCCGAAGATGCGGGCCGCTCTTCCTTCGGGCGGAGGTGCTTGCGCCGCAGCTCATCCCACTCGTCGGTGCGGTCGATGTCCGCCCCGTGCGTCGGTCGTGGTCGTGCGCTCTCGTCCACGCTGCTCGCCCCTTCGTGCCGATGACCTGGTCCCCGTCAGGCTACGGCTTGATCTCGCCACCGTCGGGCCGACAGGGAACCGGATGAGCGTGCAGGAGATCCCCGAGGTCGAGGTCGATCTCCGTCACGGTGCGCCAAGCGACCGGCCAGGCGCAGCGAACGAGGCCGTCCTGCCGACCCGGCGGGTCGGGTTCGAGTACCCGGCGGACACCAACCCGATGTGGGTGCCCCACCAGTACGAGTTCGCCGCAGCCGCCAACGCCATCTCCCTCGGCATGCCCTTCGCCGAACCGCTGTTCATCCGGGCCGTCCGCTCCACCTACGACCGCATCGACGACGACCTCCGGGCCCGCTCGGACTCGTACGTGCGCCAGGAGACCGGGCACCACACCCAGCACAAGCGGTTCAACGACATCGTGTCGGCTCGGTACCCGGGGACGCTCCGCATCCAGCGGATGATGAAGATCAACTCCGACTGGGTGTGGCGCCGCAGTCCGAAGTTCCGGGTCGCCTACGCCGCATCGGGCGAGACCATCTCCTACGGCGTCGCCCGCTGGACCGAGGCGCACCTCGGCAAGATCTTCGACCAGGCCGACCCGGTGCCGGCGACCCTGTTCCTCTGGCACCTCGCCGAGGAGATCGAGCACAAGGCCAACACCTACGACGTGTTCGAGGCGACCGACGGCTCGCGCCTGCGCTACGCCTGGTCGGCGATCATCGGCTTCCTCACGATCGCGTTCTTCACCGCCGTGGGCGCGCTCGTCCAGCTCCACGGCGAGAAGCGCCTCCGCAACCCGCTGACCTGGTTCCGCCTGGTGAAGCTCGGGGTGTCGCTGGCGTTCGTGATGGTGCCGGTCCTGGTGGTCTCGGCCCTCCCCGGCCACCATCCCGACGACTTCACCGACCCGATCTACCTCCCGGCCTGGCTCACCCAGTACGACCCCGCCACCGGGACCATGCCGCTGTGGGGCTCCGCGGACGAGGACTGAGCCCGGGCCCGTCCCCGACCGGTCCGTCCGGCCCGCCCGTCGGGCGGTCGGCGGTCGTAGCATCGCCGGCATGCCGCACGGACTCCTGCCCATCGCTGCCGAAGACGCCGCGCCGAACCTCACCGATCCCCAGGCCGTGGTCGAGGCCTTCCTCGCCGCCCTCATGCGGTCCGACCTCGACGCGGCGCTGGAGCTCGTCGCCGACGACCTCGTCTACGTGAACGTGGGGTTGCCCACGATCCACGGGCGAGAGCGGCTGGGCAAGGCGTTCGCCGCGATGGAGCGGCCGACGATCGGCTTCGAGGCGTACCTGCACGCCATCTCCGCCGACGGGCCGGTGGTGCTCACCGAGCGCACCGACGTCATCGTGTGGGGCCGGTTCCGGGCCCAGTTCTGGGTGTGCGGGCGCTTCGACGTGCACGAGGGGAAGATCACGCTCTGGCGCGACGCCTTCGACTTCGTCGACATCCTCCGCGGCAACGTGCGGGCGCTGGTGGGCATGGCACTCCCGTCGTTCAAGCCGAAGGCACCGTCGGGGCGCGACGCAGCTCCCGGTCGCTGAGGCCGTTGGCGGCCACGACGCTGATCCGGGTCCGTCCCGGTCGAGGGATGGCACCGACCTAGCGTGGCCCGATGCTGCCGCCGCGCATCGGGATCACCTGCTCGTGGGGGATGGGCGAGACCCAGCCCATCGAGACGCTCGGGCGCCTCTACATCGACGGCGTCATCGCCGCCGGCGGGTTCCCGGTCCTCCTCCCGACGGTCGACCCGTCGTTCTCCCCCGTGGCGCTCCACCACCTCGACGGGCTGCTGCTGACCGGCGGCGGCGACGTCGACCCGGGGATCTACGGCGACGTGCGCGAGCCGGAGTGCGGCGAGCCCGACGTCGCTCGCGACGCGTGGGAGATCGCCCTCGTCTGCGATGCGGACGACATCCCGATCCTCGGTATCTGCCGAGGGGCCCAGGTGCTGAACGTGGTGCTCCAGGGCGGGTTGGTGCAGCACCTGCCGGGGCGCGGCCTCGAGGGGCACGACGACGAGCGGGTGGACGGCGAGGTGCACGAGGTCGCGCTCGTGCCCGGTTCGCTGATCCACCGGGTCATCGGTGCTGACGCCGTGCGGGTCAACACCCTGCACCACCAGTCGATCGACCCGGCGCGGGTCGGGCTCGACCTGCAGGTGACCGGCGTGGCGGAGGACGGCGTGGTCGAGGTGATCGAGGACCCGGTCGCCCGCGTGCTGGGGGTGCAGTGGCATCCCGAGCTGATGCTCGATCGGCCGGAGCACCAGCGCCTGTTCGACTGGCTGGTCGACCCCGACCGGTTCCGACCGGAGTAGGCGGCCCGACGGGTCGACAGGCAGCGGGCTACTGGGTCTTGGCAGCGTCCGCCCGGGCCCACATCTGGAGGTACGCCTCGGCGCCGTTGGCCATGTCGGCGATGACCTGGGGGCCGGCGACGCGTCGCAGGTCCTCGATCCAGTCCGGGAACATCCCGTAGTTGGCGGCGCCGTCGGTGTTGATGTCCCAGAGGCGGGTGCCGGACCTCGACTGGAGCATGGTGGTGCCCCCGTCGAACGTCTTGTACGGGTAGGTCACCGGGTTGCTGGCGGCGGCGCCGGCGCGGGGCTCGGTCTGCTTGCCGAGGCCGTTGGTGTCCGAGCCGTAGCCCAGGCCGAACAGGTACTTGGGCGACTTGTTCGCCTTGGCGGCGGCCCACTCCTGGGCGTACTGCGTAGTGGAACGGGCGTACGGGGCGACCACCCCGCCGAGCGCCTGGAGCCGCTTCTGCGACGTGGCGTCGCCCCAGCTGTGGCTGGTGATCAGACCGGAGTAGCCCAGCTCCTCGAGCAGGGTGAGCGCCTCCTTGCGGGCTTTCACGCTCATGTGGTCGGTCTCGACGATCATCCCCCGCTTCGCCATCTCCCGGATGGTGTGGAGGCCCAGGTCGGTCAGGCCGCGCGGGTTGCACAGCGGACCTGGCGGATAGGCCGGCAGATCGCCGTCGAGCAGCGGGGCGACCCCCATGCCGAGCACGGCGTAGATCACCGCCTGCTCGCCGGACAGGTTGGTGGGGGAGTTGTCCGCCTCGGCGCCGGGGGCGCAGGGGACGGGCTGCCACCACTCGCCGGTCGCCCACTTGTTGCCCACGTTGACGAGCAGCCCGGTGGCGCCGTCGTCGTAGGCGGTGCCGCCGAGCCCGTTGTCGAACTTGTGCACGGGGAACAGGGAGCGGACGCCGAGCGCGTACAGCTCGTCGAGGCGCTGGGTGATCTGTGCCTTCGTGCAGTGCGGGGTGTCGCCGGTGCGGCCGCAGTCGAGGACCTCGGACGCCTCCACGCCGAGCACCATCACGAGCTTGCCCTCGTTGATGAAGCGGCGGGCCTCGGCGGGGGTCTTGGCGATGCGCAAGAAGCCCTTGCCCGGCCCCTTGAACTGGGCGTCGATGTAGTCCTGGAGGGCGTACATGTCCTGGGCCTGGAGCCGGATGCTGTCCATCTCGTTGCAGCTGGTGCCGGCCTTGAGCGGGTAGATCTCGCAGAGGGCCCCGTTCTCCACCAGGTCGTTCACCACGATGCGCAGCCCGCCGCGCCACGACCGCTCGAGCCAGCGCCAGTACGTGCCCTCGTGGGTGAGCGAGTCCCAGCGCGGCCAGCCCTTGAACGACGGCCAGCCGTCGGTGTCGTGGGTCCCGACGGGGGCTCCGGTGGCGAACAGGTTCTCGGCGGCGGCGGCCGCGCCGTTGGGTTGGTGGTCGACACAGTCCTCCAGCGCCACCGTCACGCCGTAGGGGCTCCACGGTCGGCCGCAGTGGAACTTGCCGCCGAGGAACCGGAAGGCGCTGATGTGGGTGTGGGCGTCGAGGAAGCCCTTGACCGGCGCGGTCGGGCTGGCCCCCTTGAACGGGGTGCCCACCGCGCCGGGGTCGATGTCGGGGAACGGCAGGCAGCCGGTGGCGGGCACGAGGCTCCACCGGAACTCGCCGGCGTACCCCTGCGCCAGGCGGCCGCCTGTCCCCACGGTGAGTCCCTTGCCGGTGCTGACGCTGGTGAGGCTGAGCCGACCCGACTGGGTCTTCACGGTCCAGTCCGCGGTGGGCCCAGGTGTGCGGATCGATGACACGGTGCCAGCGGTCGCGGTGCGGGGCATGTACCCGCCGGTGCCGTAGAGCAGGTAGCTGCCGAGCGCCGTCGCTTGGAGGGTGAACGGCGCCGCATTGGCGGGGTCGGCCTGGGTGGCCGTGTACCCGAGGACGTCGCGGACGACGGCCTTGCCGGTGGTGTCGTCCTTCAGGGCGTAGCAGCCGCCGGCGAACCCGTCGATGTCGATCGGCTTCGGTGGCTGCGGCTCGCAGGCCGACAACCCGGCCACCGCCATGACCAGCACGAGGACGGCTGGCACCGTGCGACGAACGATTCCCACCATGGCTGCACCCTCCACGGGACCAGTCGACGAGGACCACTACCCACCCTTCCAGGGGAACAAACACGAATGTTCACCATCCGAGGCGGCCGCACGCAGCACGCTGACCTGGGCATTTGACGAGAGGCTCACATGCTCACGAATGTTAGGGCACCCTAACAACACGTGGTTCACCCGGAGTCGGGCACCGCGCACCCGGGTCACGGCCCGAGACAGACCGAGGTCGATGTGAAGCGAAGGATCCCCCAGATCGCAACCCTCGCCCTGGCGCTCGTCGCCGGGATCGCGAGCGTGGACGCACCGGCTGGAGCCGTGCCCGGCCCGGCCACCGGCGGGCCGGCCGAGCTCCTCCGCTACGTCGGCGACCCGAGCAGCGCCACCGGCAACGCCCTCGCCAACGGCCCGTGCGATGTCAACGGCGACGGGGATGACGACCTCGTGGTCGGTGCGTGGTTCTGGGACAAGGCGCCCACCGCCAACATCGGCGCCGCGTACGTGCTGATCGGCGGCGCCGGCGTCCGAGGCGCCTCGCTGGCCGACCCGGCGGAGGCCGGTGCCGTGCGCATCGACGGCCCGGCCACGGCGAGCTCCACCGTCGGCTTCGCCGTCGCCTGCATCGGCGACGTCAACGGCGACGGTCGCGACGACATCGCGATCAGCCACTACACCGACCAGAAGACCTTCGTGGTGTTCGGTGCCGAGGACTTCACCGGCCTGACCCTGGACTCGCTCGGTGATCGGGGCTTCACCGTCAAGGGCGGCCCCGCCAGCGGCAACGTCGGGTTCTCGATGGCGCCGGTCGGCGACCTGAACGCCGACGGCCTCGATGACTTCGGCGTCGCCGAGGTGGCCGCCGACACCCGCGGCCGCACCAACAACGGGCGGGTCTGGGTGGTCGCCGGCCGCGACGAGATCTCCGACGTCGACCTCACGGCCCCCACCGCCGGCCAGCTGGTGATGACGGTCGACGGCGCCTACGACCAGGAACGCATCGGCTCCATCGCCAGCGTCGGCGACGTGAACGGCGACCGCATCGACGACTTCCTCCTCGGCGCCTACGTCTCCACGCCGTGGGGTGCGGGCATCGCCGCTCCGGGAGCCGCCTACGTGGTGTTCGGGGGCGCGGGCGCGACCGGGGAGATCGACACCCTCGCCCTCGGGTCCAAGGGCTTCACCATCAACGGTCCGACCCGCCAGCGCGACCGCCTCGGCATCGCCGTGTCCGCCGCCGGTGACATCGACGGCGACGGCCTGGCCGACCTGCTGATCGGCGCCGACGGCGTCACCAACGCCGCCACCGGCAACCGCAGCGGCGGCGCCGCCGTGGTCTTCGGCTCCGCCAGCACGGATCGGGTCTACACGGATCCGCTGGCGGCCAACGGCCAGTCCGTGTTCACCTGCGCCGCTCCCGCGCCGGTGG
>JAOBWH010000096.1 GCA_025463265.1 Ilumatobacteraceae bacterium
CGGTAAGGCCAGGAGACCGAGATGCCTCGTTCACTCAAGAAGGGCCCCTTCATCGACGACCACCTGCTCAAGAAGGTCGACGTCCTGAACGCCGCAGGCGAGAAGAAGGTCATCAAGACCTGGTCCCGCCGTTCCACCATCATCCCCGACATGGTCGGCCACACCATCGCCGTCCACGACGGCCGCAAGCACGTCCCGGTGTACGTCACCGAGTCCATGGTCGGTCACAAGCTCGGCGAGTTCGCCCCCACCCGGACGTTCAAGTTCCACGCCGGCCAGGAGCGCAACGTGAAGGGCAGGCGATAGGCCATGGCGCAGTCCGGCACCAAGATCGCTGCAGTTCGCGAGACCCGCAAGGGCGCGACCATCTACAAGACCAACGAGCGCCCGGGCACCCGTGCCCAGGTGAAGTACGTGCGGGTCTCGGCCTACAAGGCCCGTGAGGTCCTCGACCTCATCCGAGGCAAGCACGTGGTGGACGCCGACGAGATCCTGCAGTTCGTCGAGCGCGACATCGCCATCATCGTCCGCAAGGCGCTGGCCTCGGCGGTGGCGAACGCCACCAACAACGACGGCCAGGACCCCGAGACCCTCTTCGTCTCGGCCTGCTACGCCGACGAGGGTCCGACGCTCAAGCGCTGGCGTCCCCGTGCCCGTGGCCGCGCCACCCGCATCCGCAAGCGCACCTGCCACATCACGATCATCGTGAGCCGCCTGGGCGAGAACGAGCTCCGCATCCGTGCCGAGCGCGACGCCCGCAGCGGCCGGGTCGCCGGCGGCACCGCCGGTCGGGCCTCCCGCCGCAGCCGCGTGGCCAGGAGCCGCCAGGCCGAGGGCCACGACCACGATCACGACCACGATCACGATCACGACGAGGTGCTCGACACCGACGTCGAGATCGAGGTCGACGAGGTGTCCGTCGACGACGCCGATGAGGCGACCGAGACCGACACCGAGACCGTGGCCGATGAGGCCACCGAGGCCGACGCCGCTGTTGAGGCGGACGAGCCCGAGGCGGTTGACGACACCGGATCCCCGGACGACGTCGAGCCCGCCGATGCTGAGACCGACGAGAAGGACAACGACTGATGGGCCAGAAGGTCAATCCCTACGGCTTCCGCCTGGGCATCACCACCGACTGGAAGTCGCGGTGGTTCGCCGACCGCGGCGACTACAGCAAGTACGTCATCGAGGACTCGCGCATCCGCGACCTCCTCATGACGGACCTGCCGCACGCGGCCATCAGCCGCGTCGAGGTCGAGCGCACCCGTGACCGCCTCCGCGTCGACGTCCACACCGCACGTCCGGGCATCGTGATCGGCCGTCGCGGCGCCGAGGCCGACCGCCTCCGCGGCCGGCTCGCCGAGATCACCGGCAACAACAAGGTCCAGCTCAACATCCAGGAGATCAAGCAGCCCGAGCTCGACGCTGCGCTGATCGCCCAGGGCGTCGCGGACCAGCTCGCCGGCCGTGTCGCCTTCCGCCGGGCCATGAAGCGGGCCGTGCAGAACGCACAGAAGGCCGGCGCCCTCGGCATCCGGGTCCAGTGCTCGGGCCGCCTCGGTGGCTCCGAGATGAGCCGGACCGAGTGGTACCGCGAGGGTCGGGTGCCGCTGCACACGCTGCGCGCCGACATCGACTACGGCTTCCGCGAGGCCAAGACCACCGCCGGCCGCATCGGCGTCAAGGTCTGGATCTACAAGGGCGACATCCTCCCGTACAAGGCCTCCACCGAGGACAAGATCGCCCGCGAGGCGGCCATGGCCGTCGGCGAGACCTCGGGTGACGCCGCTCCGGCCAAGGTCGTCTCGTCGTCGGCTCGCCGTCGCACCGAAGCCGCCCCGGTCGATCCCGCCACGGTGCCCGATCAGGTCGAGGAGGCCAAGCCGCTCGTCGCGGAGGCCGATCCCGAGATCGAGAAGCTCCTCGAAGAAGAAGAAGCGATCGAGCGCTCGATCACCGAGGCCCACGAGACCCCGCACTTCCGCCCCGGGGATGGTGACTGACCATGTTGATGCCCCGCAAGGTCAAGCACCGCAAGCAGCACCGCGGCCGCCTCACCGGCGCCGCCAAGGGCGGCACCTCCGTGGTCCACGGCGACTACGGCATCCAGGCCCTCGAGCCCGGCTGGGTCACCGCCCGCCAGATCGAGGCAGCCCGTATCTCCATGACCCGCCACATCAAGCGTGGCGGCAAGGTGTGGATCTCGGTCTTCCCCGACAAGCCCGTCACCGAGAAGCCCGCCGAGACCCGCATGGGCTCCGGCAAGGGCAACCCGGAGCGCTGGGTGGCCGTCGTCAAGCCCGGCCGCATCATGTTCGAGCTCTCCTACAGCGATCCGGTGATCGCCAAGGAGGCCATCGAGCGGGCCATCCAGAAGCTGCCGATCAAGGCCAAGTTCGTGACCCGCGAGGAGGGGTTCTAATGGCGAAGACCACCACCACCGCTGCCGACCTCGACACCGCGACCATCGTGGAGCGCCTCGCCGAGGAGAAGGACCGGCTGTTCAAGCTGCGGGTCCAGAACGCCACCGGCACGCTCGAGAACACCGCCGGCCTGCGCACCGCGCGCAAGGAGATCGCCCGCTACGAGACCGAGTTGCGGGCCCGGGAGATCGAGGCCGCCGAGGCCCTCGCCCAGGAGGAGAAGGCCTGATGGCTGAAGACGAGACCACCACAACCGAAGAGCGCAACAACCGCAAGGTCCGCGAGGGGCTCGTCACGTCGAACGGCATGGACAAGACCGCCGTCGTCACCGTGACCACCCGCAAGCCGCACCCCAAGTACCGCAAGACCGTGGCCAAGAGCACGAAGCTCTACGTCCACGATGAGGAGAACACCCTCAACGTCGGTGACCAGGTGCGCATCGCCGAGACCCGCCCGCTGAGCAAGCTCAAGCGCTGGCGCATCGTGGAGATCCTGGAGCGTGCGAAGTGATCCAGCAGGAATCGCGACTCCGCGTCGCTGACAACTCCGGTGCCAAAGAGGTGCTCTGCATCAAGGTGCTGGGCGGCTCCCGCCGGCGCTACGCCTCCATCGGCGACATCTTCGTCGCCACCGTGAAAGACGCCATCCCCGGCGCCGGTGTGAAGAAGGGCGACGTCGTCAAGTGCGTCGTCGTGCGCACCAAGAAGGAGAAGCGTCGTCCGGACGGCTCCTACATCCGCTTCGACGAGAACGCCGCGGTCCTCATCAACGACCAGCAGCAGCCGCGTGGCACCCGCATCTTCGGCCCGGTGGGTCGCGAGCTCCGGGATAAGAAGTTCATGCGCATCGTCTCACTCGCACCCGAGGTCCTCTGATGGCTGGGTTGAAGATCAAGAAGGGTGATCGCGTCATCGTCTTGTCCGGCAAAGACAAGGGGAAAGAAGGCGTGGTCCACCAGGCACTGCCCGCTGAGGGCAAGGTCGTCGTCGAAGGCGTCAACACCGCCAAGCGCCACCGTGCCGCCCGTTCCGCCACCGACACCGGCGGCATCATCCACATCGACAAGCCGATCGACGTGAGCAACGTCGCGGTGATCAGCCCGAAGGATGGCAAGGCCACCCGGGTGGGCTACAAGCTCGTCGACGGCAAGAAGGTGCGCGTCTGCAAGCGCACCGGGGTGGAGATCCCATGAGTGACACGACCGAGACCATCGAGATCCCCCGTCTCAAGGTCAAGTACAACGACGAGATCCGCGACCAGCTGCAGGAGGCCCTCGGCCTCGGCAACGTGATGCAGGTCCCGCGGCTCGAGAAGATCGTGGTCAACATGGGCGTCGGCGGTGCCGTCGGCCAGGCCTCGCTCCTGGAGAACGCCGTCAAGGACCTCACGCTGATCACCGGCCAGAAGCCGCTGATCACCCGGGCCCGCAAGTCCATCGCCAACTTCAAGCTGCGTGAGGGCAACGCCATCGGCGCCAAGGTCACGCTGCGCGGCGATCGCATGTGGGAGTTCCTCGACCGGCTGATCGCCCTGGCGATCCCCCGCATCCGGGACTTCCGCGGCCTGCCGGCGAACAGCTTCGACGGCCGCGGCAACTACACGTTCGGCGTGACCGAGCAGCTGATCTTCCCGGAGATCGACTACGACCAGATCGACCAACCCCGAGGCATGGACATCACCATCGTGACCACCGCCGTCGACAATGCGGGCGGCAAGGCCCTCCTCGACGCCTTCGGGTTCCCGTTCAAGCGCGAAGGGCAGGCCAGCTGATGGCGAAGAAGGCTCTGATCAACAAGGCCAACAAGAAGCCCAAGTTCAAGGTGCGCGGCTACACGCGCTGCCAGAAGTGCGGTCGTCCGCACTCGGTGTACCGCAAGTTCAAGCTGTGTCGCATCTGTTTGCGCGACATGGTGCACGCCGGGGAGATCCCCGGCGTGACCAAGGCGAGCTGGTGAGGGAGGACTGAACCATGACCATGACTGACCCCATCGCCGACATGCTCACCCGTGTGCGCAACGCCAACGTGGCGATGCACGACGAAGTGAAGATGCCGTCCTCCAAGAAGAAGGAAGCCCTCGCGGCGCTCCTGAAGAAGGAGGGCTACATCGAGGACTTCGCTGTCGCCACGAACACCGACCGTCCGGGGAGCACCCTGACCGTCACCATGAAGTACTCGCCCGAGCGGGCCCGGACCATCTCCGGTCTCCGCCGGGTGTCCAAGCCCGGTCTCCGGGTGTACAAGCCGGCTCAAGAGGTCCCCCGCGTCCTCGGTGGGCTCGGCGTTGCCGTCGTCTCGACCAGCCAGGGCCTCATGACCGACCGCGAGGCGCGCAAGCGCAACGTGGGCGGCGAAGTCCTGTGCTTCGTCTGGTAGGAGCACCCATGTCTCGCATCGGCAAAGCCCCCATCCCCGTGCCCTCGGGCGTCGACGTCACCGTCGCCGACCGCACGATCACGGTCAAGGGTCCCAAGGGGACCCTCGACCGGGTCATCCCGGGCACCATCACCATCCGCCAGGAAGGCACCGAGCTGCTCGTCGAGCGGCCCGATGACGAGCGCCAGAGCCGGGCCATGCACGGCCTGGTGCGCTCCCTGGTGAACAACATGGTCGTCGGTGTCACCGACGGCTTCACCAAGCAGCTCGAGATCATCGGCGTCGGCTACCGCGCCACCGCCAAGGGCCAAGACACCCTCGATCTCGCCCTCGGGTTCAGCCACCCGGTGGAGGTCAAGGCCCCCGCCGGCGTCACCTTCGACGTGCCGAGCCCCAACCGCATCGACGTGAAGGGCTCCGACAAGGAGCTCGTCGGGCAGGTCGCCGCCGACATCCGCAAGCTGCGCAAGCCCGAGCCGTACAAGGGCAAGGGCGTGCGCTACCTCGGTGAGCACGTGGTCCGCAAGGCCGGAAAGTCCGGGAAGTAGGAACGATGAGCGATTCAGCGAAGCAGAAGCGCGAAGCACGCATCCGCCGCCACCGTCGGGTGCGCAAGAAGGTCAAGGGAACCGCCGAGCGCCCGCGCCTGGCCGTCTTCCGGTCCAACAAGCACATCACCGCCCAGGTGATCGACGACCGCACCGGCCACACGCTGGCGTCGGCGTCCACCACCGAGCCCGCCGTGGCCGGCACCGGCGGCAACGTCGACGCCGCGACGCGGATCGGTGAGCTCGTCGCCGAGCGGGCCAAGGCCGCCGGCGTCACCACCGTGGTCTTCGACCGCGGCGGCAACCTCTTCCACGGCCGCATCGCGGCGCTCGCCGAAGCCGCCCGCAAGGGCGGACTGGAGTTCTGATGGCTACCAACTCGAACGACGCTCAGCTCCGCGAGTCGCGCGTCATCAACATCAACCGCGTGGCCAAGGTGGTCAAGGGCGGCCGTCGCTTCTCCTTCACCGCCCTGGTCGTGATCGGCGACGGCGCCGGTCGCGTGGGCCTCGGCTACGGCAAGGCGAAGGAGGTGCCCCTCGCCATCCAGAAGGGCACCGAGGAGGCTCGCAAGAACCTCTTCTCCGTCCCGCTGGCCGGCTCGACCATCACCCACCCCACCACGGGGATCATGGGTGCGGGCCGGGTCATGCTCAAGCCCGCCGCCCCCGGTACCGGCGTGATCGCCGGTGGCGCCGCCCGTGCCATCCTCGAAGAGGCCGGCATCCACGACGTGCTCTGCAAGTCGCTCGGCTCCGCCAACCACATCAACGTCGCCCGTGCCACCATCGCCGGCCTCAAGTCGCTCAAGCGCCCCGACGAGATCGCCCGCCTGCGCGGCCTCTCGCCCGAGGAGTTCGTCCCCAAGGGCCTGCTCGACGCCTACAACCTGTCCGAGCGCGGGCCCGTGCAGTTCGAAGAGGTGAAGTGACCATGGCAGAGCTGAAGGTCACCCAGACCCGCTCCACGATCGGCGTCAAGCCCAAGACGCGCGGCACCATGCGCGCCCTCGGCCTGCGCGGCATCGGCCAGTCCAACACCCTCCCCGACCGTCCCGAGATCCGCGGGATGATCGCCCGGGTGCCCCACCTGATCACCGTCGAAGAGGTCTGACCATGAAGGTCCATGATCTGCAGCCCGCTCCGGGCTCCAACAAGGGTCGCCGCCGCGTCGGTCGCGGCATCGCCGGCAAGGGCGGCAAGACCGCCGGCCGCGGCACCAAGGGCCAGTCCGCCCGCGGCCAGATCCCCGCGTCGTTCGAAGGCGGCCAGATGCCGCTGCACATGCGGATCCCGAAGCTCAAGGGCTTCACCAACCCGTTCCGCGTCGAGTACCAGGCGGTCAACCTCGACACGCTCGAGGCGAGCGGCCTCGATCAGGTCAGCCCTGCCTCGCTGCACGCCAACGGCCTCGTGTCGAAGGGTGCGCTGGTCAAGGTGCTCGGCCGTGGCTCGGTGACCCGTGCCGTCACGGTCCAGGCCCATGCGTTCTCCAAGTCCGCCGAGGAAGCCATCACGGCTGCCGGCGGTACGGTGGAGCGCCTGCCCCTCCCCTGGGGTGAAGGCCGCCCGCCCGCCAAGGGCAACCAGTTCACCAACCGCTGACCCGTCGGCCTCCCGGCCGCCTCGATCGCCGATCAGGAGCGCGAGTTGTCGACCCTGCGCAACGTCTTCAAGATCCCCGAGCTTCGCAACAAGCTCCTGTTCACGCTGCTGATGATCGCGGTGTACCGCCTCGGTGCGCACATCCCGGTGCCAGGCATCGACCTGGGGCAGATCAAGGAGATCCAGGACAAGGCTGACTCCAGCGGCGTCCTCAACCTGCTTCAGACCTTCTCCGGCGGCGCCATCACCCAGTTCGCGGTGTTCGCGCTCGGGATCATGCCGTACATCACGGCGTCGATCATCATGCAGATCCTCGCGGTGGTGATCCCCAAGCTCGAGCAGTGGCAGGAGCAGGGTGCGGTCGGTCAGCGCAAGATCACCCAGTGGACCCGGTACCTCGGCGTGGCCATCGCGCTCCTCCAGGCCACCGGCATCACCTACCTGTTCCACACCGGCGGCGGCGGCTTCGGCGCCAACGTGAACACCGGCGGGCTCGACGTGTTCGGCGACAACTACAACGCCGGGCGCTTCGCCCTCGTGGTGCTCACCCTCACGGCCGGCTTCGCCCTGCTCATGTGGTTCGGCGAGGTCATCACCCAGCGCGGCGTCGGCAACGGCATGTCGCTGCTGATCTTCTCGTCCGTCGTGAGCCAGCTGCCCCGCAACTTCCTCACGGTCCAGCAGGAGAAGAACACGCCCACGATGATCGGCGTGGCGCTGATGTTCATGGTGCTGATGGTGGGCATCGTGTTCGTGGAGCAGGGCGTGCGCCGGATCCCGGTGCAGTTCGCCAAGCGGCAGGTCGGCCGCAAGATGTTCGGTGGTCAGAGCACCTACATCCCGCTCAAGGTCAACGGCGCCGGCGTGATCTCGATCATCTTCGCCAGCTCGGTGCTCTACCTGCCGGTGATCATCTCGCAGATCCTCCCGGTGGGCGACGCCACCGCCGAGAACCCGAACATCTGGTGGGACATCCAGCAGTTCGTCGACCAGCACCTCACCAAGTCGACCTCGCCGGCCTACCTCACCGTGTACGGCATCTTGATCATCCTCTTCGCCTACTTCTACACGGCGATCCAGTTCGACCCGCACAAGCAGGCCGACCAGATCCGCAAGCAGGGCGGCTTCATCCCCGGCATCCGTCCCGGCTACCAGACCGAGCGGTACCTGGCGAAGATCCTGTCTCGCATCACGCTCCCCGGCGCCCTCTTCGTCGCCTCCATCGCCCTCATCCCGGCGTTCGTCCTGGGCAAGGTCCTGGGCGACACCACGGGCGGCCAGCGCCTCGGCTTCTTCGGCATCTCCATCCTCATCGCCGTGGGCGTGGCCATCGAGACCGTCAAGCAGGTCGACGGCCAGCTGATGATGCGCAACTACGAGGGCTTCTTGAACGCCAAGACCACCAAGACCAAGACGACGAAGTAGCGCATGTCCGACGGTGTCCGTCTCGTCATGCTCGGCCGTCAGGGCGCGGGCAAGGGAACCCAGGCGATCCGCCTGGCCCAGCACTACGTCGTGCCGCACATCTCCACCGGCGACATGCTCCGCGCCGCGGTGGCGGCCGGGACCGAGTTCGGCCTCCGGGCCAAGTCGGTCATGGACGGTGGCGGCCTGGTGGGCGACGACATCATGATCGGCGTCGTCGACGAGCGGCTCAACGAGAGCGACACCACCAAGCGGGGCTACATCCTCGACGGCTTCCCGCGCACCGTCCCGCAGGGCGAGTCGCTCGAAGCCATCACCTCCGAGCGCCCGCTCGACCTGGTGGTCGACCTCGAGGTGCCCGAGGAGGTCGTCCTCGAGCGCATCACCAAGCGCCGGGTCTGCAAGACGTGCGGGCACATCTACTCGGTCGACGCTCCACCCAAGAACGGCTGGATCTGCGACGTCGACGGCGGCGAGGTCGTGCAGCGGGCTGATGACACCGAGGACGCGGTGCGCAAGCGCCTCGACCTCTACGCCGCCGAGACCAAGCCGCTCGTGCCGTTCTACGCCGAGCGAGGCCTCCTGGTGGAGGTCGACGGCCTCGGGACCACCGATGAGGTCTTCGCGCGGGTGCTGAAGGCCGTCGAAGCCCTCCGCGGCGCCTGAGCGAGCATCCGGTGCTGTTCGCTCGCACGCCCGCCGTGCGCTCCTCCGACCAGATCGCCGCCATGCGGCGGGCGGGTCGCGTCGTCGCCGAGATGCACGCCGAGATCCGCAAGGCCATCGCCCCGGGCGTCACCACCGGTGCGCTCGACCGGATCGGGCGCGAGGTCCTCCGGGCCAACGGCGCCACCTCGAACTTCCTCGGGTACGGGCACCCGCCGTTCCCGGCGGTGATCTGCGCCTCGCCCAACGACATGGTCGTGCACGGGGTCCCGTCCGACGAGGTCGTCCTCGTCGACGGCGACATCGTGTCGATCGACTGCGGGGCCATCGTCGACGGGTGGCACGGCGACGCGGCCTTCACCGCCCCGGTCGGGCAGGTGCCGGCCGAGATCCAGCGCCTGATCGACGTCACCGAGGCGTCGCTCGCCGCCGGCATCGCTGCGATGGTCGACGGCAACCGCATCGGCGACATCGGTGCCGCCATCGAGCGCGTCGCGCTCGCCGCCGGGCTCGGGGTGGTCGAGGGCTACACCGGCCACGCCATCGGCCAGGCGATGCACGAGGCTCCGAACATCCCCAACCAGGGCACCCCTGGCACCGGCGCCAAGCTGCGCGTCGGCAACGTCTTGGCCATCGAGCCGATGCTCGTGGCGGGCTCGACCGAGACCGTCGTCCTCGACGACGACTGGAGCGTCGTCACCGACGACGGTCGCTGGGCCGCCCACGCCGAGCACACCATCGCCATCACGCCGGAGGGTCCGGAGATCCTCACCCTGCTGTGAAGGGCGGATCATCGGTGGATCTCACGCCATGTCGCACCGTCACACGCGGCGAGTCGCGTTGTGGTAGTGCGTCAACTTGGTTGCGGGAGCGCAGCGCGTTACGCTCGTCCTTCGGCCCAAGCGGCTCGCGCCCGTCCGGGCGTCAGAGCCCCGGCTGGACCCCCGCAGTTCGCACCAGGAGATTTCCGCTGCCCAAGCCCAAGGAAGATGCAATCGTCCTCGAAGGGACGGTGCTCGAAGCGCAGAAGAACGCGATGTTCCGCGTGGAGCTGCAGAACGGGCACGAGGTGCTCGCGCACATCTCCGGGAAGATGCGCATGCACTACATCCGAATTCTCCCTGGCGACAAGGTCCAGGTCGAACTCACCCCCTATGACCTGGCCCGCGGCCGGATCACCTACCGCTACAAGTAGCCGGCCCGGCGGGCTCCACCCGCCCCGGCCATCGATCACGAGGCACCGATGAAGGTCCAACCCAGCGTCAAACCAATCTGCGAGCACTGCAAGGTGATCCGTCGTCACGGACGCGTGCAGGTCATCTGCTCTTCGAACCCCCGCCACAAGCAAAGGCAAGGCTGAAAACATGGCGCGTATCGCCGGCGTTGACATCCCGCGAGAGAAGCGGCTCGTCATCTCCCTCACCTACGTGTTCGGCATCGGCCGGACCACCGCAGAGAAGATCTGCGAGGCGACGGGCATCGATGAGAGCACCCGCACCCGTGACCTCACCGATGAAGAGATCAACAAGATCCGTGCCTTCATCGACCAGAACCTGAAGGTCGAGGGCGATCTCAAGCGCGAGGTCCAGCAGGACATCAAGCGCAAGATGGAGATCGGCTCCTACCAGGGTCTGCGCCACCGCAAGGGCCTCCCGGTCCGCGGCCAGCGCACCCACACCAATGCTCGCACCCGCAAGGGCCCGAAGAAGACCGTCGCCGGCAAGAAGAAGGTTCGGAAGTAATGGCGAAGCCAAAGCCGGGCGGCCGCCGCCCCCGCAAGCGCGAGCGGAAGAACGTCACCTACGGCGTCGCGCACATCAAGAGCTCGTTCAACAACACGATCGTGTCCATCACGGATCAAGAGGGCAACGTCATCTCGTGGGCCTCGGCGGGCAACGTCGGGTTCAAGGGCTCTCGCAAGTCCACGCCGTTCGCCGCCCAGATGGCCGCCGAGCAGGCCGCTCGCCGGGCCATGGAGCACGGCGTCCGCAAGGTCGACGTGATGGTCAAGGGCCCGGGCTCCGGTCGCGAGACCGCCATCCGGTCCATCCAGAACACCGGCATCGAGGTCACCGGCATCAAAGACGTGACCCCCGTGCCCCACAACGGCTGCCGCCCGCCCAAGCGGCGCCGGGTCTGAGGTAGAGGAACATGGCTCGTTACACCGGTCCCAAGGTCAAGATCTCGCGCCGTCTCGGCGTCAACATCTTCGAGAACGACAAGGGCTCCAAGGCCCTCAACAAGCGGCCCTACCCGCCAGGGGAGCACGGCCGCAGCCGTCGCCGCCAGCCCTCTGAGTACCTGCTCCAGCTGCAGGAGAAGCAGAAGGCCAAGTACATCTATGGGGTCCTGGAGCGTCAGTTCTCCAACCTGTACAAGGAAGCCAGCCGCCAGAAGGGCGTCACCGGCGAGAACCTGCTCCGCATGCTGGAGCAGCGCCTCGACAACATGGTCTTCCGTGCCGGCTGGGCCTCGACCCGGCCCCAGGCTCGCCAGTTCGTGAGCCACGGCATGATCAACGTCAACGGCCGTCGCGTCGACATCCCGAGCTACCGCGTCCGCAAGGGCGATGTGATCTCGTTGCGCGAGAAGTCGCGCCAGATGATCGTGATCCGTCACAACATGGACACGCTCGACCGCCTCAAGCCGAACTGGTTCGAGATGGGCGCCGAGGGCTTCGAGCTCACGGTGAACGAGCTGCCCGAGCGCGGGCAGATCGATGTGCCCGTCCGCGAGCAGCTCATCGTCGAGCTGTACTCCAAGTAATCCGCACCGCAGAACCCCGAGGAAGGCAATACATGCTGGTCATTCAGCGCCCCACGGTCGAGGCAGTCGGCGAAGAGGAGAACAACCGTCAACGGTTCTCCATCAGCCCGCTCGAGCCCGGCTTCGGCCACACGCTCGGCAACTCGCTGCGCCGCACCCTGCTCTCGTCGATCCCCGGCGCCGCCATCACGGCGGTCCGCTTCGACGACGCTCTCCATGAGTTCGACACCATCACGGGCATCACCGAGGACGTCACCGACATCATCCTCAACCTCAAGGACCTGGTCCTGACGTCCGTGTCCGACGAGCCCGTCACCCTCCGCATCGACGTGCGCGGCGCCGCCGACGTCACCGGTGCGGACATCCAGACCACGGCCGACGTCGAGGTGCTCAACGCCTCGCAGCACCTCGCCACGCTCAACGACAAGGCCCGGCTCGCGCTGGACCTCACCATCGAGCGCGGCCGGGGCTACCTGTCGGCCGACCGGGACAAGGGCAACAACACCATCGGTGTGATCCCCGTCGACGCCATCTTCTCGCCGGTGCGGCGCGTGACCTTCCTGGTCGAGCCCACCCGTGTCGAGATGGACACCAACTACGACCGCCTCGTCCTCGACGTCGAGACCGACGGGTCCATCGCTCCGCGCGATGCCGTCGCCTCGGCCGGTGACACGCTCGCCAAGCTGGTGCAGCTCGTCGCCGAGATGAGCGACGAGCCCCCGACCCTCGAGCTCGGAGAGACCAGCGCCACCATGGCCTCGTCGCCCGAGCTGGAGATGCCCATCGAAGACCTCGACCTCTCCGAGCGTCCTCGCAACTGCCTCAAGCGCGCCCAGGTCAACACCGTGGGCGAGCTCCTCCGCAAGAGCGAAGACGACCTCCTGGCCATCACCAACTTCGGCCAGAAGTCCCTCGACGAGGTCAAGGAGAAGCTGAACGAGCGGGGCCTGGCGCTCCGCGGGATGGAATAGCAATGCCTGCAACCCCACGCCGGGGACGTCGCTTCGGCGGCTCCTCGCAGCACCAGAAGCTGATGATGGCCAACCTGGTCTCGTCGTTGATCGCCGCAGAGGGCATCACCACCACCGAGGCCAAGGCCAAGGCCATGCGCCCGGTGGCGGAGAAGATGATCACCAAGGCGAAGAAGGGCGGCCTGCACAACCACCGTCAGGTGGTGGCCTACCTCAACGACAAGGAGATCGCCGCCAAGCTGTTCGACGATGTCGGGCCCCGCTACGCGGAGCGCAACGGTGGCTACACCCGCATCCTCAAGCTCGGACCGCGCCAGGGCGACAACGCCCCCATGGCTCGCATCGAACTCGTCTGAGGAGATCCGTCGGCCTTCGGGCCACTAGAACAGAGGAAGGCCCCGCCCTGGTGGCGGGGCCTTCTTCGTTCCGGTGCAGGGCGATCAGACGATCGGCGGGCTGGTGAGGGACCGGAGCTTGTCGGGGTTGAGGATGCTCCACATGCGCTGGACCTGGCCGTCGGCCACCGACAGGGCGACGGCCATGATCGCCACCCCGTCGCGGTAGGTGACGAGGCCGGGCTCGCCGTTGATGGGCTGGGCCACGACGTCCACATCATCGGGGAGACGGGCCGTGAGGTTCACCACGAACCGGGGGATGCGCTCGGCGATCACGGGTCGCCGAGCGGCGTGGTGGTCCGCGCCGCCGTCGCTGATGGCCAGCGCGTCGGGAGCCAACAGGGCCACGAGCGAGTCGAGATCGCCCACCTGCGCTGCAGCCAGGAACGCCATGGCCACCTGCCACGCATCGTCGTCGGTGGGGGCGAAGCGGGGCCGGCCCTCGCGGACGCGGACCCGGGCGCGCGAGGCGATCTGGCGGCAGGCCTCGGGCGACTTGTCGACCACGGCGGCGATCTCGTCGAAGGGCGTGGCGAACACGTCGGCGAGGAGGAACACCACCCGCTCGGTGGGACCGAGCCGCTCGAGCACGGCCAGGAACCCGATGGTGACCGACTCGGCCAGCTCGGCGTGCTCGGCCGGGCCGGGCTCGGCCACCGCCACCTCCGGCAGCCACGGGCCGACGTAGGTCTCGCGGGTGCGCTGGGCCGACTTGAGGTGGTCGAGGGCGAGGCGGCTCGTGACCGTGGTCAGCCACGCCGCCGGCTTGTCGACGGCGCTCCGGTCGGTCCGCTCCCAGCGGAGCCAGGCGTCTTGGACGACGTCCTCGGCGGTGGCCCGGGATCCGGTGATGCGGTAGGCGAGGCCCTCAAGGCGCGGACGCTCCCGATCGAAGTCGGTCTCGCCCGGTGCGGATCGGTCCGTGATCATGCGGTGACCATCGTGGCCGATCGCTCGGCGGCCAGGCGGCCGGCCTCGGTGGCGCTGGCGGCCACGGCGTCGAGCAGGAGCCCGGTGGGGCCGACCCAGTCGCCGACGAGCAGCACGCCGGGGTGCTCGGCGATCGTGACCGGCGGTCGGCCGGCGAGACCGCCGGTGTCGGGGTGGGGGAGCGTCCCGGCGACCACCATGCGGGCCAAGAAGCGCTCCTCGACGATCGCCCCTGCGCTGATCCCCATGAGGGTGGCCACCTCGCGCAGGCGGTCCCGCTGCTCGGACGCTGGCTGCTCGTCACCTGGTGGCTGGTAGCGCATGAGATGGACGACCGAGTGGCCCTCGGGTGCGAGATCAGCAGGCGGGGCGTGGGTCGAG
The DNA here is from genome assembly GCA_025463265.1 of Ilumatobacteraceae bacterium. Taxonomy (GTDB): domain Bacteria; phylum Actinomycetota; class Acidimicrobiia; order Acidimicrobiales; family Iamiaceae; genus Aquihabitans. The sequence continues at coordinate 14,487 of JAOBWH010000096.1, forward strand.
CCGTACAGGGGCTCGTCGATGCCGAGCAGGAAGCGGTGCGCCGGCACACCCCGGATGCCGAGCTCCAGGCAGGCGGCGGTCACCGGCGGGGCGAGGCGGTCCCACGAGTCCGGGCGGGCGGGCAGGAGCGCGGCCGCCGCGTCGGGCCCGCCGGCGGCCACCACCACGTTGGCCGCCGACCACGTGGTCCCCTCGGCCTCGACCCGGATCGAGCCGCCGGTCGGGTCGATCCGCTGGACGGTGCTGACGACGATCTCGACGCCTCGGCGGGCGGCGATCGCCACCAGCTGGTCGACCAGCGACTGCCAACCGCCGTCCAGGTAGCGGACGCCTGGCCGGGTCCCCGCTCGGGCGTTGGCGAGCGCCGGTCCGGCGGCGAACGTGTCCGGCGCGTGCGCGTAGGTGGCCACGCGGACGAGGGCCTCGATGAACTGCCGGGGGACGCCGTCGACGCCGAGCTCGTCGAGCCACGCGCTGAGCGACCGTCCATCGGTCGATGCGGTATCCGCCCGCCAGAGGGCGGCCATGGCCCGGGCGACCTCCAGCTTCTGGCGGGCGGTGAGCAGCGTGGTCCGCAGGCTGGCGGCCGGGCCGCTGGGGAACCGGTGCGTCCGCCCGCCGAGGAGCGCCAGTGCGCCGCGATCGAGCTGCGGGGGACCGCCCTGGGTCGTGTCGACCCCGACGCCGGTGAGCGCCCGGTCGGCCGGGCCGTCGACGTAGAGGCCCCGCGGCCCCCGGTTGAAGAGGAACCCGCCGCGGTGGTCGCACCGGGCCCGGCCGCCGGGCGGGTGCGGGTCGAGCACCACCACCCGGCCGCCCGGGTCGCGCTCGGCGGCGGTGATGGCGGCGAGCAGCCCACCGATGCCGGCCCCCACCACGAGGGTGGAGACGGCGCGGCCGTCGCGGGCAGCGGCGGCCGGGCTGTCTGCTTCGCCGTTCGGGGGGTCGGTCGTCTGGCTCACGGTGGTCTCCTCAGCATCACGTCTCCCACCCGACGATCGAGCCACCCGGAACGTGACACCTCGACGCCAGGTCGGCGATGGCGCGGACCCCGACGTTGCGATGGGGGGACGATCCGGTGACGGTCCCGTGGACTCGGAGGCAGACCGGGTGTCCAGCGACCAGACTCGGCGACCATGCTCATCCGGCGGTCGCTCTGCGCCCTCTTCGCCCTGCTCGCCCTCGGTCTCGCTGCCTGTGGCGGCGCCGACGGACCCACCCAGGTGGCCACCGGAGGCGCGCCGGACCCCGGGGCTGCGGCCACCAGCACCACGGAGGGCTCGGGACCGGGCGCCGATCCGACGACGACGGCGGCCACCGCTGCGGACCCGACCACCACGGCGGCCACGCCGACGACCACGGCCGCGCCGTCCACGACGACGGCACCCGCCTCGGGGACGAGCGATGCCTCGCCGGTCGCTGGGCTCGATGCCGCTCAGCTGCAGGCGGCGCTCGCGGCACCCGGCGGCGCCTCGGGCCGCTCGCTCCGCGGCCCCACCGTCGATCAGGTGACGCTCGCCGACGGCACGCGGGTGTGGCGGGTGCGGGTGCCCGGTGCCTTCACCGCGCGGTCCGCACGGGTGGCCATCAGCGTGGGCAGCCGGAGGGTGGGGGAGGGCGTGCTCGCTCCTGACCTCGGGACGATCACCGCTGTCACCACCGACGCCGCCGGCCTCACCGCCGGCCGACCGGTCAGCTACCAGTGGGAGGGCAGCCCACCTGTGGCCGCCGGGAACCTGGAGGTGGCCCGGTGAACGCCGTGATCCGTCGCCCGCTGGTCCTCGCCCTCGTCGGGCTCACCGTCCTCGGAGGGCTGGCCGCCCCGGCCTCGGCCGCACCGTCCGCTCCTGCCGCTCCTGCGGCACCGACCGGTGCGCCGCTGCCCGATCCGGGGGTCGACGGTCCTGAGGCCGTCGACGTCCTCAGCTACGACTTCGGCGACCAGGCGTTCCGGCCCACCGGCTTCCCCGCCCCCGTCGAGCTGCGGGCGCGGGTCTACGCGCCGCAGACCATCGCCGGCGAGGCACCGCTCGTCATCCTCCAGCACGGCCGCCACGTCACCTGCGCCACCACCACCGAGCAGCTGCTCCAGTGGCCCTGCCCGGCGTCGGTGCCGGAGGTCCCCAGCTACCAGGGCTACGACAACCTCGGTCGCAACCTGGCCAGCCACGGGATGGTGGTCGTGTCGATCGGGGCGAACGGCGTCAACGCCAACGACGGGTACCTCGACGACGGCGGTGCGTCCGCCCGCGCCCAGCTCATCCTCGAGCACCTCCGCCGGTGGAAGGCGTGGAACGCCAGCGCGACCGGTTCGCCCTTCGGCGCCCGCTTCGTCGGCCACATCGACCTCGAGCGGATCGGACTGATGGGCCACTCGCGCGGTGGCGAGGGCATCGCCGCCGCGGTCCAGCTCAACCAGCGCAGCACCGTCCGCTTCGGCATCAAGGCGGCGTTGGCGCTCGCACCGGTGGACTTCGGCCGCCGGGTGATCGGCGGCGTCGAGCTCGGCGTGATCCTGCCGTACTGCGACGGCGACGTCTCGGACCTCCAGGGCGCGTCGTACTACGACGACGGCCGCTACGCCACGCCGGGCGACACCTCCTCGAAGATGACCGCCCTCCTCTACGGCGCCAACCACAACTTCTTCAACTCGGTCTGGACCACCGGCCCCGGGTCGTTCGACGACGCGGGGGACTGGTCGGGCGAGGATCCGCGTGCGGACGCCGTCGACCCCTGCCGGCCGGCCGGGGCGGGCCGACTCACCGCAGCACAGCAGTACCAGGCCGGCAGTGCGCTGATGGCCGGGTTCCTGCGGCGGACCCTCCAGCCCGAGCCGAACCTGCAGCCGTTCGTCACCGGCACGGCCCCGTACCCAGCGTCCACCGGCTCGGCGCGCTGGTCCATCGCCTACCACGCGCCGGACCGCCTCGACATCGAGAGCTGGGCCAGTGCCAGCACCTACCGGCGCAACGCCAGCAACGGGCTCACCGAGGTCGACGGCCTCCTCAGCGGGCTGGTCTGCACGGCGAAGGGCGACGGAGGCTACGGCCGACCCGACGGCGTGGCCGTGGTGTCCACCCCGTGCCCGTACCAGGGCTTCACCGGGATGGTCAACGACACCGGTGTGCTCGACGCCGGCTGGGTCCGCCAGGGGCCCTCGGTCCGGCTCCCGCTCGGCGCCGGTGTGGACGTGACCGGCTACGACGGCGTGCGGATGCGCGTCGCCGTGCCGGAGGACTCGCGCAACACCACCCGGCCCAAGCAGGACTTCTCCGTGGTGCTCGAGGACGCCGACGGCAACCGGGCATCGGTCGCGGCGGGAACGGGCACGAACGGGCTGCAGCGGCTCAACCCCGGCTTCGTGCAGCACGCGGTGCTGAACGGCGTCCGGCTGCCGCTCGCCTCCTTCACCGGGGTCGACCTCACCCGGATCCGGGCGGTCGAGCTGCGGTTCGACCGCACCGGCGGCGGCCGCCTCGCGCTCGCCGACCTGGCGTTCACCCTGGAGAGCACGGGTGCGTCGGCAGGGGCGACGACCGGCGCCACGGCGGTCACCCCGACCCCGTCGTACTGCCGTCGGACGCCCGCCAGCCGGTGGGCCTGCGCCGTGGCGCAGCTGGCCTGGACCCGCGATCCCACCCCGTCGGAGGTCACCTCGCTGGCGGCCGGGTACGCCACCGTGGGGGGGCGCAAGGCCGCCATCGCCCGAGCGCTGGGCGGACCCACCGCAGCCGAGCGGCACCACCTCCAGTACCTCCAGACCTACCTCCAGAGCGACGTCGACACCGCCTCGTTCGAGGTGCTGAGCGCGTCCGGGCGCAGGTACTGGGACATCGCCGTGGTCGAGCTGACCGCGGGCCTGGCGGGGTCCAGCCCCATGGTCGCCACCCCGGCCGACACGGTGCGGGCCGCCTACGAGGCCATCACCGGCCGGGCCCCCGACCCGGCCGGCCTGGCCTACTGGACCCCCAAGGTCCAGGCCGGCAAGGCCCGGGACCTGGCCGCATCGCTGGTGCGGAGCACGGCGGCCCGCGGCCGCATCGTGGACGAGCGCTACCGGCAGATCCTCGGCCGGGCACCCGATGCGTCGGGCCGGGCCTACTGGGTCGGGAAGCTCAGCGCGGTGGGCGGGGAGCAGGCCCTCGTCAACTCGCTCATGGCCACCGAGAGCTTCCGCCTCGCCGCCATCCACTGATCGGTCGGCCCAGCGGCACCCGGCGCCGAGACGCCGGGTGCTCGGGTCGCGTTAGCGTCCGCTCCCGATGACGCTGTTCGACCCGGAGCCCGTCTCCGAGGCCCCTGCCCCCGGTCCCACCGAGCGGGTCCGCCTGGTGGTCGCGTACGACGGCGCGCCGTTCAGCGGGTTCGCCCGCAACGACGGCGTCCGGACCGTCGGCGGCGACCTGACCCAGGCCATCGGCACGGTGCTCGGTGCACCGGTCGAGCTGACCTGCGCCGGGCGCACCGACAAGGGCGTCCACGCACTCGCCCAGGTGGTGACGTTCGACGCACCCGTCGGGACCGTCGACCCGGCCCGGCTCACCAAGTCGCTCAACAAGCTCTGCGGACCGGCCATCGCGGTGTGGGGCGCCACCACCGTCGCACCCGACTTCGACGCCCGGTTCTCGGCCACGGCCCGGCGCTACCGCTACCTGGTCCACAACAGCCCCACGCCCGACCCGTTCACGGCCGGCTCGGCGTGGCACGTCGACGCACCGCTCGCCCTCCACGCCATGGTCCTCGCCTGCGACGCTGTCATCGGCGAGCACGACTTCGCCGCGTTCTGCCGTCGGCCCAAGCGGCGCGACGGGCAGGAGGCGAGCCTCGTGCGGCGCGTCACCGAGGCGACGTGGACCGACGACGGCGGCGGCCGGCTCCGGTTCGAGATCGAGGCATCGTCGTTCTGCCACCAGATGGTCCGATCGGTGGTCGGCACCCTGGTCGACGTCGGCCGGGGCCGGAAGCGGCCGGGCGACGTCCTCGGGATCATCCGCTCCGGCGACCGCGACCGTGCGGGGGACCTCGCCCCGCCGCACGGCCTGACCCTGTGGACCGTGCGCTACCCGGGCTGGTCCTCCGACGAGGGCCGCGGCGAGTGGCCGTCTGACCCCGGTCCACGTTGACGCTGCTCGAACCCGGCCCCCATACTCCATCGGTCTGACGCCGCAGACCGTCGCCGCATCCCCAGGGTGGACCCCATGTCGATCGCCTTCCACTGGTTCCTCCCCACCAACGGGGACGGACGCCGGCTCGTCGAGCCCGAGCGGCCCGTGCCGGGCACCGCCGGGGGGCAGCGTCCCGCGACGCTCAACTACCTCACCCAGATCTCCCTGGCCGCCGAGGCGTTCGGCTTCGAGGCCGCGCTCACGCCTGCGGGTCCCTGGTGCGACGACGCCTGGGTCACCACCGCGGCGCTCGCCCAGCGGACCGAGCGCCTCAAGTTCCTCGTCGCCTTCCGCCCCGGCGTGACCTCGCCCACGCTCGCCGCGCAGATGGCGGCCTCGTACCAGTTCCACACTGACGGCCGGCTCCTCCTCAACGTGGTGACGGGCGGTGACTCGTCCGAGCAGCACGCCTACGGCGACTGGCTCGACAAGGACGGTCGCTACGTGCGCTGCGGCGAGTTCCTCGACGTCGTCCGGGCCCTCTGGTCCGGTGAGGTCGTCGACTACGAGGGCACGCACATCCACGTCGAGGGCGGTGCCCTCGGCCGCCAGCCCGACCCGGTGCCCGACGTCTACTTCGCCGGGTCCTCGCCCGCTGCGCTCGACGTCGCCGCCCGCCACGCCGACGTGTACCTGACCTGGGGGGAGCCCCCGGCGCAGGTGGCCGAGAAGCTCGACCGGGTCCGCGAGCTCGCCGCCGCCCAGGGCCGCACCCCCCGCTTCGGCATCCGCCTCCACGTCGTGAGCCGCGACACCGCCGATGTGGCCTGGGCCGAGGCGAACGCCCTGCTCGACGGCATCTCGGAAGAGGAGATCGCCAAGGTCCACGCCCGCATGAAGACCACCGAGTCCGAGGGCCAGAAGCGCATGCTCGAGCTCCACAGCGGCAGCCGCGACAACCTCGAGGTCTCGCCCAACCTCTGGGCCGGCGTCGGGCTCGCCCGCGGCGGTGCGGGCACCGCCCTGGTCGGCAGCCACGCCGAGGTCGCGGACCGCATCGAGGAGTACGCCGCCCTCGGCATCGACGAGTTCATCCTCTCCGGGTACCCGCACCTCGAGGAGATCTACTGGTTCGGCGAGGGCGTCCTGCCCCTGCTCGAGCAGCGCGGCTCCTGGTCACGGCCTCACGGCACCGCCGAGGGGATGCACACCGGGACCATCGCATCGGGCGGCGTCGCCTTCGGCGTCGTCCCCAGCCGGCCGTGACCCAGCGGTCCACCAACCGCAGGTCGCGCTCTGCTATTTGCCCCACCTGACCAGCGGGCCGTAACGTGTCCCTTCGGCCCGAAGCCGCCCCCGGGGCGATTCGCGCTCACGACCAGCAGATCCAAGGAAGCACCGTGCCCACGTACACGCCCAAAGCATCAGAGATCGAGCGCGACTGGCTGATCATCGACGCCGATGGCCTCGTGCTCGGCCGCCTCGCCACCGAGGTCGCCGCCCGCCTGCGTGGCAAGCACAAGCCCACGTTCGCCCCGCACATCGACACGGGCGACCACATCATCATCATCAACTGCGAGAAGATCGTCCTCACGGCCGGCAAGGCCGAGAAGAAGAAGGTGTTCCGCCACTCCGGGTTCCCGGGCGGCATCAAGGAGCAGACCTTCGCCGACCTCCTGCAGAAGAAGCCGGAAGATGCGGTGCGCAACACCGTGCGCGGCATGCTCCCGAAGAACCGTCTCGGCCGGGCCCAGCTCAAGAAGCTGAAGGTCTACGCCGGTCCGAACCATCCCCATGCCGCTCAGCAGCCCCAGGTGCTCGAGCTCGACCACGCACGCCGCAGCGCGTAGGAGTCCCACCCGTGTCCAAGCCCCTCGTGCAGTCCACCGGTCGCCGCAAGGAAGCCGTGGCCCGTGTCCGCCTCCGCCCCTCCGAGGGCGACGCTGCGGCCACCATCACCATCAACGGCCGTGACGTGGAGAACTTCTTCCCGAACCCCACGCACCGCATGATCCTCACCGAGCCGCTGAAGCTCACCCAGCTCGAAGAGTCCTACGACATCGACGTCACCATCCACGGTGGCGGCGTCACCGGGCAGGCCGGCGCCGTGCGGCTCGGCATCTCCCGGGCCCTCATCGAGCTCGACCCCGAGCTCCGTCCCGTCCTCAAGCGGGCCGGCTTCCTCACGCGAGACGATCGCAAGAAGGAATCCAAGAAGTACGGCCTCAAGAAGGCCCGCAAGGCGCCGCAGTACTCCAAGCGCTAATCGTCTGCCGATCTGGTCGAAGGCCGCAGCCCCTCGGGGCTGCGGCCTTCGTCGTTTACGGTGACACCCATGAGCTTGAAGTTCGGGACGGATGGGGTTCGGGGGGTGGCGAACCGGGAGCTGACCCCGGAGCTGGCGCTCAACTTGGGCCGAGCGGCGGCGCGGGTGCTGGGCGGCGCCCGGTGGCTGATCGGACGAGACACCCGCCGCTCGGGGCCGCTCCTGTCGGCCGCGCTGGCCGCCGGCCTCGCCACCGAGGGCGTCGAGGTCATCGACCTGGGCGTGGTCCCCACGCCCGGCGTTGCGTTCCTGTCCGGTGCCGACCACGTGCCCGCAGCGATGATCTCGGCGTCGCACAACCCGTTCGGCGACAACGGCATCAAGCTGTTCGCCGCCGGGGGGCGCAAGCTGGGCGACGACGTGGAGGCCGCGCTCGAGGCCGAGCTGGCCGCACTCGGATCGGGCGGCGATCCGCGGGTCCGTCCCGAGGGCGCCGAGGTGGGGACGCTCGTCGATGCCGCCGACGGGCTGGCCCGCTA
>JAOBWH010000172.1 GCA_025463265.1 Ilumatobacteraceae bacterium
GCCGGGATGACTGCATCAAGGTGAACAGCTCGACCTTGGATTTGGCCGACGGTCGACCACCTAAGCTCACCTCTGGGGGGATCGCCTCTCGCAGCGGGGGGAGGAAATATGGGCACCTTTGGGTTTCTTGCAGTTGTGTTGACCTCCGCGGGATGGATTCCCCAGGTCCGAAAGTCGGTCAGGACAAGGTCCGTCAAGGACTTCTCGTGGGCGTACCTCGGCTCCTTCGGGACCGGCTTGGCATGTTGGCTTGTCTACGGGTTCGGCGGCAAAGATGTCGCGATCATCACGGCGAACGCGTGGGCGCTGGGTGCAGTCATGGTCCTCGCGGTCATCAAGCGCAGGAGTGACGGACTCGCAGGGGGCGACCAGGCGGGCGTCACCCCTGACTCGGCCGATGCCGGAGGACTCGAACTCTCGAAGGGCGATTCCTCCGCATCGAGCGTCGAAGACGCACAGGGCTCACTTGGGCGGTGGGCGCGCTCTGGTGCATGCGCCGCCGCCGCAGCGCTGGTTGCCTCACTCGCACTCGCTGGGGTTCTTCACTGGCAGGACATTGCCCATGCGGGGAAGTACACGATCTCACTGAGTGCAGGCTTGGCAACCCTCGTCATCGGCTTGGCGACTATCACCGTCGCGCTTCGATCCGAAGAATCCAGCCCCACCAAAGGGGTGCCGTACAACGAAATAAGGCAACAGGTCGAGCACGAGGACAATCTCATCAACCATCGGATGTCATGGCTGATGACATCGCAAGCATTCATGTTTGCGGCTGCGGCACTCAGATACGCGTCGAAGTCCCCTAGCGACGCAATTGTCTTCCAAGTCATTCCTGCTGTCGCGATCGTGTCCGCTGCGTGCCTCTACGTAAGCTTGGCATCAGCGGTCGCCGCACTGGAGCGGCTGAGGATCGCGGGTGCGAGTACCCCAGTCGACGAGGCCCACCCCCACCTCACCGTTGCCAGCGGCCGCTGGATGGTCGCTGGCGGACTTCTGTCACCGCTTGGTATGCCCGTCGTGTTTGTCACGGTCTGGACGCTGATCCTCGTCTCTGGAAAGCCCGCATAGGATGTGAACGGCTGCGTCCGTCCTGCTCGGATGGACACATGCGGTCTACCCCGGGCAGGGTCGTGCGACGTCTGCCTCATACATCACGGCATATGATCGAGATGTAGCCACCAGGCCACCTCTTGCCGAGCGGCGGCGTGTCCCCCAACGTCGGCTCAGGGGCGACGGTGTTGTGCGTTTGACTCGGCGGGCGACGGTCTCGGCGAGGTGGTGCTGCGCACCGGTCAGTCTTGGTCGGTCCAACGCCAATCGACGGCCAGGGGATCGTGATCGCTCAGGGGCGCACCTTGAGCATCGGCGAAGCGGTCTCGTTCGAAGCGGTGGGCTGTGGGCTCGATCTGGAGGTCGTCGCCGCTCCGGAAGAGGAACCGGTCGATGACGTCGTCATCGGATCCGCAGTCGATGACGTCACAGACGTCACGAAGACCGGTCTCTTCGAGGAAGCCTCGGAGCTGGTCGCCATCAGGATCATCGGCGTAGTTGAGGTTCCAGTCGCCTCCCAGGATCACCGCGCCTTCTTCGTCCGCGAGGCGCTTCGCCAGTTGATCGAGATCGGCACCTCGCAGCGCCGAGTCCTCGCCGCCGGCCTCGAGGTGGACGGTGTACAGGTCGAGGGTCACGCCTTCGTCGAGGCCGAGGGTGGTGGCGGCAAAGCCCTTGAGCGCCAGGCAATCTCCCGATGCCGCTCCGCACCCCGTCCACGGCACGCGCTCGACATCACCGAGGGGGAACCGGGAGAAGACGTTCAGCCCATCACCGACGCCGGCCCCTTCACGCTTGATCGGGTTCAGCTCGGCGGGTCCCGGGTGTGGTTCGGTCTGGAACTCGTGGTCGATGTCTGCACGAAGGAGATCGGTGTAGGCGAAGTCCTCCTGGACCACGACCACGTCGTAGTCGTTCAACAGGGGGCTGATCTGCGGGATGTTCTGCTCGGGGAACTGATCTGCGTTGATGCCCTGCGGGAGCCCGGCGACGTTGTACGTCAGGGAGCGGAACGTTCCCGATCGCTTCTCGGCCACCGTGGTGGAGGAGCTCGTCGCTGCGGAACGTGACGGCTCGCTGCCGTCCGAGCACGCGCCCAGCAGGCTCAGCGAGACCAACAACGCACTCATCGCAAGGATCGGGGGCCGCATGCCGTCACGGTACCGGGGCCGTCGGATGAGGCGCGGCCGATGTGCAGGTGGTCTCTCCGTCAGAGCAGGCGGAGGGCGCCGGCGACGATCTCCGCCGCCGCTTCCATCTCCCGCACCATCGTCGAGGTGTCACGCAGGATCGGGGTGATGATCGTGCGCTCGAACTCCTGCTGGCGCGCGTCGCGCCACGCGCCGCTCGAGTGATCCCACTCCCGCTCGAGTGACCGGCAGGACTGGCTCAGCCGATCGCTCGCATCACCGAGCGGTCTCACGAGGGCCCTCGCCGGACGTGCATCGGAAGCGAGCGGACGCCGAGCGAGCGGGCCACCTCGATGCGGTGGCGCCCGTCGCCCACGTCGAGGGAGCCGTCGGCGCGCGCCGAGACGGTGATGCGCGAGGCGTCGCCGAGGAACATGTCCCACACGCCGCCGAGGCGGCGTCGCGTGCCGACCGTTCCCTCGCGAGCATCGCGGGCGTCGAGCTCCTCGAGGGTCCCGCCGCGGGCGACGACCTTGCTGACCACCGTGTCCCACCGTTCGACCGCCCAGCCGATGTCCTCCGGCGTGGCGTGGGTCCAGCTGATGATGGGGTTGTCGGAGAAGTCCACCTGGTCGAGGTCGACCATCTCCAGGCCATGGCTGGCGAGGGCGGTACCCAAGGGATCGACCCCTGCCGACGGCATGGCTCCGCCTCCGCCCTCGGCGCCGACCCCTCCGCCGCCCGTTCCGCCCGAGGTGGCTCGGAGGTACCGGTCCAGGTCCACGTCGAGGGTCCGCAGCAGGGCCTGTCCGCGCAGAGCATGGTCCTCGGTCGCGCTGCGGTAGCCCCGGCCGCGCGAGCGGAACCGGTCGATCTCCCCCTGGATGGTGTCGATGACCCGCCGAGCCACGGCCACCTGCTGCTGGGCGATGTCGACGCGCCGCTGGCAGGCGGCCCGGTCCTCGTCGCCCGCAGCGGCAAGGGCGTCGCGCGCCGCTTGGAGCTCCCGTTCGCGGACGGCGAGCTCCGTCTGGGCCTCATCGAGCGCGGCGGCGAGCTCGCTGTCGAAGGCGTGCAGCTCGGCCGAGGCCGCATCGCGGAACCGGGAGAGCGCCCGGCTGGCGATGGCGATCGCCTCCTGCCGGTTGTGGACCAGATCACCGGTCATGAACAGGCCCCTTCGCTTGCTGAGGGATCAGCGACCGAGGTAGGTGCGCAGCTGTGCGGCCTTGGTGTCCACCGCTCGAGCATGCTCGTCGAGCTGCGAGCCGAAGCGCTGGAGGCCCTTCACGACGGCCGAGACGTCGGCGTCGATCTTGGTCTTGACCGAGTCGTTCCAGTCCAAGCTCCCCATTGTCCTGGTCAGGCCCTTGCCCAACTGGTCGACCTGCATGCGGGTGTCCCGCAGCTGCTTGGCGAACCGCTTCAGGTCCTCGGGGTTGCCGTGTGCTCCACCCATCATCGTCCTCCCTCTGCGAGCAGGCTCGACAGCCAGTCGCTCGGCGGCGGAGTGTAGGTCGACGCCCGCACCTGCGTACCGGTCTCGTCGTCGAGCACCACGACCTGATGGGTCTTGAGGACCGAGGCCATCTCGCCGTCGACGAACGTCGCCGAGTCGTCGCGGCTCATCTGGCCGGCGACGCGCTGTCCGAACTCGCGCTGGGCGGCACGGGGGAGCTTGCGCTCCAGCGAGGCGACGGTGTCGGCCCATGCGACCACGTGCACGCCGACCTCGGGGCCGTTGCGGAGGATGCGGTGCAGGACGGTGACGATGTCGTCGGTGGGCGCGGGGGAGAACGCATCGACCACGGTGGCCTCGGGGTCCAGGTCCCGGGCTCGGTGGAGGCCGTGGAGGAACAGGAGCCGGGCGGGAGCTCGCAGGTCGTCCTCCTCGACTCGGCGGTCGACCTCCAGCGCCAGCGCCTCGATGACCTTGATGCCCTGGCTCCGCCGGCTGATCGTGAGGCGTTCGTGGGAGGCCAGGGGACCCAGCGCCTCGTCGGTGCCCTCATCGATGGAGGTGAAGTCCACGACATCGATGATCGGGCGGGCCGGTGACACCGTCGCGGTGGCGGCCATCGAGACCAGCAGGCCGAGGGGGACGTCGCTGGTCGCCTTGGCGACCACCATGACGTTGGCGCCCGACTCGCGGCGCAGCACGATGTCGACCGGGCCCTGCAGGGTCATGGGCCGGCCGATCCTGAGCGGAACGGCGAACGGCGAGGCACCCGCGAACGACCGGGCCACGGCAACGGCCGACTCGTCCTCGAAGCGCGCCGCCCCGTAGCCCTCGAACACGACGGGGCGGCGGGTGAACCCGCCCCCGTCCGCAAGTGCGCGCAGCTGGTCCAGCCGGCGGAGGCGGTCGTCCTCCTCCTCGTAGGCCGCCTGGAAGGGCACGTTTCCCTCCGAGGCCCCGCCCGAGTTGTTCAAGATCCCCTCGCCACGCCGGGAGAGGAGGCGCCAGGCGTCGTTCCCCTCGCCGAGCACGGTGGCGGCATCCGCCTCCGAACTGGGCAGCAGGATCCGGATCGGAAGCAGCTGGAGGACGTGACGGCCGAGTGCGTCGAGCCCGGCGAGCGACTGCGAGCCCAGGACGACGTGCACGCCGAAGCCTCGGCCCTGGCGGATGATCGTCTCCAGCAGGTCGGAGGCGCGCGCCCCGATCTTGTCGCTCTCGGCGAAGAGGACGTGGAACTCGTCGAACACGAGGACGACGCGCGGCAGCGGCGTCCCGAGCGACTCGCGCAGCCGACGGAACGACGTCTGGGCTCCACCGGTCGCCCGGATGAGCTCGGCGCGCCGCCGCATCTCGATGACGATCGACTCCAGGACGCTGACGCCGAACTCGCGTTCGCTCTGGACCGCGACGCACCGGGCATGGGGGAGCCCGTGCTCGGCATAGGCCTTGAACTCGACACCCTCACGGAAGTCGATCAGGTAGAGCTCGAGCTCCTCGGGGCTGTACAGGGTGGTCAGGCCGCCGATGTAGCTGTGCAGCAGGGTGGACTTGCCGGCGCCGGGTCGCCCGACCAGCAGCACGCCCGAGAGGATCTCGGAGTCGAGACGCAGCATCGCGGCATCGCGAGCCCCGCTCTGGCCGATCGGGCCGGCCACGGCGTCGATGGTCGAGTTCCTCCACCAGGTGCGGGGCTCGTCGATGTCCGCTGGCTGGCTGCCACCGGGCAGGTCCGCTCGCACGCCAGAGCGGACCGCTTCGCCGTGGAGATCGAGCGTCCGTCCGAGGTCGACCTTCACGTTGTCGGCACCTCGGCCGGCCCGGCCGACCGCGTCGACGATGCTGTCGATCACGTCCTGGCCGCGCTCGGGCCCGAGCGTGGCGATCGGATCGGCGTCGAACGCGAAGTTCTGGACGACGCGCTCGCTCGAGCTCAGGTTCAGGGCGATGGCGCTGTCGCCGGGGAGGCCGACCATCGTGTTCGGCAGGCCCGCGATGCTGACACCGTGAGCGGCGGGCACGTCTCGGTTGGCGAGCACCACCGTGTACACGCCGCACCGCGGACCGTTCTCGATGATCCGGCAGAGCTGGTGCATGGACGGCTCGTCGAACTGGGACGGGAAGTCGAAGACGAACAGGAACCGGTACGGCTCGGCGATCTCGCCCGCCTCGATGTTGAAGTCCTCGATGGAGTCGTACTCCCCGCGCAGGTACTTCTGGATGACCACCTCGATGTGCGCGGTGTAGTCCTCGAGGCGGCTGCGGAGGCCGTCCTGTGCGCTCCAGACCTTGCTGTCGATGAGCTTGGGATCGTGATCCGCCAAGGCGAGGAAGGGCGCGACCGCCTCGCCCAGCCCGAGCGGATCGAAGAACGTGAAGCGGGACTTGCCCGGTGGAGTGGAGGCGAGGAGGCGGGCCACGAGCGAGCGGGCCGCCGACAGCGCCTGGGGCTTGTGGGCCGTGTCGTGCTCCAGGCGGATGCCGCCCACGAGGCGCATGTCCTGGGTGAGGCCGATGACATCGCTCGGGAGCCCCGAGAACTCGCGCATGGCATCTTCGCGGGGTGACGTGAGCGTTCCGAGGTGGACGGGCGTGACGGCATCGCTCGGGGTCCATCCGTTCCAGTCCGCCGGGTTCCAGCCGCGACGCGCCGGAGGAGGGCAGGCGTCGGTGGCGGCTCGGGCGCTGCGGTGGAGGGCCGTCACCGCGGCCTCGAGCTGGGCGGCCGCGGTCTGGACGGTCTGGTCGTGGTACTGCTGCAGGGCGTCGCGGTGGGCAGACAACATGGCCGCCTGCTGGCTCGCTCCGTGGCCGATCTGGATGAGCTTGACCAGGATGCGGACGAGCTCGGGTTTGGCCGTCGCCGCAGCGAACATGCCTCTCGTCATCCGAGAGCGGGCTTCGTTGCCCGCGTTCTGCAGCGCCTGGGCGGCGGCGATCACGGAGGGGTCGATGACGACGTGGCCTCGGCCGGCGGCAGCCGCATCGGGATCGGGGGCGGGCACCCACTCGGCGTCCACCGCGGCTGCGGACGTCCCCGCCTGTTCGCGCGCCGAGCGGAGCGCGCTGGCGGACTTCTTGCCGCTGCTCGCGACGGACTTGACCGTGTTCTCGGTGCTGGCCGCGTAGTTCCCGAGGGCGGTGATGCGCTCGCTGAGCGCGTGGAGCTCGTGCTCGCGTGCGCTGCACCGTGCTGCCACCTCGTCTCGCCCGTGCTTGATCGCGGCGAGGAGGGCGTGCTGGGTCGCATGCACCTTCGTGGCCTCTGGGGAGAGGGTGCCGGGTGGGGGAGGGGTCAGGTCCAGGCGCCCGTCGGTGCGGTGCACCCGCAGGGCCCGTCCGGGCCGGTCGGCGCGAGCGGTGACCGGTGCCAGTTTCCGGGCCCCCGACCGCGTGGTGCTCGCTGCCCCTCGCGACGGGCCAGGTGGGGGAG
>JAOBWH010000186.1 GCA_025463265.1 Ilumatobacteraceae bacterium
GGGCTGGTGGCGGCTCGGGCCTCGTCCCCGGTCAGCGCCGCTGCTCCCGGCGTGCCGCGGACCGCCGGATCGTCGAGCCAGCCGACGGGCCGGTGCAGCCAGAGCCAGCCCGCCCGGCCCAGCTCGGCCTCGTCGGCGGCCTCGGCCACCCGCGCCCGGAACACGCCGTCGTCGTCGATGACCCGGGCGATCACCGAGTAGGCGGCCGCCGAGAGGCGCGAGAACCCGAGGACCGGGCGCAGCGCGACGGGCGCGGCGACGCGGGGGTCCGCCTGCTCGCCCTCCTGGGCGACCGCGACCGCCAGGCGGCAGGCCGACCGGATGGCCTTCGGGTCGACGACGGGACCCGGTGGCGAGGCTCAGCCCTCGACGGCGGTGTCGACGGACTCGTCGAGCACTTCGACCACGCCGGCGGCGCCGCACCAGCGGCACTCCACCGACTCGAGGGTCTCCTCCAGCACCTGCTCGTCCTCGACGGAGAGCTCACCGCCCACGGTGTAGTGGTGGTAGGAGCGCGTGCGCCGGGTCGACGTGACGTCGAAGCGGGTCAGGTTCCCGCAGGACGTGCACCGGTAGCGAGCTGGAGAGGACACGCAGCAGATCGTACCGGGCGACCGCCGAGGGTCAGCCAGCCGCCCGTCGCAGCTGGGGCCGGATGTCCCCCCGGGTCCAGCACGAACCGTCGCCCGACAGAACACTTGTTCGCGGAACAGGTGTTCGGTAGGTTCGGCCCATGCAGCGCAGCTTCGACGACCTGGGGACGCCGCTCAGCGAGGTCGTGTTCTGCGTCCTGGACCTGGAGACCACCGGCGGGACCGCCGCCGATGGGGGCATCACCGAGATCGGGGCGGTCAAGGTGTGCGGCGGCGAGCGGCTCGCCACGTTCCGCACCTTCGTGAACCCCGGCCACTCCATCCCGCTCCAGATCACCCGGCTCACCGGCATCTCGGAGTCGATGGTGGCGGGCGCTCCCCCGCCCGACGAGGTGCTGCCCACGTTCCTCGAGTTCCTGGGCGACGCGGTCATCGTCGGCCACAACGTGCGCTACGACCTCGGGTACCTCAACGCGGCCATGGAGCGCTCGGGGCGGCCCAAGCTGGCCAACCGGGTGCTCGACACCCTCCGCCTGGCCCGCCGGCTCGTGCGCGACGAGGTGCCCAACTGCCGCCTCGGCACCCTGGCCGACCGCTTCCGGCTCCCCAACCGCCCGAGCCACCGGGCGCTCGACGACGCCCTCGCCACCGGTGACCTGCTCCACCTGCTCATCGAGCGGGCCACCGCGTTCGGGGTCTGCGGGCTCGACGACCTGATCGACCTGCCCACCATGGCGGCGCACCCGCAGGCCGCCAAGCTCCGCCTCACGGACCGCCTGCCGCGCAAGCCCGGCGTCTACCTGTTCCGCGACGGCGGCGGCCGGACCCTCTACGTCGGCAAGGCCACGGACCTCCGGTCCCGGGTCCGGTCGTACTTCTCCGGCGATGACCGGCGGAAGGTGGGCCAGTTGCTGCGGGAGGTCGAGCGCATCGACCACGTCGTGTGCCCGAGCCCGCTGGAGGCCGCCGTGCTGGAGGTGCGGCTCATCCACCGGCTCGAACCGCGGTTCAACCGCCAGTCCACGACCTGGCGCCGCTACAGCTACCTGAAGCTCACCGACGAGGCCTTCCCCCGGCTGTCGGTCGTGAAGGCCATCCGCGACGACGGGGCGCTCTACCTGGGCCCGCTCCCGTCGGCCAAGGCCGCCAAGCGGGTGGCGGAGGCGATCGAGACCGCGGTGCCGTTGCGACGCTGCACCGGGACGCCCGGCCGGGCCGATCGCAGCGGTCCCTGCGCACCCGCCCAGCTCGGGGTGTCCACCTGCCCGTGCGCCGGCGCCATCACCGAGGCGGCGTACGCCCAGCTCGTCGCCACGGTCCGCCGCGGCCTGCTGGAGGATCCAGCGGTGCTGCTCGGCCCCCTCGAGGCCAAGATGCACGCCCTCGCCGCCGAGGAGCGCTTCGAGGAGGCCGCCGACATGCGCGACCGCGCCGCCGCCCTTGCCACCGCGCTCAAGCGCCAGCAGCGCTTCGACACGCTGCGACGGGCCGGGCGGGTGGTCATGGAGGTGGATGGGAGCTCCCGGGCGGAGCTCCTGCGCGGCCGTCTCCTGCGGACCTGGACCGTCACCAAGCACGGCATCGCCGCGGTCCCCCTCCCCCTGGACCTCGACCCGTCCGCCCCGGACTCGCTCGAGGCCCCGGCCCCCGGTGACGCCTCGGCCCCCGGTGCCCCGCTCCCCAAGGCGCTCGCCGACGAGCTGGCCTGCGTCGCCCAGTGGATCGACCGGTACGGCCACCGCATCCGGGTGATCCACGCCGACGGGTCGCTCGTGCCCACCGGGCCGCCATTGCCCTCGTTCGAACCCCCGGTACCCTTCAGGCGGTGAACTGGTTCCTGGTCTCGTTCCTCGGCTTCGCCGGCGCGATCGTGCTGGCGTGCTGCATCCTGGCGCTGCTCGTCCGCCACCGCATCAACCGCCGTCACCGGGTGGACCCCAAGGTGCCGACGCCGGCTCCGGTGACCTGGCTGGCGGACCCGCGGGGCGCACCGCGCCTGCACCGTCGCCTGGCGAAGGTCGGCCGCACGGCGGGCACGGTCGCCGCCGACCACCGCGTGCCCACCAAGAAGCTGCGCAGGCCGGTGGAGCAGCCGGCCATGGTGGCCCTCGCCGAGGAGCTCCGCCAGCAGGCCGTCAACCTCGACGTGCAGGTGGCCCGCACCGCCGGGCTGCCCTCCGCCGTCCGACGAGCGCACCTCGCCCAGCTGGCGCACTCGGTGTCGGAGGCCGAGGTCGCCTGCGTCCGGTTGGTCTCGGTGAGCACCCAGGCCCGCACCTCGGCGGTCCTCGCCGGCAGCCGCGACCACGGCGCCACGGACATCACCGACGTCACCGGACAGGTCGAGCGCCTGGCCGAGGCCCACCGCATCCTCCAGCAGCTCGACGAGCAGGCCGGCCTCGCCCCGGCCGCCACGCCGGTCGATGCCGCCCGGGTCCAGGCCACCCAGGTCGCGTCGCGACCGTCCCGGTAGGGTCCGCCGACATGGTGCACGCGTTCTTGCTGATCAGGGCGGAGCCGGCGCGGGTGGCCGCACTGGCCGACGAGCTGACCGACGTCGACGGGATCGCCGAGGTGTACTCGGTGGCGGGCGAGGTCGACCTCATCGCCATCGTGCGCGTCGCCCGCCACGACGATCTCGCCGAGGTGGTGACCCGGCGGGTGGCGGCGCTGCCCGGCATCGTCGAGACCCGGACGATGGTGGCGTTCCAGGCGTACTCGAAGCGGGACCTCGACGCCCTCTGGGACATCGGCGAGTAGCGGCCCGCACGCTGGTGCCCACCCGACGGGCGCACGGCGGTTGACGGTCAGGCGGGCTCGGCCGCCTTGGCGGCCTGGGACTCGGCGATCAGCCGCTCCAGGGCGGCGGCGGCCCGGCCCTCGCTGAGCGACGCCCGGGACGCCTCGATGCCGTCGGCCCAGGTCTCCACCAGACCGGCCGCGAGCAGCCCGGCCGCGGCGTTCAGGGCCACGATGTCGAAGCCCGGACCCGGGGTCCCGGCCAAGATGATCTCGGCCAGGCGGGCGTTGGTGGCCGGATCGTCGCCGCGCAGGGCGTCAAGGGTGGTGCGTGCGATCCCGTGGTCGGCCGGGTCGATGTCGTAGGTGCGGACCTCGCCGTCGCGCAGCTCGTGGACCGTGGAGGTGGTGGTGGTGGTCAGCTCGTCGAGGCCGTCGTGGCCGAACACGACGAGGGCCCGCTCGGATCCGTTGGCCGCCAGGACCTGCACCATGCGCTCGGCCATGGCGCCGTCGGCCACGCCCGTGACCTGCCGCCGGACCCGCGCCGGGTTGGCCAGCGGGCCGAGGAAGTTGAACACCGTCGGGACCCCCAGCTCCTTGCGGGTGGGGCCGGCGTGGCGCATGGCGCCGTGGTAGCGGGGCGCGAAGCAGAAGCCCATGCCGGCGTCGCGCACGCACCGGGCCACGCCTTCGGGTCCGAGGTCGAACGCCACGCCCAGCGCTTCGAGCACGTCGGCGGTGCCGCTCGATGAGGACGCAGCCCGGTTGCCGTGCTTGCAGACCCGGCCGCCGGCGCCCACCACGGTCAGCGCGGCGAGGGTGGACACGTTGATGCTGTGGGACCGGTCGCCGCCGGTGCCGACCAGGTCGATGACGCCCTCGGGGTCGTCGAGCTCCACCCGCACCGAGCGGTCGAGCATGGCGTTGACCAGGCCGATGAGCTCGTCGGTGGTCTCGCCCTTCATCCGCAGGGCCACGATGAAGCCGGCGATCTGCACGGGCGTGGCGTTGCCGTCGAGGATCTCCCCCATCGCCGCCGCGGCCGTGGCCCGGTCGAGGTCCCCGCGCTGCGTGAGGGTCCCCAGCACCTTCGCCCAGCCGCCGGTCTCGTCCCACGTTGCCGTCATGGCCGACAGCATGTCAGCTGCTGCGCCCTCCCCCTTGCCGATTCACCCGGTGGCAGGGATCGTCAGGATCTTGTCATTGCGGCCACTGCGGGCGTGGCGCACACTGACCTCGTGAGCGAGCCCCGCACCGTCGTCCTGGTCGCCTTCGACCAGCTCCAGCTGCTGGACCTCGCGGGGCCGCTCGAGGTGTTCGATGCCGCCGACCGCGTGGTCGGGGGCGGTGCGTACCGCACGGTCGTCGCCACGCCCGGCGGCGGACGGGTGCAGACCACCAGCCGAGTCGAGATCGGCGCCGATGCCCCGCTCGACGCTCTGCGGGACCACTTCGACACCCTGCTCGTGGTCGGCGGCCGGGGCACCCGGCCGCTGATGACCGACGACGCCTTCCTCGCGAAGATCCGGGACCTGGCCGGACGGGCCCGGCGCATCACGTCGGTCTGCTCCGGCGCGCTGGTGCTGGGTGCGGCGGGCCTGCTCGACGGCTTCCAGGCCACCACCCACTG
Source organism: Ilumatobacteraceae bacterium (assembly GCA_025463265.1). GTDB lineage: Bacteria > Actinomycetota > Acidimicrobiia > Acidimicrobiales > Iamiaceae > Aquihabitans. The sequence goes on from JAOBWH010000186.1 coordinate 4,966, forward strand.
GGCGTCGTGCGACCTGCTGGCCGAGACCAGCGCGGCGATCGAGGTGCTCCCCGACCAGATCTACGTCCACGACCGCGACCGCTGGACCTCCGCCGGCGTCACCGCCGGGATCGACCTGGCACTGGCGCTCGTCGAAGCCGACCACGGGCCCGAGGTGGCCCACGAGGTGGCGGCATGGCTGGTGGTGTTCGCCCGGCGACCCGGCGGCCAGGCCCAGTTCAGCGCCCAGCTCCAGGCCCAGGCCGCCCGCACCCCGGCCGTCGTCGAGGTCCAGCGCTGGCTCCCGGACCACCTCGACGAGGATCTCACCGTCGACCGCCTCGCCCAGCGGGCCGGCATGAGCCCCCGCTCGTTCGCCCGCACCTTCCGGGCCGAGACGGGCACCACCCCCGCCGTGCACGTCGAGGAGCTCCGGGTCGAGGCGGTCCGCCGTCTCCTGGAGACCACCGATCTCACCGTCGCCGCCATCGCCGGACGCGTCGGCCTGAAGCACGCCGAGACGCTGCACCGCGCCTTCGTCCGCCGCGTCGGCACCCCCCCCCCGACCGGTATCGCCAGCACTTCGCCCGCACCCCGCCTGACCCACCCAACCGGGTCACCTTCCAGAGGAGCACCACCCCATGCAGATCGCCATCGGCCTCTACCCCGGGTTCACCGCCCTCGACGCCATCGGCCCGTACCAGGTGCTGACCCAGGTGCCCGGGGTGGAGGTGGTGCTGTGCGCCGCCGAGACCGGGCGGCTCTCCGACGACAACGGGCTGCTCCACCTCGACATCGAGCACACCTTCGCCGAGGTCGACCGGCCGGACCTGCTGCTCGTCCCCGGTGGCTTCATCACCCGCAAGCTGGCCCGCGACCGGGATCCGATCGTCGGGTGGATCGCCTCGGCGCACGAGCACACCACCTACACCACATCGGTGTGCACCGGTGCCCTGCTCCTCGGAGCGGCGGGCGTGCTCGACGGCCTCGAGGCGACGACCCACTGGTTCGCCTACGACGAGCTGGCCACCTACGGCGCCACGCCCACCGAGCGGCGGGTGGTGCAGCAGGGGAAGGTCTGGACCGCGGCCGGCGTCTCCGCCGGCATCGACCTGGCTCTCACCCTCGTCGCCGAGGTGTGGGGCCCGGAGGTCTCGCAGGCCATCCAGCTCGGGATCGAGTACGACCCCCAGCCGCCCTACGACAGCGGCGCACCGAGCAAGGCCGACCCCGCCATCCTCGAACTGGTGCGGGCCATCAGCGCCGAGAAGGAAGCAGCCGTGCGCGCGGGCTGAGCCCCGGAGGGGTCAGCCGACCGCCACGCCGCCGCGGACGGGCTCGAGGTCCACGACCTGCCAGCCGCTGCCGGCGGCGGCGAGCGCCGTCCGGAGCGCGCCGGCACGGTCGGGCGAGGCCAGGACCGTGAGCGAGCCGCCGACGCCACCGGCACCGTTGACCTTCCAGCCCACCGACCCGTGCTGCTGGGCGATGGCGATGGCGGCCTGGTGGGCCGGTCCGACGAGACCGGCGTGGAGCTCGCGCTGGGCTTCCGTCGACGCCACCAGGACCTCGCCCCACTGGTCGACCGCCCCGTCGGCCAGGGCGGCGGCGGCATCGCCGGCGAGCATCGACAGCCGCCGGAGGGCACCGCGGGCCCGGTCGTGCTCCACACCGCTGCACCCCACCATCGCGTTGATGACCTCCCCGTGGACCAGCGACGAGTCGTGGGGCCCGAACACCACGGTCACCAGCCGGTGCCGCAGATCGGCGAGCGCCCGGTCGGGGACGGCGATGGGCTCGTGGCGGACATCGGGGTACGGGCCGACCGCGAGCAGCCCGCATCCGCCGACGGCCGCGGCCCACTGGTCCTGCACGCCGGACTGGCGGCCCGCCCGCTCGGTCTCCACCTGATGGGCGAGCCGGGCGATCTCCTCGGGCAGGAGCGTTCCCCCACCGATGGCGGCATCGAGCGCGGCGATGACGGCCACCACGACCGCCGCCGACGTGCCCAGCGACGCCCCCGCCGGCACGTTCGAGGTCACGGTCACCCACGTGCTCAGACCCTCCGGCGGAGCGGTCCGCTCGAGGGCGGCCCCGATGGCGTGCTCGATCAGGGGGTGGCCGCCCGTGGTGGGCGTCGACCAGCCCGACGACCCCGGTCCGATGCCGTACGGCGCCGTGCCGATCGACGCCAGGTCCACGACGACGGGCCATCGGTCGGCCTCGGCCGTCGAGCCGCGCACCGGGCCTCCGACCGCCACCTCGGCAGTGACGCCGGGTCCGACGGCCAGGTGGCACACGCGGCCCGGGGACCCGAACCAGGTGTCGGTCCAGCCGCCGACGTCGGCCACCCTCACCGGAGCGGTGGCCGTGACCAGCCGGCCCGGCAGGGGCTCGCCGCTCACGTCGCCGTCACCTGCCTGCTGGCCGCTCGACGCTCCTGCCAGCGCCGCCGCACCGTGCGCACGGTGCCGTACTGGTCCACGCCGGAGGCCCACCCCGACGCCATGATCGTCCCGAACGGCACGGCGCGAGCCTGCCAGACCGGACGGGGATCAGGCGGTGGCGGTGGCGGTGGCCGCCGGGGCGGTGGCGCCTCGCGCTCGCCGCGCCAGCACGAACGACCGGGCGCAGACCACCACGCCGGCGAGCATCACCGCCGCGCTGGCCCAGGCCCAACCCGAGCCGCCCAGCCCGCGGCCGTGCAGGGCGGCGGCGGCGCGCTCCACCAGCCCGATGAGGCAGATCACCGCGAGGAACAGGTGGAGGGCGGGCGAGCCCTTCACCGCAACGGGAGCCGAGCCCGGGGCCCGCCTCAGTCCCACCAGAGGTCCTTGGCGAGGACACCACGTGCGATGAGGCCGAGCTGGACCTGCGACGTGCCCTCGACGATGGTCAGCTGCTTCGCGTCTCGGTAGTACAGCTCGGTCATGTGGTCCTTCATGTACCCGGCGGCGCCGAGCATCTGGAGGCTCAGGTTGGACGCCTTCACCGCCACCTCGGTGGCGTAGTACTTGCACATCGACAGGTACGGCACGTCTTCCTTCTGGAAGCGTCCGGCGTCGGCCATGGCGGCGGCCCGGTAGGTGAGCAGCCGGGCGGCCTCGATCTCGGTGGCGAGCTTGGCGATCTCCCACTGGATGCCCTGCATGTCGGCGATGGTCTTGCGGAACGCGGCGCGCTCCTTCACGTACTCCGTGGCGTACATGAGGGCGCCCTCGGCGAGGCCGATGCCGCGTGCGGCAACGATCGGGCGCATCGAGTTGAGCCCCTGCATGGCGAGCTGGAAGCCGCCGATCTCGCCGATCACGTTCTCGGCCGGGACCCGTACGTTGGTGAGCAGCAGCTCGCCGGTGTCGACGCCGCGCACGCCCATCTTGCGGTCGGTGGACCCGACCTCGACGCCGTCCCAGCCCCGCTCCACGATGAACGCGGAGATCGAGTTGTGGTTGCGCTCGGTCACGTCGTCGGACGTCTTGGCGAAGACGGTGTACCAGTCCGCCTGCACGACGCCGGAGATCCAGCACTTGGTGCCGTTGAGCACCCACTCGTCGCCGTCTTGGACCGCCTTGGTGCGCATGCCCATCACGTCGGAGCCCGCCTGGGGCTCGCTCAGGCAGAACGCGGCGCGCTGGGAACCGTCGGCGATCGGCGCGATGTACTTCTGGGTCTGCTCCTTCGACCCGGCGATCATCACCGGTCCGGTGGGGAGGCGGGTGAGCAGGAGCATGAGGGCCGCGGTGTTCGAGTACTTGGCGACCTCCTCGATGGCGATGGTCAGGCCGAGGATCCCGGCGCCGGAGCCGCCCATCTCCTCCGGGATGCACAGCCCGAGGACTGCGGCGTCGCGGAAGACGTCGAAGAGGTCCTGCGGGTACTCGCCGGACTCGTCGATCTCCCGGGCACGGGGCTTGACCTTGTCCTGGGCGATGCGCCGCACCGTCTCCTGGAGCGCGGCCAGTTCCTCAGAGAGCTCGAAGTCCATGGCCCCGGACGGTACCGGACCGTCCACGCCGGTCCCCACACCGGCGGGCCGGGTCAGAGCTGGCGGACCATGGCGACCTGGTCCAGCCGCGGGTCCAGCTCGTAGGGGATGCGGGCGCCGGTGGGCTCGAAGCCCTCCTTCGTCCAGAACGCCCGGGCGAACTCGTTGCGCTCGACGACCCACATCCGCAGGCGGTCGGCGCCGATGGTCGAGCCCCATTCGGCGACCGCCTGCAGCAGCGCCGAGGCCACCCCGATGTCGCGGTGGCCGGGGGCGGACCAGAGGCCCACCAGGTTCACGATGCCGGTCTCGTTGGCGTAGGCGCCCAGGAGCCCGCACGGCTCGCCGTCGAGCACGGTCCCCTGGTCGTCGGTGGGCTCGGCGAAGAACGTGGCCTGGAGGGCGCCGGACGAGTTGGCGACCGCCGCCTCCATCCAGTGGTCCTCGCTCCGGGCCTCGGCCCGGGCGAGCGTGGTGGTGGCGTCGCCGGGCGCGTCGGCCAGTGCCGCGAGGCGGATGGACCGGAGGCGCAGCCCCTCGTCGGCCCGGATGCGGCGGACGGCGAACACGATCAGGCCGTCCGTCGGCGCTGGCGGATGATGCGGCGGCGCTCCCGTTCGGTGCAGCCGCCCCAGACGCCTTCCTTCTCGCGACGGGTCAAGGCGTACTCCAAGCACGCGCCCTGGACCGGGCACACCGCACAGACCGCCTTGGCCGTCTCGGCCTCGTCATCGGTCTCCGGATAGAAGGCCTGCGGGTCGAGGCCGTGGCAGGCCGCCTTCGTTCGCCAGGACAAGTTCATGTTGGAGGGTCACTCCCTCGACGGGCTCCGGTCAGATGACGACGCGGCCCGAATGGACCGCACCAGGTTCGACGGGAGCTGGTGGCACCAGGGATTGCGGCCTGGTGGGAGGGGTCCCGTACGAAGGGTCGAGTATGGTCGCCCGCCTCCCGGGGTGTCCACACCGGACCCCAGGTTCCTGGCCGTGCGCCGGTCCAGCGCAGATCGGGCATCGGGCAGCGACACGCGGTCGTGCGCCACACCACTGGCCCGGTGACAGGCCCCTCACCGTAGGATCGGACCCATGCGCACCGTCCCCGCCATGCGAGCCTCCTCATGACCGGCCCCTCCTGGTTCGACCGGGCCGAGGCGCTGCGCCGACTCGGTGACGACCCGTTCGACGTGCTGGTCGTCGGCGGGGGGATCACGGGCGTGGGGGCTGCGCTCGACGCGGCCTCGCGCGGCCTGCGGACGGCGCTGATCGAGCGGGATGACTTCGCCTCGGGCACGTCGTCGAAGTCGTCGAAGCTGGCCCACGGCGGCCTGCGCTACCTGCAGCAGGGCGAGGTCCGCCTCGTGTACGAAGCACTCGCCGAGCGCCAGCGCCTGCGGCACAACGCGCCGCACCTGGTGAAGCTGCTCCCCTTCCTGCTCCCGGTGTTCAGCGGCTCGGGCGGTGTCATCAACAAGAAGCTCGCCCGGGCGCTCGGCGCCTCCATGTGGATGTACGACCTCACGGGCGGCGCCCGCATCGGCAAGTTCCACGAGCGGCTCTCCCCCGAGCAGGCGCTGGCCCACATGCCCACGCTCCCCAAGGACAAGATCGCCTCGTCGTACCTGTACTACGACGCCACCGTCGACGACGCCCGCCTCAGCCTCACCGTGGCGCGCACGGCCGCCATCGAGTTCGGTGCGGTCGCCGTCAACGGCACCGCGCTCACCGGCATCACCAAGGACGGCCAGGGCCGGGTCTCGGGCGCCACCGTCGTGGCCGACGGCCAGGAGATCCAGGTGCGGTGCCAGGCGATCGTCAACGCCGCCGGCGTGTGGTCCGACGAGGTCCGCACCCTCGACGAGGGCGCCGACCCGGACTCGATCCGCCCGGCCAAGGGCATCCACATCACCGTCCCGTGGTCGAAGATCCGCAACGACATCGCCGTGGTGGTCCCGGTGCCGAAGGACAAGCGGGCCGTGTTCGTGGTGCCGTGGGGCGACCTCACCTACATCGGCACCACCGACACGGACTACGACGGGTCGAACGAGGACCCGGCGGTGACCCGGGACGACGTCGACTACCTGCTGGGGGCCATGAAGTTCACCGGCATCACCGACAAGGACGTCGTGGGCACGTGGGCCGGTCTCCGACCGCTGGTCAAGAGCGGTTCCACCGGCCGCACCGCCGATCTCTCCCGCCGCCACAAGGTGGTGGCGTCGCCCAGCGGCGTGGTCTCGGTCACCGGCGGCAAGCTCACCACCTACCGGGAGATGTCGGCGGACACCATCGACGAGGTGCTCGAGGTCCTGGGCACCCGCGTCACCGGCGTCGCCCGAGGGTCTCGCACCAAGAAGCTCCGCCTCCGTGGCGCCGAGGGCTACGAAGCCCTGGCCGAGGCCACCGATCCCCTCACGGCCCACCTCGCCAACCGCTACGGCGGCGAGGCCCGCACGGTCCTGGCGCTCGCCGAGGCCGATCCCGCCCTCCGGGAGCCGCTGGTCGCCGGCCTGCCCTACATCAAGGCCGAGGCGGTCTACGCCGTGCGCCACGAGATGGCCCGCTCCGTCGACGACGTGCTCAGCCGCCGCACCCGAGCCCGCCTCCTGGCCCGCGACGCCTCGGCGGCCGCTGCTGGCGAGGTCGCGGCGCTGATCGCCCCGGTCCTCGGGCTGTCCGAGGCCGAGGCCGACGCCCAGGCATCGAGCTACCGGGCCGCCGTGGACCTCGAGCGCAGCACCGCAGAGCTCCCCGAGACCGCGCTCGACGCCAGCCTCGGCGCCTGATCGGGTTTTCTCCGCGCTCACCCGGGCGGGTGGATTTCTCCTCGACGGATCCCGGCCGCAGCGCGACGATCGACCCGACGAAAGGGGGCCGACATGGCCCGAATGGTTGCCGACTGCCGGGACTTCCCGAGCGAGAGCGGCTGCACCCTGACGATCGCCGGCCAGGAGGACGAGGTGGTGGCGGCGGCCGCCGTCCACGCCGCCACCGTGCACGGCCACGACGACACGCCCGAGCTCCGGGACATGCTCCGGAGCGTCCTCAAACCCGAGTAGCCGCCGGTCAGGTCTCGGGACGGGCGTCGTACTCGGCGCTGGCCACCAGGCCGATGCCGACGTCGACCTCCGTCGTGCCGGCGGCCAGCTTCGCGCCAAGCCCGGTGTCGGTCGGCCAGCGCCAACGCAACACGAACGCCCGCCCTGCCCGCCGCTCGCCCACCCGCTCCCGCCCGTCGACCGGGGGGAGGCGATACCGTCCGGGCCATGCGGAACGTCACGGTCGCGTCGGTGCAGATGTCCATGGCGGACGACGTGGCCACCAACGTCGCCGCCGCCGAGGCGCTGATCCGCGACGCAGCGGGCCGGGGCGCCCAGATCGTGCTGATCCCCGAACTGTTCGAGGGCCGCTACTTCTGCATCGACCAGCTCCCCGAGCACTTCGAGCGGGCCCGTCCGCTCGACGGCCACCCCACCGTGGAGCACTTCCGGTCGGTGGCGTCGGAGCTGGGCATCGTCCTGCCCATCAACGTCTACGAGCGGGCGGGCCAGGCCACGTTCAACACGGTCGTCATGATCGACGCCGACGGATCGGTCCTCGGCACCTACCGCAAGAGCCACATCCCCGACGGCCCCGGCTACACCGAGAAGTACTACTTCAACCCCGGCGACACCGGCTTCCGGGCGTGGGACACGCGCCACGGCGTGGTGGGCATCGCGATCTGCTGGGACCAGTGGTTCCCGGAGGCGGCTCGGTGCATGGCGCTCCAAGGCGCCGAGGTGCTGCTCTACCCCACCGCCATCGGCAGCGAACCGCCCGACCCGTCATGGGACTCCCGGGACCACTGGCAGCGGGTGATGCAGGGCCACTCGGCCGCCAACCTCATGCCCGTGGTGGCGGCCAACCGCTTCGGGCTCGAGCAGGGGGCGGCCGACCGCGCCATCACGTTCTACGGGTCGTCGTTCATCACGGACCTGACCGGTGCCAAGGTCGCCGAGGCCGGCCGGGAGGGCGACGAGGTGCTCACCGCGACCTTCGACCTCGACGGGCTCCGGAACCGGCGCAATGGATGGGGCTTGTTCCGCGACCGGCGCCCGGACCTGTACGGCCCCATCACCACGCTCGACGGTTCCACCGGTCCCCGCACACCGGGCGCCCGCTGATGGCGCGGCTGCGGATGCCCGCCGAGTTCGACCCCCACGAGGGGACGGTGATCGCATGGCCGTGCCGCGACGAGATCTACCCCGGTGCGCTGATGGACGAGGCGCGCGACGCCCACGCCCAGCTGGCCCAGGCCATCGCCCGGTTCGAGCCGGTCTGGATGGTCGCCGACCCCGCCGACGCTGCGGGTGCCGCCGATCGGTGCGGCGAGGCCATCACGGTCGTCGAGGTGCCGATCGACGACTCCTGGTTCCGCGACACCGGCCCCATCTACGTCTTCGACGGCGCGGACCGGGTCGCTCTCGACTTCACGTTCAACGGCTGGGGCGAGAAGTTCGATCCGTGGGACCGCGATGCGGCGGCGGCGGCCGGCTGGGCCCGGGCCGTGGGCCACCCCGTGCACCAGATCCCGCTCGTGTTCGAGGGCGGATCCATCACCGTCGACGGCATGGGCACCGCCGTCACCACCACGCAGTGCCTGCTGCACCCGAACCGCAACCCGGGGCTCACCCAGACCGAGATCGAAGACGAGGTGTGCGACGCGCTCGGCCTCGACGCCGTGGTGTGGCTCCCCCACGGGCTCGCCCTCGATGGCGACACCGACGGCCACGTCGACAACGTGGCGGCCTTCACCCGTCCCGGGACCCTCCTGCTCCAGGGCTGCGACGACCGGGACGAGGACGACTGGGTGCGCCTGGACGTCAACCGTCGGGTCGCTGACGGGCACCCCGACGCCCACGGCGAGCGCATCGAGACCGTGGTCGTCCCCGTCCTGCCCTTCGTGGAGCGCGACGGGGCCCGGGTGGCGGTCCCCTACCTGAACCTCTACGTCGGCAATGGGTTCGTGGTGGTGCCCACCTGCGGCCACGCGGCAGACGACGAGATGGTGTCGCTCATCGCCGAGCAGTTCCCGGGGCGGGAGACGTTCGCCCTGGAGATCGGATCGATCCTCGCCCTCGGCGGCGGCGGGATCCACTGCATCACCCAGCAGATCCCCGCCACCTGATCGCCCTAGGGTGCGGTCCCGATGAGCCCTGAAACGAACTCCGGATCGCCCACCCCGCCCATCGAGATCGCCGGCGGGGCGGCCTCGGCCACCGGCCGGCTCTCGGCTCCCGTCGTCCTGCTCGACGACGCGTTCCTGGCGCGCCTCGGTGAGGCGTGCGCCGACGTGCGGCTCGACCCGGGCGAGCGGGCGGAGGCCAGCCGAGACTGGTGGCCGCTCGCCATGGTGTGGGCCACCGAGGGCAAGGTCGGCCAGGTGGCCGGCGCCATCGCCCGGCCCTCCTCCACCGATGAGGTGGCGGCGGTGCTGCGGCTGTGCGACGAGGCCCGGATCCCCGTGACCCCGGCCGCCGGTCGTTCGAGCGTGGTCGGCGGCACCGTCCCCGTGCACGGCGGTGTCCTGCTGGACCTGACCGGCCTGGTCGGCATCGAGTCCGTGGATGTCGAGTCCGGGCTCGTGGAGGTGTGGGCCGGGACCTTCGGCGACCTCTTCGAGGAGGAGCTCCAGGAGCGACACGGGCTCACCGTCGGCCACTGGCCGCAGTCCATGGCGCTGTCCACCGTCGGCGGGTGGCTGGCCTGCAAGGGCGCCGGCCAGCTGTCGAACCGCTACGGGAAGATCGAGGACATCGTGGTTGGGCTCGAGGTCGTCCTCGCCGACGGCACCGTGCTCCGCACCGGCGGCCAGCCCCGCTTCGCCGTCGGCCCCGACCTCACCCACCTGTTCGTGGGCTCCGAGGGGACCCTGGGCATCATCACCCGGGCCTGGCTCCAGGCGTGGCCGAACCCCTCGCACACCACCCGGGGGGCCTGGAGCTTCCCCACGTTCTCCGCTGCGCTCGACGCCATGCGGCGCATCATCCAGCGCGGTGCCCCCGTGGCCGTGCTGCGCCTCTACGACGGCATCGAGTCGAACCGGAACTTCGGCACCGAGCTGACCGACAACGTCCTGCTCGCCTACGACGAGGGCGACGTCACCATGATCGAAGCGGCGATGCAGGTCGTGGCGGTCGAGTGCCGCAGCGCCACGCCGCTCGACGACTCGCTGGTGGAGCAGTGGTTCGGCCACCGCAACAACGTCGACGCCCTCGAGGGCTTGATCTCGAAGGGCTACGTGGTCGACACCATGGAGATCTCGGCGCCGTGGTCGTGCCTCGACGCCATCTACGAGGCGGCCACCGCCGCCATCGCGGCCGTGCCCGGGACCCTGGCCGCATCGGCCCACCAGTCGCACTCGTACGTGACCGGGGCCTGCCTGTACTTCACGTTCGCCGCCCAGGTGGAGCCCGACGAGCGCGAGGCGTACTACGTGGCCGCCTGGGACGCCGGCACCCGGGCGGTGCTGGAGAACGGCGGCTCGCTGAGCCACCACCACGCCATCGGCCTCAACCGGGCGCGGTTCATGCCCGAAGCGCTGGGCGAGGCGCTCGACGTGCTCGCCACGGTCAAAGCGGCGCTGGACCCGCACGGCACCTTGAACCCGGGCAAGCTCGGCCTCCCGGACCCCTTCGGCGGGCGGGCCTGGCCCGACGCCGGGTGACCGGCGCCATGACCCCGTTCGACGCACCCGAAGACGACATCCCGCCCACCGCCGGCCCCCTCGGCGCGGCCGGGCCCGACGGCCCGGCCGGTGCGTCCGGCGCGTCCGGTCTCGACCGCAAGGTCATCGTGCGCGCCGCCGCCAGCGGGCTGCTCATCGCCATGCCCGCCGCGTTCTTGAACGTGGTCCTCGCCAACCAGTCGCCCCGGCCCCAGGCCGGCATCAACCTGTCGTTCCTGGCCGTGTTCGCCGGGTTCGGGCTCGCCGGCTGGATGGCCGGGCGCGAGGCGCCGGGCCAGCTGGCCAAGCACGGGGCCCTCGCTGCCGCCGCCGCCTTCGTCCCCGTCGAGCTCGTGGTGATCCTCGGCCGACCCGATCGGGGCGCAGCGGCGGTCATCTTCGGGATCGTGTTCATCGGCCTGCTCGCCGCGTGCATCGGGACGATCGGCGGCACCATCGGGGGCCGCAAGCGCAAGGGGGAACCAGCATGAAGCTGCTCGTCGTCGATGTGGGCACCAGCGGCGTGCGCGCTGCGGTCGTGACGCCCGAGGACGGCGTGGTCCTCTCGCACCACCGGGAGGTGCTCCCGTCGTCGCCGGCGCCCGGGCTGGTGGAGTTCGACGCCTCGGTGATGGCCGAGGCCGTGCTCGCCGTCGCCCGGCAGGCCGCCGCCGAGGCCGGCACCGTCGACGCCGTCGGCATCGCCAACCAGCGGGCCTCCACCGTCGTGTGGGACCGCCGGACCGGGGAGCCGGTCGGCCCCGGCCTCGGGTGGCAGGACCTGCGGACCGTCGTCGACTGCCTGATCCTCGCCGGAGAGGGCCTCCGCACCGCCCCGAACCTGCTCGCCACCAAGGCCGCCCACCTGGTGAAGGAGGCCGACCCGGACGGCAACCGGGACCTGTGCATCGGGACGGTCGACAGCTGGGTGGCGTGGACGCTGTCCGAGGGTGCGGTGCACGTCACCGACGCCTCGAACGCCGCGCTGTACGGCCTGCGCACCGGCGACCAGGAGCACTGGGACGACCGTGCGCTGGAGCTGCTGAAGCTGTCGGTCGACCAGCTCCCCACCGTGGTCGACTCCGTGGGCGAGTTCGGCCGGGCCACGGCCCTGCCCGGCGCGCCGCCGCTCACCGGCATCCTCGGCGACCAGCAGGCGTCGCTGCTCGGCCAGGGCTGCGTCCGGCCGGGACAGGCCAAGATCACCTTCGGCACCGGCGGCATGCTCGACCTGTGCCTCGACGGTCGACCCCGGTTCGAGACCCAGGGCACCGGAGGCACCTTCCCCATCGTCACACGAAGCGTCGGCGGCACGCGCCGCTGGGGCATCGAGGCGGTCATGCTCGCCGCCGGCACCAACGTCGAGTGGCTCCGAGACGATCTGCAGATCATCGCCGACGCCGCCGACTCCCACACCGTGGCGTCGCAGTGCGACACCAGCGACGGGGTCTCCTACGTGCCGGCACTGCTCGGCCTGGGCGCGCCGGTCTGGGACTACGGGGCCCGCGGTGCCCTGCTCGGCCTCACGCGGGGCAGCGGGCGGCCCCAGATCGTCCGTGCGGTGCTCGAGGGCATCGCCCAGCGTGCGGCGGACCTCGTCGACGCGGCGGAGACCGACAGCGGCCTGTCCATCCCCGCCCTGCGGGTCGACGGCGGCATGTCGGCCAACCCCACGTTCCTCCAGGCCCTCGCCGACGCCACCCAGCGACGCGTCGAGGTGTCGCCCGAGCGGGAGGCCACCACCCTCGGGGCCGCCTACGCCGCCGGGCTCGCCATCGGCGCCTGGCCCGACGACGAGGCCATCGCCGCCTCCTGGAACCCCGCCGAGGTCGTGGAGCCGGTGGGCTCGTTCGACCGCGAGCGGTGGGCCCACACCCTCCAGCGAGCCGGGAAGTGGTTCCCCGATCTGTCGGCCATCGCGTTCTAACCTGCTCGCCGGCCCGCCTCGCTTGGACGTGACCCCTCCGGAATCGGCACACTTCCGTGAGGCATCGTGTGCGTGCCACCCGACTCGGCGCCCCCGGCGCCACGAAACCGACTTCCCAGGAGGAACCCGCGTGCAGACCGACCAGTCGATCGACTCGGCCACTGCCACCAGCCGCCGGACCTTCCTGACCCGGACCGCCGGCCTCGGCGCCCTGGTCAGCGCAGGTGCGCTGGTCCTCCCCGGGAGCCCGCTGGCCACCAGCGCCGGTGCCCGTCCGGCCGAGCAGGGGACGCTGAAGGACCCGGTGTTCGCCGCGTTCGGCATCAACCTCGAGCTGGCCGCCGTCGCCGCCTACACCGCCGCGTTCGACAAGGGCGTGCTGGACGACGAGTGGTCGGACACCGCGCTGCAGTTCCAGGGTCACCACCAGGACGTCGCCGACACCCTGATCGAGCTGCGCGACCCCGACGCCCCGGAGCCCGTGGCCGAGGCCGCCCTCGCCGAGCGGGCCGTCAGCGCCATCACCGCCGCCACCGACCAGAACGGCGTGCTGCTCGCCTTGGCCGAGGTCGAGGAGACCTGCGCCGCCACCCACCTCTCTGCCATCGGCAAGCTCGCCGAGAAGTCCACCGCCCGCACCGTCTGCCAGGTGCTCGCGGTCGAAGGCCAGCAGGCGGCGCTCCTCGCCGTCGCGGCCGGCACCGCGATCGCCGAGGTCACGCCCGTCACCAACAGCGGCGACGCCGCCCTGACGATCCCCACCCGGACGGAGTCGACCGCCTCGACCACCACCACCGCCGCCGGGGCCACCGAGCCCACCGGGGACTCGCAGGATCCCGACGCCTCTCCCGAGACCGACAACAACACCGGGAACGGCGACACCC
>JAOBWH010000011.1 GCA_025463265.1 Ilumatobacteraceae bacterium
CAGCCTTGCTCGGTGTCTTCGGCCAACCAGATCTGCCCCCCGAACCGGGTGACGATCTTGTGGCACAGCGCCAGGCCGATCCCGGTGCCGGGGTACTGCGCACGCCCGTGCAGGCGCTTGAACATGAGGAACACCCGCTTGCGGTGCTCCGGTGCGATGCCGATGCCGTTGTCCGCCACCGAGAAGCGCCAGGCGCCGGTGGTGCGCGTGGCGGTGACCCGGACGTGGGCCGGCACGTCGGGTGCAACGAACTTCAGCGCGTTGGACAGGAGGTTCTGGAAGACCTGGGACAGCTGACCGGGATCGCCCTGGACGACGGGCAGCTCGCCCACCTCGACCGTTGCGGCCGCCTCGCCGATGGCCTGCTCGAGATCGGCCACCGCCGAGCGCACGAGGCCGTCGCAGTCCACCGGGCGCCGGACGGCGACGTCGAACCCGGATCGGGAGTAGGCGAGCAGGTCATCGATCAGGGCCTTCATCCGGTTCGCGCCGTCGACGGCGTACCCGATGAACTCATCGGCATCGGCGTCGAGCTGGCCTTCGTACCGGGCGGCGAGCAGCCCCACGTAGCTCGACACCATCCGCAGCGGTTCGGAGAGGTCGTGCGATGCCACGTAGGCGAACTGCGCCAGGTCGGTGTTGGATCGCTCCAGCTCGGCGAGCAGCTTGTCGACCAGGTCGCGATGGCGTCGGTCCTCGGTCACGTCCCGGGCGGCGCAGTGCACCTGGGCGTTGGCCGGGTCCGATCGGGCGCTCCAGGCGAGCCACCGGTAGGACCCGTCCTGACGCCGGTAGCGGTTCTCGAACGCCGGGACGTCGTGCCCGGCCAGGAGCTCGTCGGCGCGCTCGAGCGTGGCGTCCAGGTCATCGGGGTGGACGTGGTCGAACGACGAGGTCCCGAGCAGGTCGGCCTCGTCGCCGCCGAGGCCGGCGAGCAGCGAGGCGTTCGCCGCGGTGATGCAGCCGTCGAACCGGACGGTGCACAGCATCTCGAGCGAACTGCCGAACGCCTCCCCGGTCGCAGGACGCGGGTGACCATCGAGGAGCGGTGTTGAGCCTGTGGTCATGTCTGCCGATCTCTGGGGACCGGCTGCGGGCGATCTGGCAGGGGCCAGGAGTGTGCCATCGCGCATCGGTCTCTCCCATTGTCGGCCCGATCGGACCGGAGTGCTGGCTTCCTCCGATGTGTTGTGCGTTCGTTGACATCGGGCGGGGATGTCTGCTCGGGCCCCGACGGGGGTACGGCCCTCCCGAAAAGGGGGGTGTCCATGCGGCAGGTGGTGGCGATCGCACTCGACGATGGGGCGGCTCGGACCGAGCTCGCCACCGTCCTCTCGGCGCTGGACCTCAGCGTGATCGAGGCCAGCACCGCCGACGAGAGCCTGGTCGCCGTGCGCGAGGGCGGAGCCAGTGTCGTCGTGGTCGGTCTGGGTCTGCCCGACCAGGCCACGTTCCAGGCGATCGCGGCGTACCGGCACCTCGTGCCGGACCTCCACCTCATCGTCCTCGCCTACTCGGGAGGGCACGACGTCCACATGCGGTGCTTCGCCGCCGGCGCCGACGACGTGGTCGCCGACCCCTACGACATCTCCGAGCTGTCGGCTCGCGTGCTCGCCGGGGCCCGTCGGTCCCGCACGCCGAACCGGCCGGTCTTGCGGTTCGCCGACCTCGAGCTGGATCTGCTCGCCCACGAGGTCCGGCTTCACGGCCGGATCGTGCCGCTGACCCGTCTGGAGTTCGACCTGTTCCGGTTCCTGGCGCTGCACCCCGGGCGCACCTACTCCCGCGACCAGATCCTGAGCGCGGTCTGGGGCTCGTCAGCCGCGGCGCAGCGCCAGACCACGGTCACCGAGCACGTGCGGCGCCTGCGCACCAAGCTCGACCGTGCTCCGGGGCAGCGCAGCTGGATCTCGACCGTGCGCGGGCGGGGCTACCACTTCGACCCGCAACCGGCGAGGGAGCTCGTCGCCTCCTGACCGCCCTGCGGGAGCGCCCCTCAGGGGAAGCGGTTGGCGTAGGTCCCGCTGTCGAGGAGGGCGGCGGCCAGCGGGAACGGCACGGCTGGGTGGCCGACCTGCGCCCGCCAGTAGTCGAACGACGCCGGCGTGGGGAGCGCCCGGTACATGCCGACGAACAGCAGGACGGTGTCGGTCTGCGGTGCCATGACCCGGATGCCCTCGGACGATTCGGAGAACTGCACCATGACCGCACCCCTCGTGAGGGCCTTGGTGTCGAGCTTGGCCACCCAGTGCGAGAGGCCGGCGGCATCGGCGGAGCGTCCGAGGACGTTCTGGTAGACGAGCTTCACGAAGTCGGTGTTCGACAGCGATCCGTAGGTGTTCTGGAACTCGCTCGACTTGGCGAACAGCTGGGCGATCGCGTTGAGCGTGGCGCCGTTGTGCTTCTTGTTCAGCCAGTAGGCGAAGCCGCTCTTGTCGGGCGCCCGGAGGAAGAAGGCCCAGTAGAGACGCATCACCGGGGCCCGTTCCGTGGCGAACGGTGCCCGGGTCGCCCGCTGGATGATGAAGCGCTCGGGTGACAGCTCGCCGTTGGTGATCTCGCCGATCCCGCCGGACAGCTCACCTGCGGTGGGGGTCCGCCCGTCGAAGTCCTGGTACTGCTGGGACACGAAGTTGGCCATCGAGGAGAACGGGCCGATGTCGACGGAGGTGTCGGTCAGGAAGGCGTCGTAGGTCTTGTTCGAATCCTCTCGCACGAGGTCATCGGAGTCCGAGGTGTAGCCCACCCTCCGGCCGGTCTGATCGGTGACCACCTCGGTCGTGAAGTTGGCCGTGCTCGGCTTGCCGTCGGGTCGCGTGTTGATGAGCTTCGTGAAATCGGTGGCGATGTTGCGGGAGTACACGTTGGGGCTCGTGCCGTCGCCGGCAGGGAGGGTCACGTCGTCGCCCTTCGATGTCCACACGACCACGTTGCCGTCCCGGCTGATCGCGGTGCCGATGAACGTCCCGACGGAGATCTGACCGCCGAAGGCGTTGAGGCTCACCCGCTCGATGGCGCCGTTGGACCGCGTCCAGGCGAACACGTCGCCGTGGCCGTTGGTGTCACCGGACACCAGGTTGGATGCGTTCGACTGGAAGGCCACGACGGACCCGTTGTTGCTGATGGCCGGGACACCCGAGTCGGCGTTGCCCTGCGTCGCACCGGCGACGCTGACCCGCGTGGTGGTGTTCGACGCGAGCGACCGGAGGAACACGTCGTAGTGGGCGTTGGTGTCGCCGGCCACCAGGTTCGTGGCCCCCGAGACGAAGGCGACGTTGTTGCCGTCTCCGCTCAACGACGGGAGGCTGGTGATGCCGTTGCCCTGGACCGACGCCGATGACACGCTCACCCGAGCGGTGGTGCCACCGAACCAGGACCGCACGAAGACGTCCTGCTTCGCGTTGGTGTCCCCGCTCACGAGGTTCGTGGCCGCCGAGTCGAAGGCCACCTTGTCGCCGAGGCCGCTCATCGACGGGTCCTGGCTGTCGGCGTTGCCCTGCACCTCAGCGGACGAGACGCTGATCAGCTGGGTGGAGCTGGCGTCCATGTTGCGGAGGAACACGTCCCGATGGCCGTTGGTGTCGGTCTTCACCAGGTTCGTGGCCCCCGAGGCGAACGCGATCCACTTCCCGTCGTCGCTGATCGCGGGGTCGTCGCTGTAGGCGTTGGGGACGGTGCCCGGCGTGTACGCCGGAGAGACCAGCACCTCGGCGCCGGACCACTCGTCTCGACGGACGATCTGGGCCGTCGACCCGGCGCCCGTGATCGACGGGGCGACCATGGCGAAGACCGTGTACCGGCCGTCCGGGGTCACTGCGAGGCCAGCCCCCTTGGATGCCTGCGCACCGTTGGGCAGGACCGACACGCGAGACGTGATCTGGAACGTGGGCTTCACGATCGCGTGCGCCGGTGAGGCAGGCAGCGCCACCGCGAGGGAGCTCGCAGCGAGCGCCCCGAACAGGACCTTCTTCGGACTGGGCATCATGCTCCTCGACGGCGGTGCGAGCGCTGGGCGCGCTCACTTCGGCCAACCGACAGCCTGTGCCTCCTCGGCCCGCACCGGATGAGTAGCGCCTACTCATTCTCCGAAACGGCCGAGCGTGATGTGCGAGCTGCCGCGGGGACCCGTCAGCGCGGGTCCCCGCGAGGCTCAGCTGCTCGCCCGCTTGGCGGCGGTGCTGGTGCGCTTGGCCGCGTTCGAGGCGGTCGTGGTGGTCCGCTTGGTGCCAGCCTTGGCCGTCTTGGTGGCCTTCTTGGCAGCGTTGGTGGCCGTGGTGGTGGTCCGCTTGGCGCCGGTCTTGGCCGACTTGGCGGTGCGAGCCGTGGTGGTCGCCGCACCCTTCGCCGCCGTGTTGGTGGCCTTGGCGCCGGACTTCGCCGAGTTGGACGTGGCGGTGGCGGCACCCTTGGCGGCGCTGGTGGTCGCCTTGGCGCCCGACCTGGCCGACTTGACGGTCGCCTTGCCGGTGCGGGCGGCGCGGTCGGTGGCCTCGGCAGCCGACGAGCGGATGTTCGCCGCCGTCTTGCGAGCGGCGGGGGAGCCGGTCGGGGAGGTGCGGGGCTTGGCCCGCCCGGTGAACCGTGCGACGAGGTCCCCGGCGACGCTCACGCCGCCCTGGGCCAGACCGCTGACCGTGTCCGAGACACGATCGACGATGCCGGCGGCGTTGCCGGCGACGATGTTGCCCGGAGGCGTGTCGGGGGCCTCGGGGTGCGGGTGGGTGGGGGCGCTCTTCTTGGCGTCCTGCATCGCCTCGCCCAGGTCGGCGAGGTCGTTGCGGCCGAGCTTCGCCCGCACCTTGGGGAAGTACTCGCCCTCTTCCTCTTCGACGTGGTGGCGAACGTTCTCGATCAGGACGGTGACCTTGGCCTTGAACCGCTCGTGGCTGGGATCCATCGTCTCGAGCTCGGACAGGAGCCACTTCACGACGTGGTGCTCCTCGAGGCTCTCGAGCACGACGTCGTCGACCTCCTCGACGGTGCTGCGGGTGACCGGGTAGAAGAGCTGCTCTTCGATCGCGGCGTGGGTCGACAGCTCGGCGATGATCTGATCGACGATGCGCCGACGCTCGACGAGCGCGCCGTCGCCGGTGCCTTCGAAGCGCTTGAACAGCTTCTCGACGGTCTTGTGGTCGTCCTTGAGCAGGGTGATTGCATCCATGGGGCAGCGCTACCCGGGAGGGGCACATCTCAGTCACGCTCGGGCCTGCCGCTGCTTCGTCGGGTAGCAGCCCGGTCCCCAAGGAGAACGTGAGAAAATGTGTGCGGTCCTCGGCTCGGGCGTGCTCTCCAGGGTGACCGACAACGGAAGCACGCAGGAGATGAAGCAGATGGCTCGATCCCGATCACTCACCATGGACGATTTCCACACCGCATGGGCGTCAACGTGCCAGCCCCACGTGAGCGGCGACATCGAGGCGGTCGCGCTGTTCAACCCGCCTGGTGCGGTGGCCGGCCAGGCCGCTGCGGTCGCCGGCCGGTCCGCTGGCGGCCTGCTGGGGCGCTTCGCCGCCGGGAAGGCTGCGGCTCGGACCACGGCTCCGTCCTCGGTCCCGGTTCCGCCGGTCGTCGTCGGCGCCGTCACCGCCGACGCCGTCGTCTTCTTCGAGGTCGAGGCGTCGCCGGACGCGGCGCAGATCCGGCTCATCGCGCCCTGGCAGTCCGGATCCCGGGCCGGGCTGAACCTCGAGGTGGCCCGCAAGCTCATGAGCGAACGGCTCACCTTCCGCTTCGCAGACGGCACGACGTTCGAGCTCGACGGCATGTTCACCCCGAAGTCGAAGGAACGTCCGTACCAGCCCTTCATCGACACCCTGCGCTGACCCGACGCGGTCCTGGCGCCTCGGCTGCGGTCGAGCGGGTGGACCGCCGCATCGCCTCGGAGGCGACCGGGCTCCGGCCCCGATCTCTTGGCGTCCGGTCTCCGGGTGGCGCTGCCGCCAGGGGACGAGGTCCGTATGGCCCATGGACCCGCCGCCGGACCTGCCGACTCTCTACTGAACACCCCTCTCCTTGGAGACAGCATGCGACTTCGCCATCAACGCCCGGGCCCTAGCGCGGTCTCTGCTCGCCGTCGATGGGAGAAGGGGGCGTCACTCGTGGAGTACGCCCTGCTCGTCGCGCTCATCGCCGTCGTGTGCATCGTCGCCGTGACCTTCCTCGGGAGCAGCGCCAGCGGCAAGTTCGACAAGGGCGGCAAGGCGATCAACGGCACGGCGGGAGGAGGCGGCGGCGCCGGGAACGCCGCCGCAGGTGCCTTCGCCCAAGCTTGCAGCGCAGGTGGCGGGGAGTGGTCGCACTCAGGAACGGGGTCGGGGTACACCCTCACCTGCACCGGCGGGACGCAGGACGGCACCAGCGGCACCTTCGACCTGAGCCAACCCTGACCCGGGCACGATCCGCCAGGGCCCAGCTCGACCGGGTCTGACTCGTCGTCGGCTCGCTGGGGCGGCGGTGGCACCACCGTCGTCCTCGCAAGGGTCCGGTCGGACCGGCGGGTCCTCAGGTCTCGATGGGGACGAGGAGGAACTCGAGGTCGGTTCCGTTCGCGCTGTACACGAAGGCGTAGGCGGAATCGCCGGCCTCGAGGTCGGTGGTGGCGGGGCCGACCTCGGGTGGGCCGGTGCAGTCGTTGTCATCGAACGCGTAGGCGGCGAGGTTCACCGCGCCGGGCTCGACGGGGTAGCGCAGGGTGCTGGTGCCGCCGACGAGGGTGGAGGATTCGTCTTCGTCTTCGAGGCAACCCGAGCCGGGGGTGCCGAACGTGAACCCGTCGGTGTCGCCCCCGAGGTTCTCGATGGCGCTGGCGTTGCCGAGCAGCAGTCCCTTGTCACCGGGGGCGGGCTCGGTCGCCGCACCGTTGCTGGACGGGCCGGTCTGCTCGAAGAAGACCTGGGTGCTGCCGGTGCGGGCTCCTTCCATGGTCTCGCCAGCCGTCAACAAGATGGTGACCTGGTCTCCCTCGACGATGGTCTGGTCGACCTGCATCAGGCGGTCGTCGTCGCTGGTCTTGCCTTCGGGGTAGAGGCTGAACAGCGAGCGGCCGTCAGAGGTGGCGGGTGGAGCGAAGTAGTCGCCGGCTTCGCCGAACGGCACGGTCGCGGCGGGCTGGGCGTCTTCGGCGGCCGTGTAGCCCGCCAGGACCTCGACGGCACCGGGCTCGCCCTCTGCGGGGACGTAGAGGTTCACGATCCGGACCTTCGCTCCTTCCACGGTGCTCTCCGTCGGAGCGCCTCCGCCGGTGCCCTCCGAGGTGGTCACCGCCTCGTCGCCCTTCGACGCGGTCGTGGCGGTGCTGCCGTCGCTCGCCGAACCCCCGCCGCCGCACGCCGCGACCCCGGTGGCCACGACGACGGCGAGGGTGATGCCGAGCACTCGGCGGAGCGCCCCGTGGGGGGCGCGATGGGGTGACCGGCTCAGGGGTGACGTCTGCATCCCCCCATCGTGGTACATCCTCACGGTGCTCGCCGGCATGGCCGGCCGGCCTGCGGATGCGTGCGAGGTCTCGGCCCCGGCGCCGATGCGGCTCCTCCGTCGCGTCAGCGTCGGATGGACGAAGGTGACCGTCCGACCTCGATCCTGACGCCAGAGTCAGCGTTCGACGTGAGATCCTGCGTCTGACGAGGCCGCTTCGACGCTCTCCGTGAGGGTCGGCCTTGACGGCGCCACTTTCCGTGACCAGAATGGCGAGACCGACACGATACGTGGTGTCGGATCAGGGAGGGAACCCGAGGTGACGGTCACATGAACCCCCGTATCGGAACGCGAGCCGCATTGAGCGACCCGCTCGCAGTGAATGAGTTGCCCGAGTCGCTGGAAGGAGACGCTCAGGTCATCGACCTCCCAGCCAAGGGCGCCGCCATGGGCGTGGTCGATCGGCGC
The DNA here is from genome assembly GCA_025463265.1 of Ilumatobacteraceae bacterium. Lineage (GTDB taxonomy): Bacteria > Actinomycetota > Acidimicrobiia > Acidimicrobiales > Iamiaceae > Aquihabitans. The sequence continues at coordinate 7,882 of JAOBWH010000011.1, forward strand.
CGGGCATCGTGGGCTGCCGGGATGCCGCGGGTGTCGGTGGTCATCCCGACGCTCAACGAGGAACGCAACCTGTGCCACGTGCTGCCGCGGGTGCCGGCTTGGGTCGATGAGGTCCTCATCGTCGATGGGCGCTCCACCGATCGGACCGTGGAGGAGGCCAAGCGGCTGCTGCCGTCGGTGCGGATCATCGAAGAGCCTCGTCGCGGCAAGGGCCGAGCGCTGTTCGCCGGCATGCGCGCTGCCACCGGCGACATCGTGGTGGCCCTCGACGCCGACGGGTCCATGGACCCGGGCGACATCCCGCGCTACGTGTACAGCCTGATGGCCGGTGCCGATTTCGTGAAGGGCTCGCGCTTCATCCACGGAGCACGGACCGACGACATGGGCCCGCTCCGGCGTCTCGGGAACCGAGCGCTGACCGAGACCGTCCGTCGGGTCTACGGCGGCCGCTACTCGGACCTCTGCTACGGCTACTTCGCCCTGTGGTCTGACGTCCTGCCGTACCTCGACGGGGATGCTCCCGGGTTCGAGGTCGAGACCCACGTCAGCGTTCGAGCGCTCGGTGCCGGGCTCCAGGTCGTCGAGGTGCCCACGTTCGAGGCGGAACGGATCCACGGCGTCAGCAACCTGAACACCTTCCGGGACGGCGCTCGGGTCCTCCGCCAGATCTTCCGCGAGCGCAACGCCTTCGCCCAGTCGACGCTTCCCGTCCCGCGCCCGCTTCGGTCGCCGCTCCAGCCCGCCGTCCTGCGAGGGGCGATGGTGCCCGAGGTGCCGACGCCTGCCCGACCGACGATGTCCGCAGTCGTCTGCACGCACACGCTCGACCGCTGGGATGCACTGGTGCGGGCCATCGACAGCTTGCAGGACCAGTCCTTCGGACTCGAGGCCATCATCGTCGTGGTCGACCACAACCAGGACCTGCTGGCGCGCTGTCGCGCCGAGCTCGAGGGCGTGACGGTGGTCCCGAACGGTCAGCAGCGCGGCCTTGCGGGCGCTCGCAACACGGCGATCGAGCTGGCATCGACGGACGTCATCGCCTTCCTCGACGACGACGCCTGGGCGGCCGACGACTGGGCGGGCCACCTCGCCGCGGTCTACGAGGACCCGACCGTGGTCGCCGTCGGCGGCACGGTGGAGCCGGCGTGGACGACGGAACGGCCCGAGTGGTTCCCCCGCGAGTTCGACTGGGTGGTCGGGTGCACCTACCGAGGGCTGCCCACCGTCCGTTCCCGGGTCCGCAACCTGATCGGGGCCAACATGTCCTTCCGGCGCCAGGCGCTCGACGGGGTCGGGAGCTTCGACGAGCTCCTCGGACGCGTGGGGGCCAACGGGGCCGGGTGCGAGGAGACCGAGCTCTGCATCCGCCTGACGCAGCACGATCCCGAAGCCCGGATCATCTTCGAGCCCCAGGCGCGGGTCCGTCACGAGGTCCCGGCCCAGCGCACCACCTTCGAGTACTTCAAGCAGCGCTGCCGGGCCGAGGGCAGCTCGAAGGCCATCGTGAGCCGGTTGGTCGGTTCGGACGACGCGCTGTCCTCCGAGCGCACCTACCTGACCCGGACCCTCCCGGTGGGGGCGGTCCGTGGCCTGGGCCGCCTGCTCTGGCTCGACACGTCGGGGGCGAAGCGTTCCGGGGCGATCGTCGTGGGGACCTCGTGCGTCGCACGGTCGTACCTGCTCGGAAGCCTCCGGCGCGCGCCCGGTGGTCGCGCCCGATCGTGACGGCGGTCGACGGGTTGACCACCTCCGCGTCCCGCGGGGTGGTCGACCTCGAAGCCACGCGGGCCCTCCCGGCCCTCGACGAGATCCCGCCCCTGGGCGTCCGCTGCCTGGTCCGTGCGTGGGGCCGACCGATCGGAGTGGTCGATCTGCCCGGGACGAGCACCTCCCTCGACGCTGCGGCGGTCACCGCTGCGGTGCAGCGAGAGCTCGGCCCCGTCATCGACCGCGCTCGGGCCGCCGCACCTGCGGACGGTGCCTCGGGCTCGGGGGCGACGGGCGATGGGATCACCGTCGCCATCGCCACCCGCGATCGACCGGCGACGCTGGCTCGCTGCATCGACTCGGTGCTGGCCGGGACGTGCGTCCCTGCGGCGATCGTGATCGTCGACAACGCGCCGAGCAGCGACGAGACCCAGCGGCTGGTCGCCGACGCCTTCGGGCACGACCCTCGGATCCGCTACTTCGTCGAGCCCCGTCCCGGCCTCGGCCGAGCGCACAACGCGGCGCTGCCCTCCATCACCACGCCCTACGTCGCCTTCACCGATGACGACGTGCTGGTCGACGCCCGCTGGGTGGAGGTGCTCGGCGAAGCGTTCCTGGCCGCCCCCGACGTGGCCTGCGTGACGGGGTTGATCGCGCCGGCGGAGCTCCTCACCCAGGAGCAGTGGTGGATCGAGCGCTCGACCGGGTTCTCCAAGGGCTTCGAGCGGCGCATCCGGTCGCTGCGCACCGCCGCCTCAGAAGGGCCCTTGTTCCCGTACGACGCCGGCACGTTCGGGTCGGGCGCCAACATGGCCTTCTCGATGGCGTTCCTGCGGGAGATCGGCGGGTTCGACCCGGCCCTCGGCACCGGGACCGGATCGCTCGGCGGGGACGATCTGGCGGCACTCCACCAGGTGGTCGCCCGGGGCCACGATCTCGTCTACGAGCCGGGAGCGGTGGTCTTCCACAAGCACCACCACCAGCTCGCCGCACTCGAGCGCCAAGCGCGCGGCTACGGAGCGGGGCTCACCGCCTACCTCGCCAGCGTCGTCGCCCACCGCCCTGGTGCGGCGGTCGACATCGCGCGGCGCTCGCTCTCGGGCGTCGGCCACGTGCTGCGACCCGGCTCCGAGCTCAACCAGCGGCGCGACGACGACTACCCCGGCTCGCTCGTCTGGCGGGAGCGCTGGGGGATGGTGTCCGGACCGGTCCGCTACGCCCGCCAGCGCCGGCGCGACCAGCGGACCGATCGGGCGTCGTCATGACCTCGCCGATCCCGATCCTGCTCTACCACGGCGTGGACGACCACGCCCCCGTGGGACTCGAGCCCTACGTCATGGATCCGGCTCGCTTCGACGAGCACATGCGCTACCTCGTGGAGCGCGGGTGCACCGGGCTGACCGTGAGCGACCTGTGCGATCTCATCGACCGGGGTGATCCCGTGCCCGCCGACACCGTGGTCGTGACGTTCGACGACGGCCTCGCCGACTTCGGTGAGCACGCGTGGCCGATCCTGCGGTCCCACGGGCTTCCTGCGACGCTGTACGTCGTGAGCGACTGCATCGGAGGAGAGGCGCGGTGGTTGAGCGGGTTCGGCGCGCCGAGCCCGATGCTCTCGTGGGATCAGCTGCGGGCCCTCGACGCCGAGGGCTGCGAGATCGGCGCGCACAGCGCGACCCATCCCGAGCTGGACACCATCCCCAGGTCCGAGCTCGTCCACGAGATCCGGGGATCGCGGACGACCCTCGCCATGGGCCTGGGCCATCCCGTCCGATCGTTCGCCTACCCGCACGGCTACCACGACCGGAAGGTCAAGGAGGCGGCGCGGAACGCCGGCTTCGACTCCGCGTGTGCGGTGCGCAACATGCTCAGCGCCGTCGACGACGACCGCTACGCGATCGCCCGGGTGACCATCGAGGCCGACTGCGACGTGCCAGCGCTGGCTCGCGTGCTCGACGGAGTCGGTGTGGCCGCCGCACCTCGTCGCCAGCAGCTGCGCACCGTCGGCTGGCGCGCGGTCCGCCGGACACGACGCCGCGTCGCGAGCCGGCGATGACCGACGTGGTCCCCTCCGCCACCGCCGCACCCGCCGTCGTCGTCTCGCCGGCACCTCGTGCCGCGTGGAGCGCGTGCTACGAGGCCGACCCCACCGCGCTCCCGACCCAGTCGCCGGCGTGGCTGCGGGCCATGGAGGCCACCGGCGACTGGCGCGATGCCAGCCGCCACTACTCGTTCGCCGACGGCACGGAGCTGGTCCTGCCGCTCGTCCAGCGGCGCGGCCCGATGGGCCCGCTCTCGCGCAGCTCGATGCCCGACGCCTGGGGGTTCGGCGGCGTGGTCGGCGTCGACCCGCAGACCGAGCACCTGGCCGCGGTGATCGAGGACCTCCGTGAGATCCGGACCGGTTGGGTGCGCATCCGACCCAACCCGCTCCACGCCGATCGCTGGGCCGCAGCCGCCGGGCGCGGCGCGGCGAGCACGACCCTCATGATCCCGAAGCGGGCCCACGTGCTGACCCTCGACCGCCCGGCCGACGAGATCTTCCAGAAGCGCTTCACCTCCTCGTGCCGGCGGGCCGTCCGCAGCGCCGAGAAGGCCGGTCTGGAGGTCGAGGTCGACTCGAGCACCGCGTCGGTGGCCATCTTCCACGACCTGTTGATGCGCTCGGTCGATCGCTGGGCGGGATCGCAGCACGAGCCCCTGGCGCTGGCGCGGTGGCGGGCGAACCGTCGGGACCCGCAGGCGAAGTTCGCGGCGTGGGCCGCCGAGCTCGACGGCGGCTGCCGGGTGCTCGTGGCCCGGCGAGCGGGCACGCCCATCGCCGCCATGATCGTGCTGCAGGGCCACAACGCCCACATGACGCGCAGCGCGATGGACAAGGAGCTCGTGGGGCACGACCGTCCCAACGAGCTGCTGATGTGGCACGCCATCCGAGATGCGGTCGAAGCAGGCTGCGGGGCGTTCCACCTCGGCGAGTCCGGCACGTCGGTCAACCTGTCGCGGTACAAGGAGAAGTACGGCGCGGTCGGCACGGACTACGCCGAGCACCGCATCGAGCACCTGCCGGCCACCCGGGTCGATCGCGCCGCCCGCTCGACCGTGAAGCGGATCGTCGGTTTCCGGGGATGACCGCATCGCAGCTCGGACGGGCCGGCCTCGCCCTGGTGGTGGCGTGCCTGCTCGGCACCTCGCTCGCCGGGTGCGGCCGAGCCGCCGCCGATGCGGGTTCCCCCATGGCGACCGGTCGGTGGACCGTCGATGCACGGGACCGCTTCTCCTCCGACTCGCTCGACGCCGAGCAGTGGACGACCTGCTACTGGTGGGACGACGGCGGGTGCACCAACCTCGGCAACGACGAAGCGGAGTGGTACGTGCCCTCGGCGGTGACGGTGGCCGACGGGCACCTGCGCCTGGAGGCGACCGAGTCGCGTTCCGATCACCTGTCGCGGAGCTTCGGCTACGAGTCGGGCATGGTGACCACCGGGCGGTCGAGCAGCTCGCTCGACGACCCGGCCCGCTACGCCTTCACGTACGGGTACGTCGAGGTGCGGTTCCGGACCCCGGCGGGAGCGGGCCTGTGGCCGGCGATCTGGATGCTGCCGGTGACGAACGAGTCGCTTCCCGAGATCGATCTGCTCGAGCAATACGGCGATGACACCAGCACCTCCTCGATGACGTTCCACCCCGACGGCCCGGGGGCCGAGGAGTCGGTCGAACGTCGCTACGTGCACGACACGGACCTCTCGGAGGGCTGGCACACCATCGGGCTGCAGTGGACGAAGGGTCGGCTGCGCTGGTTCCTCGACGGTGCCCAGCGCTTCGAGGTCACCGGTGATCGCGTCCCCGACCAACCCATGTACCTCCTGTTGAACCTCGCGGTGGGCGGCAACGCCGGCCATCCGCCGGCGACGACGCACTTCCCGGCGACGTTCCTGATCGATGAGGTCACGGTCTGGAGGCAGACGTGACCGCGCCGACCGAGCGCGCCGTGCGTCCCGGGGTGCGGGAGCGCGCCGCCGAGCACCTCCGTTCGCCGCTGACCCGCAGCGGGTACGCCCTGCTGCTGAGCTCGGTGATCACCTCGGTGCTGGGGCTCGTGTACTGGGTCCTGGCGGCCCGGCTCTACAGCGAGGGCGCACTGGGCCGGGGCGCGGCACTGGTCTCGGCCATGCTCCTCGTGACCAGCCTGGCCACGGCCGGACTCAAGCGCAGCCTCATCCGCTTCATCCCGACCTCCGGCCCGCACGCCCGTGGCGTGGTGCTGCGGATCTACGGGCTCGGCCTGGCCATCTCCCTGGCGGGCGGCATCCTCCTCGTGACCGGGTTCCAGGGCTGGACCGACGACCTGCCCGTGCTCGACGGCACCGTCGCGCCCGCCGTGTTCTTCCTCCTCGGCATCACCGCCTGGGGGATCTTCGTGCTGCAGGACGCCGTGCTCATCGGCGCCCACCGTGCGACCCTCGTGCCCGTCACCAACACGATCTTCTCGGTCCTCAAGATCGTGCTCCTGGTCGCCGGCTACTACCTGCTCTCGCGGTGGGGCGTGTTCGCGTCGTGGGTCGTGCCGGCGCTCCTCGTCGCCGTCGCGGTCAACGTGTGGCTCTTCCGGGGAGGTCTCCGCGGGCTGCCCGAGGCGGCTGAGGCCGACGTCCCGACGTTGCGCGCGGTCGCCCGGTTCACGAGCGGCGAGTACGTGGCGGCCCTCGCGTGGCAGGCGGCCAACTACCTCACCCCGCTCCTGGTCATCGCTCGGGCCGGCGCCACCGCCAACGCCCACTACTACGTGGCCGCTCAGATCGCGTACACGTTGTACCTGGTCAGCAGCAACGTCACCGATGCCCTCGTCGCCGAGGGGGCGCGGGCCGCGGACGGCCTCGCCCGCAAGGTCCGCCGCACCGGTGGGCAGACGGCGCTGGTCTTGGTCCCGGGCATCGCCATCACCGTCATCGCGGCGCCGCTCGTCATGGCGATGTTCGGGTCGGGGTACACGGGCGAGGCCATGACCGTGCTGCGGATCCTGGCGCTGTCGGCGGCCCCGAACGCCGTCACGACGATGGTCATCGCCGTCGCCCACGTCCGCCAGCGCATGTCGGTCGTGGTCGTGATCCAGACCGTGATGTCGGTGCTGACCCTCGGCCTCAGCTGGGTGCTGGTGGGCTCGCACGGCGTGGTCGGGGTCGCCTGGGCGTGGCTCATCGCCCAGCTCGTGACCATGGTCGTCGCACTCGCCATCGCCGCCGCCACCGAGCTGCCGCTGCGTGCCGGACTGCGGGTCCGCCTGATCGCCGCCGCCCGGTTGCTGCGCTCGCAGCGGGCCAAGCGGCGGGCGCGCCGCCTGCTGGCCATGCAGCTCGCCGCCCTCCCCGCCGACGTGGCGCCGAAGGGGCCGGTCCAGCTGCTGGCCTTCCAGCACGACCTGCTCGTGGTGCGCTCGGGCGACGAGACCGGAGACGTGATCCTCCGGCTCGCCGCGGGGCGCCAGGGCCGGCGGGGGATCGCCGCCCACCGGTCGCAGCTCCGGGCGCTCCACGCCGACGCCCAGCTCCGGCCGGTCCACGACCTCATCCCTCGCGTGCTGCAGTCGGACCCGGGGGCGCAGTGGCTGACCGAGACCGTGGCGGTCGGGACGTCGGCGGCCGCGCTGCCGGCCGGCGAGGTGCGGGACCGGGCCGTGCTGGCCGGGCTCGTCGCGCTCGACCGGCTGCACGGTGCGACCCGGCGGGAGCTGGTGGTCGGCCCCGAGCTGCTGAGCCTCTGGGTCCACGAGCCGGTGACCACCGTCGCCGAGGTGGTGCGGGACCCGCGGGCCGCCGCCGGCCTGGCCCGCCTGCACGCCCGGCTCGAGGCGGAGCTGTCCGGTCAGGCCATCGAGGTCGCCCGGCTCCACGGCGATCCGTCGCTCGACAACCTGCTGTTCAGCGACGACGGGTCGAGTGCCACGGGCATGGTCGATTGGGAGTCCTCGACCATCGGGCTGCCCGAGTGCGACCTCATGGTCTTGATGCTGGCCCGGCGGGTCGCCGAGGGTGCCGAGATGGGGGCGTCGGTGCTGGAGCTCCTCGACCACGGCTGGGACGAGGAGGAGCGCGCCCTGCTCGGAACCGCCTGGTCGGTCAACGCCCACGTGCGCCCTACCACGGCCGTGCTGCTGACGTGGCTGGGTCACGTCGCCGCCAACCTGGAGAAGACCGACCGCTACCGCGCCAACCGGTGGTGGCTGCGCCACAACGTCGACGCCGTGCTGATCGCGCTGGCCGGCGACGACGACCCGGCGCACCCCCCGCTGACCGACGTCGGAGACGCGGGTGCGGGTGCGGGTGCGGGCGCGGACCGCCCGCCCGAGGCGGCGGGAGCTCCCCACCGACCCGCGCTCTCCACGACCGCGCTGCGGTGGACCGTGGGAGCCGTCACGGCGCTGGCCTGGGCGGCCGTGAGCGTCGAAGCCCCCATCGCGCTGCGCGTGGTCCTGGTGCTCGCCACCACCATCGTGCTCCCGGCTGCGGTCCTCGGCCGGTGCCTGGGCACCCCGGGCCCGCTGGTGCGCGGCGTCGTCGGCACGGCGGGCGCGGTGTCGGCCTGCGTGCTGGTCGCCGAGGTCCTCCTCTACACGGACCGGTGGTCGCCCCAGCTGTGGATGGTGCTGATGGGCGTCGGCACCCTGGTGCTCACCCGGTTCGTGCCGCCCTTCCAGCCCACCCGTCCCACCCCTCCCACGCCGGCCGATGCCATCGTGCAGCGCGCCCGTTCCTCGAAGCGCCTCGGATGAGCCCGATCGTGGATGACGACCGGGGTGCGCTCGACGACCGGCCGCGGGGTCCGCTCGGGCGGCCTGCGTCCACGATCCGCCCCGGGATCTTCCGCCCGGACCTCGGGCTCGTGTCGGGCACCGAGGTCTTCGGTGACCCGACGCTGCACGGCGATGCGCTCGCCGTCGCCGTCGGCTGGTTGCGGGCCGATCAGGCGCCGACGCTGGGCCAGGTGCTCGTGGGGCCCGACGAGATCGACCGCTGGGTGCACGGGCCGTTGGACCGCATCGAGGCCTCGGTGCCGGGTCGCAAGGTCGGTGCGGGGATCGATGCGCTGCGCCGCCGGCTCTCGTCGGATCTGCTCGGCACCACCGTGACCGTGTCCGATCTCCACGGCGAGGTCCAGCCGGGACGGTGGTGGTTCGACGGGACGCTCGAACAGGTGGTCGCCGTCGACCACTGGCACCCCACGGGGCGGAGCCTTCCCGAGGTCGACGTCGTGGCGCTCGTGATGGCGGCGCGGACGCTCGTCGGCACCAGCGACCTGGGCCTCGGCGCCGCAGTGGGTGACCTGCTCACCTCGGGCTGGACCGCCGACGAGCGCGAGGCCCTGGGGCCGGGGTGGAACGTCAACGCCGGTCTCCGGCCTTCCACCGCCCTGCTGCTGGCCTGGATCGAAGCGGTCTCCACGGCCTGCGGGACGGCGGCTCCAGCAGGCCTGGGTCCAGATCGCCAGACGCGTGCGCTGCTCGAGCAGTTCGCTCCCGATGGGCTGCTCGACAGCCCGTCCACCGACGGCGGGCTCGTCTTCGTCGACGAGACCGCGGGCCTCCCTGCCGCTGAACAGGCACGGGCCGCGGTCGCGTCGGCTCGGCGGCGCACCGCGGCGGAGGCCCAGAGCCGTGCCGGAGCCAAGCGCACGATCGCCGGTGTGTCGATCGCGATGGTCCTGTGGGTCACCGCCGTCTTCCAGATCGACGTGGCGGCGATGGAAGACACCGGCCTGCTCTCGATCCTCCGCCCGACGGGCCTGGTCGCGCTGGCCGTCCTGCTCGCGTGCTTCTGCGCCGAGCTGGCCTCACCTCGGCCCGCGACCTGGCGGCTCGCCGCTCCGGTCGTCGCCCTGGTTGCGGTGATCCACGGCACGCCCGCCCTGCTCTACGGGACCTTGCGGTACTCGTGGGCGTGGAAGCACCTCGGCATCATCGACTTCATCCACCGCCACGGCGCCGTCGACCCCACGGTCAAGTCGCTCGACGTGTACCACAACTGGCCCGGCTTCTTCGCCGCCAACAGCGCCTTCACCGACCAGTTCGGTGCGCACGGGGCGGCCGGCTACGCGCGGTGGTGGCCACTGCTCGCGAACCTCGCGGTGATCCCCGCGCTGCTCTACGTCTTCCGCGGGCTGCGCGGCGGGTCGGACAAGCGGACGAGCTGGTTGGCGGTTATGATGTTCCTGGTGGCCAACTGGATCGGCCAGGACTACTTCTCGCCGCAGTCGCTGGCGTTCCTGCTCTACCTGGTGGTCATCGGCATCGTGCTCCAGTTCACGGGCACCGAGCTGCGCGACACCGATCGCGTGGGGGCCGCCCGGCCGCGGCGCTGGTCGGTCGGCGTGGCGCTCCTCGCATCGGCCACGGTCATCACCAGCCACCAGGTGTCACCCGTCGTGCTGCTGATGGCACTCGTCGCCCTCTCGCTCACCCGCCAGGCGAAGGCGGCGCGGATCGCCGGAGGCGTCGTCGTCCTCGCCGCCCTGTGGTCCACCACCGGGGCCTGGGACTTCCTCAGCGGGAACGTCGCGTCGCTCGTCGAGGGACTCGGCCAGCCGGTGGCCAACGCCGACAAGAACCTGGTCGACCAAGGGCGCCTGAGTGCCGGGCAGGCGCTGGTCTCCACGATGGGCCGGGTGACCCTGGCCAGCATCGCCCTCCTCGCAATCTGGGGCGTGGTCCGCGAGCTGCGGCGGCGGCGGGTCGACGGGGCCGGCATCGCGCTGCTCCTCGCCCCGGCCGGTCTGCTGTTCGCGAACACGTTCGGCGGTGAGATCGCGTTCCGCACGTACCTCTTCGCGCTCCCCTTCCTCGCCTGGTACGCCGCGATCGGCATCTGGCCGGCCCTCGGCCCCACCCGCGAGGCGCTGCGGCGCGCGCAGGCCTCCCGGCGAGCGGCGGCCGCCTTCGCCGCGACCTGCCTCCTGCTGTCGGGGTTCCTGTACGGGTACTTCGGCAAGGACAGCTACTACACGTTCAGCGAGCACGAGATCGCCGCATCGGGGTACGTCCTCGAGCATGCTCCTCCCGACGCGCTGCTCGTCACGGTCACCGCGAACTACCCCGGCCAGTGGGAACGCTACGAGCACCTCACCTATGTGCCCATCGCCAGCGAGCCCGCATCCTCGGTCCGACGCATCATCGCCGACCCGGTCGAGGTGCTCAGCGGCTGGCTCTCGGGCGACGACTACTCCAAGGGCTACATCTTGTTGACCCGTTCCCAGGAGCGCGAGGTCGAGGCGATGGGGGTGCTCCCGCCCGGTGCGTTCGCCGAGATGCGGCGGGACCTCGACGCGTCGCCGCGGTTCCGAACGGTGTACGCCAGCCCCGAAGCACAGGTGTACGAGCTGAGGTCCGACGATGATGGCCAGTAGCACCGACGGTCTCCAGGCCGACCCGAGCTCCCCGGCCAAGGCCGGGTGCCGGTTCACGGACCTCCTGATCCCGTTCGACACCGCCCGGCGCGCCGCCTGCGACGCAGCCCGCCACGGGCAGTGGCTCGACGCCTCCCTGCTGGCCGCCGGGTGCGGGCAGGTCGTGGAGGATCACATCCATCGCAGCGAGGGCTTCCTCGACCGCGTCTCGGTCCACCTCGCCGGCGACGATCCCGAGCCGGGGCGTGCGAGCAGGACGATCGGCGACGTGGCGGCCGTCATCCGCTCGACGCACCGGGCGCGTCCCGGCATCTCGCGCCTCCTCGAGCGCCGCGACCGCCTGAACGAGCTGACCATCGAGCTCAGCGCCGCGGCCGCCCAGCCACCCGAAGGCGGGGCCGAGGCCGAGCTGCTCGCCGAGGTCGAAGGCGTCCTGGCACCCGCCGAGGCGTGGCCACGCGAACTGGCCGGCCGGGTGCTGCGGTTGCCCTCCTCCTTCCGGAGCTTCGACCAGCAGCCCGCCGACGTGCACGCTCTGGCCGCGCTCGTCGCCGAGCGGTGGCCCGACCGTGAGCGCCCGATGCTGGTGGTCGGCATCCGGACCTCGGGCTCGTACCTGGCGCCGATCGCAGCGGCGGCGCTGCGCGACCTCGGGTACCGCCACGTGGAGATGATCACCGTGCGGGCCGACGAGCGGCTCGACCGGTCCCAAGCCGCAGCTGCGGCGCGGGCCCGGACCGGAACCGCGCTGCTGATCGACGACCCGCCCGTCAGCGGCTCCACGGTCCGCGACTGCATCCGGCCCCTGGTGGGCTCGGGCATCGATGCCGACCGGATCGCCCTGATGCTCGCCCTCCCCGACGGGTGGGAGCTGGCCCCGTTCCTCGACCCGCACGAGCAGGTGATCCTGCGCGGGGAGCAGTGGCGGATCACCGCGCTGATGGAGCCCGAGGCCATCGCCGAGACCACGAGGACGCTCCTGGCCCGGCGCGGCCTGGAGCTCGTCGGCGATCTCGTCGCCACCGCCGACCCCGTCGGGGATGCGCCGGGCGGATCGCCTCGGACGCCCCGCGAGCACCGGCGAGCCGCCTTCATCGCACGGATCGCGCCGTCAGACGGATCGCCGCGCGACCGGGTCCTGGTCGCCCAGGGCGTCGGGGTGGGCCTCTTCGGACACCACGATGAGGCGGTCGCTGCCGAGCTGGGATCCCTCGTGCCCGACGTGCTCGGCGTGGTGGACGGCGTGATGTACCAGCTGCTCGACCGCCCGAGCGGGGCCACCTCGCTGTCGCCGCACGATGCTGCCTCCTACGTGCACGAGCGTCACCTCCGCCTTCCGGCAGAACGGGACCATGCCGCCGAGATGCGCGGCCGCAAGGCGGCGTGGGAGATCGCCGGGATGCTCGTCGGCGGTGCGCTCGGCCGGGCGGACGCCGCGCTGCGCGTCGCGCTGATCCATCCGATCGTCCACCAGATCCTCCAGGTCGAGCGACCCTCGATCATCGACGCACGCATGACGACCGACCGCTTCCTCCCGACCGAGGCGGGCGACCGGTGGGTGAAGGCCGACTTCGCCGATGGGGCCTTCTCCAACCGGGATCTCTGGTGCTACGACCCCATCGCCGACCTGGCCGCGATCGGCGATGAGATGGGTCGTCCGGCGGAGGTCCGGACCGCGTGGGAACGGGCCGGCGGCCACCGCGTCGAGCCGTCGCGCTGGATGCTCCTGCGCCTCGTGGCGGCCTGGGACCGGCACCGCCACGGAGGGCTCCCCCAACCTGAGTACGGACGCACGATCAGCGGGATCCTCGCCGATCACATCGGTGAGCTCTACCTGTCCGACCTCGGTGCTGCTGACGGGCCGTGGTGCGTGACCGATGTCGATGGGGTGCTGGAGACATCGGTGCTCTCCGGGGGGACCGCTCCCGGCCGCCTCGGTGGCGCCTCGCTGCGAGCGCTCGTCGCCCACGGCTACCGCGTCGTGCCCGCGACCGGCCGCAGCGTGCCCGAGGTCCGGCAGCGGTGCGGGGCCTGGGGCCTGCCGGTCGGCATCGCGGAGTACGGCGCCGCGCTGCTCATCGACGGCGACGTCATCGACCTGCGCGACGCTCGGCAGCGAGAGGCGGTCGGAGCGGTGCGCGACTGGCTCACCGGCCGTGACGGCGTCGTGATCGACGAGGCGTACGAGCGGTCCGTCCGCGCGTGGCGGACCATCGACGGCCGGGGCCGGCACCCCCTGAGCGACGAGATGGTGGCGGAGCTCACCACCGCGTTCGAGGGGTCGATCACCGTCGTTCCCGGCGAGGACCAGACCGATCTCGTGGCGACTGGGGTGTCCAAGGATCGTGCGGTCGCCGCCATGCTCGAGCGCCTCGACCCCGATGTTCTGGAAGCCGCACGTCCGCTGGCGCTCGCGGTGGGCGACGGTCCGGCGGACATCGGTCTCCTCGCCCTGGGGAAGCTCAGCGTCGCTCCCGCCCACGCCGCCGACGAGGTCGTCCGGGCCGCCGGACACCGGGTGAAGGGCAGCTACCAGCAGGGCTTCGCCGACGCCGTCCAGGAGCTCATCGGCCACCGGCCGGGGTCGTGTCCGACCTGCGCCGGGCACCTCGATGACCCGAGCGACGCCTTGATCGAGGCCTTGTCGGTCCACGAGGCCGGGCGGTCGGCGATGCCGGCTCGCATCGGGCGGCTCGCGGCTCGGGCACGACGCGCCGCCCGCTCGGCCCCGAGGTCGCCGGCCTAGCGATCTCCGAGTCGGGGCGCCGGCGAGCGGCGCACCGATCAGGTGGTGGCGACGTTGTCGAAGATGGCGATGTCGCTCGCCCCGACGTTCGTGCCGGCCGTCAGCGCGAGCACGAGCGACGACATCGAGAAGGGCTTGGGCGTGGTGGCGAGCACGGTCCACGGACCTGGCGCGGTTGCGCCCGAGGCGTACTCCCAGACGACGGTGCCCGAGGTCTCCCGGAAGCGGAGCCACTGCATCGCGGCCGGGTCGTAGCGCGGCCAGCTCGGGGTGAGGTTGGTCGACGTCGACCCGTTGTGCACCCAGGCGGTGAGGCTGCCGCCCGCCACGAAGAACTCGAGCTCGTGGGTTGCGTCGGCGGACAGGCTGAACGACGTCTCGCCGTAGGTCGATCCGCCCGCGCCCCCGTTGGCGGCCCGCTTCAGCTGCACCTGCACCGAGCGGCCGGTGGCGTCGAACGGGGAGGCACTCTGGAGCGTCCCCCTCGTCCAGGACCCCGACGGATGGGCGATCTCGAGCTGGCCGCGGACCGCGGTCACCGACGATCCGCTCGTCGAGGTCGTCCACGTCGAGGACGAGAGCGAGTTGGTGGCGAAGTCGTCCTGCGGGAGCGAGCCCGAGGGCGCCGGCGGCGGCGGCGGGGGCGGCGGGGCCGTGCCCGGGAGCGTGGTGATCAGCTGTTCGATCGAGGCCGTGAGCGCCGAGGCGTTCAGGAGCTTCAGGTACCGCTGCTGGCCGGAGCCCGTGGTGAACGTGTTCCCACCGGTCGAGGTGACCGTGTTGGTCCCGGGACCGACCGTGCCGAGGGATGCGTCACCAGGGCGGATCCCGTTGAACGCGGCGACCAGGTCGTAGGAGTAGATCCAGTTGTTCGGACCGACGAACGCTTCGTACGCGACGCGCACCGGCGACGTGGTGGGGTGGGTCCTGGAGATCGTGTTGCCCGTGTGGATCTGGTCGCCGACCTCGTATCCGTCCCAGATGATGGGCGTCGGCCACGACGAGGCGACGGTCTGGGCTGCGGCCGGGTCGCCCTGCAGGTTGTTCTCGCCCGATCGGGTCGGGTAGCCGCCGCCCATGAACGTGAGGCGCTTGACCTTCTTGGCGACGAGGTCTCGTCCGGTCAGCGGGCTGGAGGCGTCGGCGGGCGAGGCCAGCAGCGCGGCGAGGTTGCCGGCGTACCCGGCCTCGACGACCACGACGCTGGCGTCGGGTTGGGCGGCGAGTGCCGAGCGGAACACGGTGACCGCCGAGGTGGGCACCGGTGTCGACGCCGGCGCGAGCTTGGCGCAGGGGCCGACGAAGTCGACCGTGTTCAGCTCGGTGCCGTTGTTCGGCATGGCCGTCCCGATCGGGATCGAGGCCGAGCCGTAGTAAGCGGAGACCGCGGCGGCGCACTTCCAGGAGTTGGTGGCCACCGCCGGACGGCTCTTGCGGGTGTTGATCCCGATGGCGATGACCTTGGCCTCCCCCTTCACCTGCAGGCCGAAGGCGGTGGCCAGCGCGCCGACGTCGTCCGCGTCGCTGAACAGGTCGGTGTCGATGATCACGGGCGTCGGGCCCGAGCCCCCGGTGGGGGTCGTGGTGGTGGTGGTGGTGGGTTGGGCCGTGGTCGTGGTGGTGGGTGCGGTCGTGGTCGTGGTCGTGGTCGTGGTCGTGGTCGTTGCGACGGCGGCCGGGCGCAGCACGGTCAGGACGCCGATCGAGCCGTCCTGGCTGTTCGAGGCGGTCGCCCGCTTGGCTCCGGTGGCCCCGGCCGACGCCTGCACGACGACGTCGGTGCTGCCGACGTGGCGGCCGTCCGCGTCGGTGACGTCGGCGAGCTCGGTCATGCCGGTCGGCGGCGTCCACGTGCTGCGCTTCTTGCCGCCCCGGTACCCGACGAAGCCGCTCACGACGAGCGAGCCGGGGGCGGGGGTGGTGAGCGACGGGGTCGTCGTCGCGCTGCCGGCGCCGTTGGCCAGGCCCTGCGAGGCTGCGACGGGGCTGGTGCGATCGACGCCGAAGTAGGCGGCGAGGGTCGCTTCGCCGCCCACCTTCGTGCTGGTGGTCCAGGTGAAGGCGTTCTCCCCCGCGCTCAGGACGTGGGTGTAGACCGCCGCCGACACCGACGCCTGGTCGGTGCGCGAGGCGAGGGCCCAGCCGCTCGGCGGGGTCACGGCCGGCTTCGACGAGCCGCCGTTGCCGAAGCCCAGGGTGGCCACGAGCACGTCGCCCGCGACCGATCCACTCGGCACCGTCAACCGGAAGCTGGTGGTGGAGTTGGCCTTGTACGCGACGGTCGATGCCGGCCCCCGCGCCCCGGTGGTGGCGGCGGCGGAGGCGCTGCCGAGGTCCGGGGCGAGGCTGAGGCCGGTGATGGCCAGCGCCAGGCCGGCGCCGAGTGCCAGCGCGCGGCGCCGTCGGTTGCGGCGCTCCCGCGAGTCCCGCCCCTGTGCTGTCTGCTCCCTCAACGCCCCGACCTCCACCACCAAACGTGGTGTCCGACTGCCTTTGGCTACGCAGAGTAGTATTTTGCCGCCAGCTCCGCCAGTGGTCGGGGACTAATCCCGGAAGCCGATGATCCGCTTGACCACCCGGCGAGCGCCATCGTCGATCGTCGTGATCGGCAATCGCTCGATCCTGATCTCGGTGTAGTCGTGCCCCGACGCACCGAGGCTCTCCTTGTAGCTGCTCAGGGACCCCGAGGTGCCCGACTCGCCGAGGTTGAACGCCTGGCTGCCCTCCCGGCAGGCATCCTCGATCGCCAGCCAGTCGAGGTACTGCATGACACCCGAGGGGGCATCGATCGAGCGGTCCGTCGCAGCGCGGATGGCATGAGCGGTGGGCCCGCTGACGACCACGTTGGCGGCGACCGGACGGCCGTCGATGGACGCGACCCAGACCTTGAACCGCCCTTGGAGCGCCGCGGCCGTGGCCCGGAGGCGATCCGCAGGGTCGCGCCGCCCGGCTCGGCGCCGGGCCAGCCACAGCGGCTCGTGCTGCGCCTTCGCCCAGTGCTCCACCGAAGCCTGCCGGAGCCGCTCGTAGACGTCGAGGAGCTCGCCGCCCACACCGACCTGGACGTCCACACCGCCTCGCTCGTGGCGTCGCACCGCCCGTCGCGTCGACTTGCGCATCGCGTCGTGCACGGCGTCGCGGCCCGGAGCGAGATCGATGAGGTGGGCCCGACGCTCCACCGCACGAGCCGTCGGAGGGGCGACGGAGGCCCAGGTGCGACCGGTCTCGGGTGCGGGTCTCACCCGCAACGAGAGCCAGCGCTGCTCGGCGAGGTCCGCCAGCACCGCACGGATGACCTTGGGGTCAGCGGCTGCCTCCCCGACGAGCCCGCCGAAGCCCCTGCCCGCAGGTGGCGACGCCGCCCACGTGGCAGCCGGCGGTCGCGAGCCCCGGTGCAGGAGCGGGAGCACGACCGACGATCCGTCGGGGAACCGGTAGAGGCGGCTGGCGTCGCGCCAGCCCCACTGGGCGATGGACGCGGTCCACTCCGGGGAGTGATCGGCCATCGCCCGAGGGTCATCGGCTGCGATCCGCGTCCAAGCCGCCGGCGGCGCCGGCGAGATCACCTCGGCGCGCAGACGAGAGGACGGCCGCGACTCGCGGGGTGCGCCGCGATCACCAGCCGTCATGTCAGAGCTCCCTCCCGCCCACAGATCGCGCGGCCATCGCTGACCGGGCCCTCGCCGCCTCCACCCCGATGGGCTGCGAGGGTACCCGCTCCGGTGCGTCCGCTTCCACGGACGGGCTCAGGGAGCGACGTGGATGGAGTCGACCAGCATCTGGGCAGGGATGGCGGAGGGGTCCGGCGTGCCGGCCCAGCCGCCGACCGCCAGGTTGGCGATGAGGTACATCGGACCTTGCGGGATCCCGGGACCCCGGTAGGTCCACCGTTCGACGCCGTCGACCAGCCAGGTGATGTGGTCCGAGCGCCACTCGACCGAGGCCACGTGGAAGCCCGTCGAGGTGTCGGGGCCCCGGTACGACGAGCCCGGATCGATCGCTGCTCCGTCGGCACCGGTGTTGTGCAGGTGGAAGCGCCAGAGGTCCGGGGCGTCCCCGTGGATCTCGACGATGTCGATCTCGGGGCGAGACGGGTACGGGAGCTTCCCGTCGGACCGAGCGGTGCCCGGGGACAGCAGCCAGATCGCCGGCCACAGCCCGTCGCCCGCATCGGCACGGAACCGGACATCGACCCGGCCGAAGGTGAAGGTGTAGCCCGGGGCCCTGGTGGTGCTCGAGGTTCGGGCCCCGCCGGTCTGCACCCACGCGCTCGTGTAGGCCTTGGTGCCCGACCAGCTGCCCTCGGCGCAGGTGTCGGGCCCGCTGGTCGCCGTGAGGACCAGGTTGCCGCCGGTCACCTTCGCCGATCCGGGCCGGTACCAGGCCTGCTCGCCCGGCGTGGCGCCCGCCGCACAGGTGGACGCGAACCAACGGTTCGGATACCAGGTGTCGCTCAGGCTGGACCCGCTGAAGTCCTCGCTGAACTGGGGCGAGGGCTGTGGCTGGCACGCCACCGCTCCCCACACGAGGGCCGCGGTCACGGCGAGCCGGACGCATCGACGCGCCGAGCGTGAGCGGTGGGACATGCGGGCCATCGCTTGTCCATCGGCTGATCCGCCGCGAATCAGAGGGCTTCCCGACCAACATGTCCCCTACCACGGGACTTCGGCCGGGAGGCATGGCCCCAAGCCCGTCCGATCTAGCTCAGGGCCCAGTAGGTCCGGTCGGTCTCATCGAACGACATCGAGTCTTCGACGAACACGGCGCCTCCCTTGAGGGCGACCTCCGGCACGTCGAAGCAAGTGAGGTAGGAGGCAGTGCCGCCGGACTCGATCGTCCCCGGGTAGCCGCGCTCTCCGAGATCGGCGCTGCAGCTGTACGAGTCATACTGCTTCGAGTCACCACCCGAGAGCGTCACGGTCAGATCGCTGCTGGGGTCGCCCTCGGTGTCACCGGTGTACGTGGCATCGAGGGACACGAGCACGTAGCGGTCGTTGCTGGGATCTTCGTTGAACTCGTTGTACCCCTTCACTTCCGCAACGGCGTCCTGGTCCACCGACGTGACCTTCACGGCATAGTCGCCGACCTGCTCGTCCGCTCCGATGCTCAGGGGGTCGGTCTTGGTGGCGCCGGGCCCCGCCTTGACGGTGGTGGTCGTCTCGTCCGGCTCGTCCTCGTCGGCGTCAATCGTGTCGGACTTCCCGCTGTCCGGGCACTTGTTCTCCTCGAGCTTGCCCCCAGTCGCATCGGCCATGGCCTTGTTGAGTGCGGCCAGTTCCTTGTCGCTGGCGTCGTCATCGTCCGACGCAGCCCCCCGCCAGTTGCCGGACCCGACGATCGTGAAGTTGTCGAGGCCGAACCCGCACACGAGCGTCTTCGCCGCGATCATCGTCGCCGCCGCCTGGTCGGCGTTCGCCCAGCGGCTCGCTACCGCGCCCTGGCAGAGCACCTTGCGAAGATTCGCCTGCGTTGCGGCGCATCCGCCGGAACAGGTGTCGGTAGAGCTTTGCCTGATGACGAGGCTGGCTGGCCTCGGGCGCAAGCCAACCAGTCCGCCCTCAGCGGACGCGCGAAGCCGGCTGGTAGTTGTGGCCTGCCGTGTCATCGACCCGAGCCAGGAGCAGCTCGCACGGAGGCTCGAAGTCCACGGCGAACGCGCGGGAGCGTTGGGCGCCGAGCAGTTCCCACACGAGGGTGGTGAGCCGATCCGTCTCGTCTTCGATGTGTTGGCGCAAGGCGATGCCTTCAGCTGTGGCGATGTCTCCTGCGGCCAGGCCCTTGACCCGCAGCACCTCCCACCCGCGCTCGGTCTCTTCGGGTGTGCTTCCGCGCGAGGTGGGCAACCAGTTGCGGTCATAGCCCAGCCAGGCGTTGTGGAGTATCGAGGCCTCGATCCCCGACAGACCAGACGCGGCGACGATGGCCCAATGGGTGTCACCCCGCCACTCCCGGATCGTGTTCACGGCGTGCCAGCCCGAGAGGAAGGGGTCGGCCGGGCGTCCCATGCGAAGGTGACTGGCATAGAGCGGCCGCCCCACGGTGGGCAGCTGCGCGACAACCTCCCAAAGCGGCGGCCCCAGCTCGATGAGCGGTTCCTCGATGTCCGGGGCGTGCTCGCGAAGCCCCGCGACGACGGCATCGTTGCGAGCCTGCCACAGGTCGTCGAACGTCGTGCCGTTCTTGCCGACCGCATCGAACGCCAGAGCGATGCCAACAGCGGAGATGGACCCGAAGGCGGCCTCGACGGCCTCGGGGCCAGCGGGTGCCAACGGGGCAGCGCGAGCGCCGATGTATCCCAGGGGCCCTGGCACCCCCAGGAGTTCGTAGCGGGCGACGGCACCGGGGTCCCAGAAGATCCAACCGACCGTGGTCTGTACCGAGCGGCTGTTGCGGCGGGTGATCGCGATCCAGTCCGTCTCGGTCATGGGCGAAGTCTGGCATCGTGTGCGGGCTGAGCCGGGCGATCAGGACGACCGGTCTGCCAGCGGCTTGCGGGTCCCGTGTCTGTCCGGTATCTGAGCGGTCCGAGGCCGGTCGAGCTAGCTGGCGAAGAGTGCGGACGAGCTACCGGGCTGGCGTCCGCAGCATCGTTTCGGCCCCTCGGTGGTGGTCACTGCTGCTGGTTTCAGCCTCGTGGTTCTCTTTGCTGCTCAGCTGGAGCTCGACGGAGAACTCGCTGCCGGTTGGCTTGGCCCTGCGGTACCGGAGGTCTCCACCGTGCGCTCGGGCGAGCGCACGTGAGATGTAGAGGCCGAGGCCCGTACCGATCTGCGTGCGATCGAATCGCGCGAATCGACGGAAGAGATCGCCGATGCGCTCTGGCGGGACACCTGGTCCGTCATCGAAGACCGACACGGTGACGATGCCGCGATCGCTGTCCTTCTTGACCCGGACCCAGCTCCTGGTGGTCTTCCATTTCTGTGCGTTGGCGAGCAGGTTGCGGAGGATCTGTCGGAGTCGGGCCGGGTCCACGTCGGCGATCGCTGATCGGTCCCCGCCGAGGTTGACCGACGCAGCTTCGGAGGGCGGGATGGTCGCTTCGATGACCTCAGTCAACAGCGGCACGACATCGACGGGGACCCGCTCCAGCGTGAGCGTCCCTTCCTCGATGGGCCGGAGGTCGGAGAGCAGGCTGAGAATCGATGCCATGTCCCTGTTTGCCGTGAGCGTTGCGCGGAGCGTGCCAGCTTCTTCACTGTCGTCTGGGAGGTCAAGGGTCTCTTGGAGCAACGTCAAGTATCCAAGAGCGATCGTGAGCGGCGATGCGAGCTCGTGGACTAGCAGCGCAACGGTATCTGCGGCTGAGGTGCGGCGAGCGTGGTGCACAGGCGCAACAACTGTGGCGTCGGAACCCAGAGGAGCAGTGACGGGAAGCGCAGTGCATGCGCGTTCGACGTAGGCAAGGGTTTCCGCCGGGGGCATCGGTCGGGACCACAGGTAGCCCTGGCCGAACTCGCAGCCCATGTCGGTGAGCATCTCGTGCTGCTCGCTGGTCTCGATGCCTTCAGCGATGATCTGGATGCCCATGGAGTGGGCGAGGTCGGTCACCGCTGCGACGATGAGCTCGTCTTCGGGGTCGCGGCCGATCTCAGCAACGAAGGACCGGTCGACCTTCAAGAAGTCGACCGGGAAGTTCTTGAGGCGGCTGAGCGAGGAGTAGCCGGTTCCGAAGTCGTCGATGGCGATGAGGACACCGATTTCTTTCAGGCTGCGCAGCACCTCAGCGGCGAGATCCGGGTCCATCAGGGCGGACTCGGTCACCTCGAGACAGACCCTGCCGGGTGGCACGCCGGCCGCCGCGATGATCGACCGGACGTCTTCGGCAAGGCTGGCGCTGGTCATCTGGAGGGGCGACACGTTGACCGAGACGGTGAGGTAGCGCTCCGGATGGCGATCCATCCAACGCGCTAGTTCGCGACAAGCATCGGTGAGGACCTGTCGACCGAGCTGCCCGATGAGGCCAGAGGCTTCAGCCAGGGGGATGAACTCCACTGGCCCGATCACCCCGCGCTCGGGGTGAATCCAGCGGGCGAGGGCCTCGAATCCGTTCAACTCGCCGGTGTGCAGATCGATCTCCGGCTGGAACCACGTCTGGATCTGGTTGCCTGCGAGAGCGTCGTCGAACTCTGTGATCAGGTTCCGGTGTCGGGTGGCCTGAGCGCCCATTGCATCGTGGAAGACGGCGAGCTGGCGGTTGCTCTGCTTGGCGTTGAAGAGGGCGACGTCAGCGTCTCGTAGCAGCCTTTCGGAGTTGGAGCTCGGTGTGGAGAGAGCTAGGCCGATTGTCGCACCGACGGCGAGCGTCTCGGAGCGGAAGCAGAATGGGGCTGCCAAAGCGGTGCGAAATCGTTCGGCTGCTCGTCGAGCGCTGTTGGTATCGGGTACGCCCTCGCAGCAGATGACGAACTCATCGCCGGCGAGGCGTGCGACGGTATCGCTGGAGGTTGCTGCAGATGCGAGCCGGTCGCCGATGTCGCGAAGGATCCGGTCGCCGCCTGCGTGTCCGACACGGTCGTTGACTGCTTTGAAGTCGGTGATGTCTATGAGGACAAGTGCGGTGTGGTGCCTAGCGTCGCTGTCGTGGCTGAGTGATGCTGCGATGCGCTCGCACAGAAGGCGGCGGTTCGCGAGGCCGGTGAGTGGGTCGTGGTTGGCTTGGTACGCGAGCGCGAACTCCGCTGTCTTGCGCTCCGTGATATCTCGGATGTGGCCGACCACCGCTCCCACATCTGGATCGTCGAGCAAGTTCGTCGCCACCTCCTCGACCCACTGCGGAGCGCCGCCATGTCCGAGGACGCGGAACTCGGTGCGCACCGAGTCACCGAGGGCAGGGATGGTCAGGAAGTCCGTGAGGACACGGGTTCGGTCATCGGGGTGGACCAGATCGAAACCGCTCTCACCTACCAGGGCTTCGGGACTGAGACCGAACAGGCGCCTAGACGCTGGACTCGCCCACATGATCGTCCCGTCCTCGTGGAAGAACATGACCAGGTCGGTTGCATAGGCCAGTACGGCATCGGTGGTAGCCCGTACTGCGTGGAGTTCGGCTTCAGCTAGGAGTCCTGCAGCGGCGGACAGGTCGGTCCGGTCAACCTTTGCGACCGCAGTGTCGCCTGCACCCGCCGGGCGCAGAGCAGCCCGGAGACCGCCGGAATGTCTGGACATCTGCGCCACGGCACTGGTCTGCCCCAGATCATGGCTGCCTTCGCCTTTAAGGAACCACCTCATTGCTCCCCCTTCGGAACACGCATCGACCGAGACGGCGGGGGCTAGGCCGTCTGCGGGGTCACCGGCCGAAAGCTTTGGATAAGCAGCCGGCTACGCCAATGTCACTGCGCCTGGAATCAACCGGGATTCAACGGGCGTCAGGAACAGGAGGCGACCAACCGGGAACACCCTCAAGATACACCCTCGTACAACCCCCGCGCGGGGGTCTTGGAGCCCACCCGATCGGCATGATCGGCTGGCATGGCGTTTGTTGCGATCTGATCACGATGCGCGGCGAGACGACTACGGGCTGCGTCGTCCGGGGTAGCGCAGCATGTGCCCGACGTTCTCGACTGTTCCGCCTCCGAAGGCACCGTGGTCGCCGGGAGGTATGCGTTGCGGCGCCGGCTGGGATTGGGTGGGATGAGTGAAGTGTGGGCCGCACGAGACGGTCGGCTGGACCGAGATGTGGCGGTCAAGATCTCCGTGCGCGACGGCCGATCGGCTGGTCGGCCCTCGCTGCTCGAAGAAGCTCGTGCTGCGTCGAAGGTCCGACACCGCAACGTCGTCACGGTGTTCGACTGCGGTCGTACCAAGTCGATCGAATACTTGGTCATGGAGATCACGGATGGCCAGACCGTGCGAAGCCGTCTGAGCGATGGTCCGCTCCCGCTCGCCGACCTCCGCCGTTTGGGAACCGACCTGCTGGTGGCCCTCGACGCGGTGCACCATGCGGGCCTCGCCCACCGCGACGTGAAGCCGTCCAACATCTTGCGCACGACCGTAGGCCGGTGGAAGTTGGCCGACTTTGGCGCCGCTGCGCCGATTGCGCCCGTCTACGGAATCGGAGAACTCGAGCGTTCCGTACTAGGCACCCCAGGGTACTTAGCGCCCGAGCGTCGCGCTGGCCGACCGGCATCGGTCGCCAGCGACCTCTACGCCGCCGCCGTCGCTCTGCACGAAGCAGCCCTGGGATGTCGCCCGGTTCCATCGACCGAGCTACCCACGCAGCCGGTACCGGTGGCTTCTGTCGTCCACGTAGGCGCGGCCTCGCCGGCACGCATCGCTCGGATGGCGTTCGTCGACGCCCTGCGGCCCGCCCTCGCCGCCGACCCGACCATGCGACCCGCCTCTGCGCGCAAGCTCGCAGAAGGACTCGAGGAGGCGGTGCGGAGCGCATACCGCTGTCAAAGCACGATGTCGAGTCGCCCGGCACGTCGGTCCCATCTGGCAGCCGCCTTAAGCCTCGCCCGCTGATCGCCCCTGTGCAGCGGTTCGTGGCTGCGCCCTTTCGCGTCTGCTTCCGTCTGCGCTAGCCGCGCTTGTCCGCGTGGCGCATCGACGGTTCGAGGCTTCGTGTGAAGCAGTGCCCCCTGACGCGGGGAAGTGGTCGCCCCGAGCGGCACGATGAGGGCACACTGCTATCGGCTGACGAACCAGAAACACCGGCCGCCAGCGCGACGATGACGATCAGCGGGACCAGGAAGCGGGCCGGACTGCGCTTGGTCGGCGTGGCCGTTGCCGGGCGCTGCGGCGGCACCGCCGTGTTGGCGGGGCCGGACCGGGCCCGGCGAAACCGCGGGGCGGCGTCGGCGTTCCGCCTGCGAATCCTGGGGGCGGCTGGGGTGGTGTGGAGGCCACGAAACCCGGTGGGAGGTCGCTTGCGTCGCCTGCGAACCGCGGCGGTCGGCTGGCCGGAGGAGGAGGGGAGGGGTCCGCGGGGGAGGGCGTCTCGGAACCGGAATCGGTCCCGCCGCCGTGGGGAATCAGACATGATCGGACCGTACCTTGCTCCCAACCCCGGCTTCCGGCCGCGAGGAACGGTGCTCCGAAACGACCGAACTCCGGCCCCGATCCCTTGCGGTCTCGGGGCCGGAGCCCGGGTGACGATGGCGGAGGGCGTGGGATTTGAACCCACGGTGACCTTGCAGCCACAACGGTTTTCGAGACCGTCCCATTCGTCCGCTCTGGCAGCCCTCCGGCTCCGACGTTAGTCGCAGGCTGCCGTCGTTCCCCACAGCGGATCGGCGATCTGGCCGCTGACCAGGGCAGATGGGCCGAAGGCGGCTCAGCGGCGGGCGGCGAAGAAGGAGGTCAGCAGGTCGGCCGCCTCATCGGCACGGAGACCGGCCACCACCTCGGTGGTGTGGTTGAGCCGCTGGTCCACGGCCAGGTTGTAGAGCGAGCCGGTGGCGCCGGCCTTGAGGTCCGCGGCGCCGAACACGACCCGTCCGATCTGGGCCGCCCACATCGCGCCGGCGCACAGGGTGCAGGGCTCGAGCGTCACCACCAAGGTGGCGTCGCGCAGCCGGCGGTCGCCGACGGCTGCAGCGGCGTCGCGGATGGCCAGGACCTCGGCGTGGGCGGTGGGGTCGCCACTGGCCTCGCGCTCGTTGGCCCGCTGGGCCACGATCCGGCCGTCGACCACGACCACCGCCCCCACCGGCACCTCGCCGGCGGCCGCTGCGCTGCGGGCCAGCCCGAGGGCCAGGACCATGGCCTCGTCGTCGCTGACCGGGGCAGGGTCGGGGGTCGTCACAGCGGTGAGCGTACGGCTCCGTCCCGCGCCCGCCTCGACACCGGTGACCCGACGACGGTCAGTCCGGGTGGGCGAGACCGGCCTCGAGCCGGTCGACCAGTTCGACCTGCGCCGGGTTGAGCTTCACCCGGGCCTGGTCGACGGTGAACCACGCCGCCCGGTCCACCTCCGGGAACGCCTGCATGCGGCCGGACCGTGGCGGCCACTCCTGCTCGAAGGTGTTGCTGCGGATCTCGGCGACGTCGAGCGTGCCGGGCCGGGCGAACCCGCGCACCCGCTTGCCGCTCTTGAGCCGGATCTCGCCCAGGTCGCGGTCGGGCTCGTCGTCTGGTGGCAGCGGGGGTGCTGAGCCCAGCTCCTCCTCGAACTCCCGGAGGGCGCACGCGAGCGGGTCCTCGCCGTCGTCGTGCTCGCCCTTCGGGATCGACCAGGCGCCGTCGTCCTTCTTCGCCCAGAACGGACCGCCCGGGTGCACGAGCAGCACCTCGAGGCCGGTGGCGCCGACGCGGTGGAGCAGGAGGCCGGCGCTGGTCCTGGGCATGGTCAGGCGAAGGTCCGCATGAGACGCAGCACATCGTGGGCGTCGGGGCCTTCGCCGTGCAGCGACGTCCCTGCAGCGGCGCCCCGCTGACCGGCGACCGTGCACAGGTCCACGGCGGTGCCGGTGATGGTGGTGGCGGCCTCGGCCGGCTCGCCGAACGTCCACGTCGACCCGTCGGGGGCGTCGAGCGAGAACACCACCGGGCCGGCGGGCACCAGGCCCTCCTGGCCGAGCGCGTAGGGCACGGTCCGCCAGGTCAGCCGGGACGTGTGCCACAGGCGGTCGGTGGGCGGAGGCGGGTCGCCGAACGCGACCGCCACGTCGACGGTGTGGATCCAGCTCTCGGTGAGGCGGGTGGTGGTGAGGGTTCGGGCGGCCAGCTCGCCGACCACCCACGGGACCCGAGCGTCGGGGTCGCAGCCGGCGAAGGCGGCGTGCTGGGCGCCGGCACTGACGAGCCACCGGTCCCGCGCTGCGGTGGGGTCCGTGCGCTGGAGGTCGACGAGGGCGCCCGCCCAATCGTCGATGCTGCCGGTCTGGGGGATCTCGCTCGCGACCGCCCCGACGTACGCATCGAGGCGGCCCTCGACGCTGGCCACGGCCATCTCGTTGGTCTGGGCGAGGTGGAGCAGCACGTCGGCGACGGTCCACCCGTCGCAGCGCGACGGGAGCAGGAGGTCGCTCTCCGTGGCCTCGGCCACGTAGCCCGCCAGCTCGTCCTGCTGCGCACCGAGTGCGGTGACCGGATCGTCCACCGAGCCATCCTCGCACTGACCACGGCGATCTGCCGGGTGTGTGACCAGCGCCTCGTCCGGGTGAAGGAGCGCGAACGGCCGTCTGACGCGCCACCATGGTGTGCCTGAACGCTCTCGCAGACGCGGCGTCAGGGAGAGGACCCCGTGGCTGAGGGGCAGCAACTCATCACCGCGCTCGGTGACGCCGTCCACCCGATGGGCGTGATGCAGCGGGTGACGGAGCGCACCCTGGAGCTCATGTCGTCGGCCTTCGGGGTGATGGTCGGGCTCGCCGACCAGGAGGGGATCACCTACGTCGCCGGCGCCGGCAACCAGGTCGAGCTGGTGGGCACCCGGGTCGCCATGGGCCAGAGCCTGTCGGGCCTGTCGATCCGCACGTCGCAGGTGCTCCGGTCCGATGACACCGAGGAGGACGCGCGCGTCGACGTCGAGGCGTGCCGCCGCCACCGCGTCCGCTCGCTCGTCTGCGTCCCGCTCCAGCGAGATGGGCGCGCCGTCGGGGTCCTGGCGGTCAACGCGCCCGAGCCCGATGTGTTCCGCGACGAGGACGTGCTGACCCTGACCCAGCTGGCCGCGTTCATCACCGTGGCCATCAGCTCGGCCTTCGACCTCTACCGGGTCAGCGCCGAGCTGGTGGCGCTCGGGCTCGACCAGCGCGACGAGGACGTCGGCGACCGCGAGCCGGGCAGCGCGGCCGAGCGGTACGTGATGAGCGTGCTCACCGCCGGCGGGGCGTCGCGCCTCGATGCCCGGGCCCGGATCGAACCGGTCCTGCTCGACCCGGAGCTGCTGGCGGTCGTGTACCAGCCGGTGGTCGATCTCGACACGGGCCACGTGTACGCGGTGGAGGCGCTCTCGCGCTTCGCGGCCGAGCCGGTCCGACCGCCCGACCGGTGGTTCGCCGAGGCCCACACGTGCGACCTGGGCATCGCCCTCGAGGTGCTGGCCGTGAGCCGGGCGGTGGCCCACCTCGACCGCCTCCCCGAGCAGGTCGCCATGACCATCAACGTGGGACCGATGGCCGTCCGGTCTCCGCTGTTCCTCGAGGCGATCGCCGGGGCGCCCCACCACCGGCTCATCGTCGAGCTGACCGAGCACACGGTCGTGGACGACTACCCGGAGCTCGTCGCCTCGCTCCGCTCCCTGCGGCGCACCGGGCTGCGGGTGGCCATCGATGACACCGGCTCGGGCTACTCGAGCCTCGCCCACATCCTCAAGATCGCACCGGACTTCATCAAGCTCGACCGGGAGCTGGTCAGCGGGGTCGACCTGGATCCCGTCCGGCGTGCGCTCGCCATGGCGCTGGTCGCCTTCGCCGCCGACACCGGGGCCCAGATCGTGGCGGAGGGCGTGGAGACCGCCGAGGAGCTCGCCCAGCTGCGCCGCCTCGGCGTCGCGTTCGGCCAGGGCTTCCACCTCGGCCGCCCAGCACCGCTCGACGAGCTGATCACCCACCTGACCTAGGACCCTCGCCCGAATCGACACCGCACCGCGGATTTCCGGGAGATCCCTCGGTTCGTGGCGGTGCGGCGTCTGCGATCCTGGCTGCATGACGTTCCCGATCCGCCCCAGGACCACCTCGGACCTGCCGGGCGTGGGTGAGCTGCTCACCGCCACCCACCACAGCCACGCCTACCCGGTGATCCTGCTCGAGGACATGGCGGCGTGGGGCGCCGGGACCGGCGTGCTGGAGGCCTGGGTGGCGGTGGACCCGGCGGATGGCCGGGTGGTCGGGCACGTCAGCCTGGCGGAGGCCGAACCGGACGATGCCGCCACGCTCCAGTGGCAGGACGTGACCGGTCTCCCGCTCCACCAGCTCGGCGTGGTGCGCCGGCTGGTGGTCCACGAGCGGGCCCAGGGCCACGGCACCGGCACCGAGCTGCTTGCCACCACTGTCGCCGCCGCGCACCGTCGCGGCCTGCGCCCCGTGCTGGACATGGCGGACAACCTCGCCGCCGCCGGACGCCTCTACGAGCGGGCCGGCTTCGAGCACATCGGCGCCTACGACCTCGACCTCACCGAGTACCTGCGCCCCGGCGACGAGGGCTACGCGCGAGACGGTGAGATCACCCACCACCTCCACGTCCTCACCTGGATCGGACCCGAGCCCCCGGCCTGAGCTGCGGCCACGGAGACCCGGCCCGGCCGAGATGCCGGGTGTGGTCAGTCGGCGAGCAGGGGGAGCTCTTCGATGCCGTCGAAGAGGTCGGCGGTCGGGACGTGGAGCCCCCGCCCGAGCCGCACGATGTTGAGCAGGGAGAGGTTCCGCTCGCCGCGCTCGATCTGGCCGACGTAGGTCCAGTGGACGCCGGCGCGCTTCGCCAGCTGCGCCTGGGTGAGCCGGCGCTCCAGCCGCAGGCGCCGCAGGTTGGATCCGAACCCCTTCTGGACGGTCTGCTTCGGCGAGGAGGGGTAGGGGACGTGGGGAAAAACAGCACGACTGGTCATAAGGACGGATGATATAGGGCGCGCGCTCGGGTGCAAGTCGGAGGTGGAAAAAGCGAAGACCCCGCTCGCCACGGGGACGAGCGGGGCCGCGATCGCACCGACTGGCGGAGAGGGTGGGATTCGAACCCACGGTGAGTTTCCCCACACACGCTTTCCAAGCGTGCCGATTCGGCCGCTCTCGCACCCCTCCGGGTACTGGTTTGCTTCGTCCACACCCGCAGGAGGTGACCGGGCGACCTGCGGCACTCCTCAGGCTCCGCTGAGAGCTGCTGCCTTCCGGCCCTGACCCGGTTCACGGGCTGAAGATGCACAGGGCCCGGCCACCACCTGCGGGTGCGGACGGAGCCACGATAGTCGCAGGGCCCCCGGTCCCGTCCACGTGGGGCCGCTCGGCCCGCCCGATCCACCTCGATCCGGCCCGCACCGGGCGTGACCGGCGGGTACGGTCGGGCCGACACGCTGCGAAGGAGCGGGACATGGGCTGTGGGTGCATCCTCGCGTTGATCGGCATGGCGGCGCCCCGGTTCGCCATCTTCCTGCTCTGGCTGTTCACCGATCGCATGGCGGTGGCGTTCAACGGGTTCATCGAGGCGTTCCTCGGGTTCCTCGTGCTGCCGTTCACCACCTTGTTCTTCGCGCTCGTGTACTCGGTGCCCGACCATGGCGTGAACGGGTTCGGCTGGCTGCTCGTCGGCTTCGGCCTCCTGCTCGACATCAGCTCGTACACCAGCGGCGCCAAGGCCCGGCGAGACCAGCCCAACGGCTGACCCTGCGCCCTCGGGTGTCAGCCGAACGCGGGGAGCTCCTCGTCGGCCATGCAGGTGGTGTCGGGGGTCGTGCTCGGGTCGTCGAGGAAGGCGAACCAGATGTCGCGGGCGCAGTCGCTGGACGTGACGGCGCCGTGGCCGGCGTTCGGGAACAGGAGCAGCTCCTGGCCGAGGGCGTCGGCGACCCGCTTCGAACCCGCCGGAGGCGTGACCGGGTCGAACCGGCCGGCCATCACGATGATCGGGACGTCCGTGTCGCCCTCTTCCAGCAGCGTGTTGAAGCTGCCGCCGTTCGCCGGGACGCCCCACTCCTCGCAGCCGGTCTCGGCCACGTTCACGAAGACGAGCGCGCCCATCTCCGGGTGCTCCTCGAGGAAGGGATCCACCACATCCGGATCGAGCAGCGGGAGCCGGTCGGCGCAGGTGACCGAGGCGGTCATGGCCTCCACCTGGTCGGCGGCGAACGGGATGGACTCCTGGACGAGCTGCTCGACGAGGGCGTAGTCGCCGCCGGCGATGGCGGTGAGGGCGAGCGGGAGGACGGGGATCAGGGTCTCGTCGTACATGGCCCGGAACATGCCGGCGTACATGTCGGAGCCGGTGATCTCGACGTGGTGGGGCTCCCCGGTGATGGGGTCGGGGACCTCGCCGACGTAGGGCTCCTCGTCGAGCTGGGCGGCCGCCTTGGCCATCAGCGCGTCGATCGAGCCGTACTTCGCCTTGCACGCCGCCTCGGCGGCACAGGCCTCGTCGAGCTCGGCGAACGACCGCAGCGCCGACCTGCCGCGGTCGACGGCGCCGAACGGCTCGTCGGGCACGACGATGGAGTCCAGCAGCACCGACCGGAGGCCCTCGGGGTGGGAGCGGACGGTCTCGATGGCGAGGGCGGAGCCGTAGGAGATGCCCCGCAGGTTCCACTCGTCGACCCCGAGCGCCGCCCGGATGTCCGCCAGGTCGGCGGCGTTCTGCGGGGTGTTGTACCCGGCGAGGTCCACGCCGTCGTCGATCAGCCGGTCCCGGCAGGTCCGCATGGAGTCCTCGATGCGCTCGCCCTCCTCCGCCGGGTCGTCGGTGGTGGAGAAGGCGCCCCAGATGGCGTCGTTGGTCTCGGTGCAGTCCAGGTTCGGCGTCGAGTAGCCGGTGCCCCGCTGGTCCCAGATGTAGTAGTCCCGCTCGTCGAGGATCGCGCTCTTGGAGTAGCCGCCGACGCTGTCGAGGCTGCTGAACCCGGGCCCGCCCTCGAGCTGGACCACCGGGTCCTCCCGCGGTTCGTCGGCGATGGAGTGCAACTTGGCCACGGCGAGGCTGATCATCTGCGAGTCGGGGTCGAGGCGGTTCTCCGGGACCTCGACCGTGCCGCAGGTGACCTCGACGATCACGTCGTCGGTCAGGTCCATCGGGCAGTCGCCCTCGACGAAGGTGGGCTTCGGCCAGGCGATCGGCTCGGCGGTCGTCGTGGTCTCGGCCGTCGTGGTGGAGGCGGTCTCGTCGCCGCCGGAGGCCCCCTCGCCCGAGTCCGAGCTGCAGCCTGCGGCCACCGCCGCCAGCACCGCTGCCACCACGATCGCGCGCTTCACCGTCGTCCCCATGGGCGGCGACGCTACCGGCGGTGACGGGCCGCAGCCTCGGAAACCTCGGGTTGCGGCCGGTCGATAGGGTGAGCGGCGATGGCCTACCAGTCGCTCTACCGCCGCTACCGACCCCGTCGGTTCAGCGATGTCCGCGACCAGGAGGAGGTGGTCCGCGCCCTGCGCAACGCGGTGCGCGAGGACCGCGTCGGCCACGCGTACCTGTTCAGCGGACCCCGTGGCACGGGCAAGACGTCGACCGCACGGATCCTGGCGAAGGCGCTCAACTGCGTGAACCTCCAGGACGGCGAGCCCGACGGCGTCTGCGACAGCTGCCTCGCCATCGACAACGGCACCTCCTACGACGTGCAGGAGCTCGACGCCGCCTCCAACAACAAGGTGGAGGAGGTGCGGGAGCTCATCAGCCGGGTGGCGCTCGGCTCACCGGGGCGCACCAAGGTGTACATCCTCGACGAGGTCCACATGCTCACCGCAGCCGCCTCGGCCGCGCTGCTGAAGACCCTGGAGGAGCCGCCCGACCACGTGGTGTTCGTGCTGGCCACCACGGATCCGCAGAAGGTGCTGCCCACCATCCGCAGCCGCACCCAGCACTACGAGTTCCGGCTCCTCGGTGCCGACGACCTCACCGAGCACGTCCAGTGGGTCATCCACGACGCCGGCCTCGACCTCGGCCCCGACGCCGTCGAGTACGTCGTCCGCCAGGGCGGCGGCTCGGCCCGAGACACGCTCTCCGCGCTGGAGCGGGTGGCGGCGGCCGGCGGGGTGGTCAACTCGGGCGAGGCCCTCACCGACCTCCTCGACGCCGTGGCCGCGGGTGATCCCGGCCGGGCCCTGCTCGCCGTGTCCGACGCCGTGAGCTCCGGCCGAGACCCCCGGGTGCTCGGCGAGGCGCTCCTGTCCCGCCTGCGCGACGTGTTCCTCCAGCGGATGGGCGCACCGCTCGACCACCTGCCGCCCGCCGAGCAGGAACGGGTCCAGGTCTGGGCCGACCAGCTCGGCGACCGCGCCACCACCCGGGCCCTGGAAGCCGTGGGCGACGCGCTCCTCGAGATGCGTCAGGCGCCCGACCCCCGCATCCCGCTCGAGGTCGCGCTCGTCAAGCTGTCTCGGGTGGATGGCGACACGTCGGTCGATGCCCTCGCCGCCCGGGTCGCCAAGCTCGAAGCCGCGCTCGCCGCGGGGGTCCCGTCCGCCGCGCCCGGTCCGGCGCCGGCCGCTGCTCCTGCCGCCCCGGCCCCAGCCC
>JAOBWH010000025.1 GCA_025463265.1 Ilumatobacteraceae bacterium
AGGCCCGGAGGTAACCGGGGAACGTGATGGAACGACCGGAGGCGGCGAACTCGGCGTCGCGCCCGTCGGAGGCAGTCGCGCCGATGCGCACCTGGACCGACTGGCCCCGGGCATCGACCATCTGCGAGGCGACGGTCCGCTTCCAGATGAGCTCGTAGAGACGGAGCTGATCCTGGCGAAGCTCGCCGGACAGCTGTTCGGGCGTGCGGAACGAATCGCCGGCCGGGCGGATGGCCTCGTGGGCCTCCTGGGCGTTCTTGACCTTGCGGTCGTAGGTGCGCGGCTTGTCCGGCACGTACTCGGCGCCGTAGAGCGAACGCGCTTGGCTGCGGGCGGCGTTGAGGGCGGTCTCCGACAGCGTGGTGCTGTCGGTCCGCATGTAGGTGATGTAGCCGTTCTGGTACAGGTCCTGGGCGACCCGCATCACCTGGGCCGAGCTCATGCGGAGCTTGCGGCCACCCTCCTGCTGGAGGGTCGACGTCATGAACGGGGCCTTGGGCTTGGAGGAGAACGGCTTCTCCTCGATGGACCGCACCGAGAAGTCCGAGCCGCCGAGCCCGTCGCGCAGCGCCACCGCGCCGGCCTGGTCGAGGACGACCACGTCCCTGGTGAGGTGACCGGTGTCGTCGAAGTCCTTGCCGCTGGCGACGCGCTTGCCGTCGAGGCCCACGAGCGTGGCGGAGAACGCCGGGTCGGTGGCGAAGGCGGCGTCGAGGTCCCAGTACTCGGCCGAGTTGAACGCGATGCGCTCCCGCTCGCGCTCGACGACCAGGCGGACCGCCGGCGACTGCACCCGCCCGGCGGAGAGCCCGGCGTTCACCTTGCGCCACAGCACCTGCGACAGCTCGTAGCCGAACAGCCGGTCCACGATGCGCCGGGTCTCCTGGGCGTTGACCAGGCCGTTGTCGATCTCACGCCAGTTCTCGACCGCGTGCTCGATCGCCGTGGGGGTGATCTCGTGGAACACCATCCGCTTCACGGGGACCTTCGGCTTGAGCACCTCGAGGAGGTGCCAGCTGATGGCCTCGCCCTCGCGATCCTCATCCGTCGCGAGGTAGAGCTCGTCGGCATCCTTCAGCAGCGCCTTCAGGCGGCGGATGACGTCCTTCTTCGATGCGTGCACCTCGTAGGTGGGCTCGAAGTCGTGCTCGAGGTCGATGTTGAGGCCCTTGGAGGGCAGGTCACGGATGTGACCCACCGACGACTCCACGTTGTAGGCGTCGCCGAGGAAGCCCGCGATGGTGCGGGCTTTGGCCGGGCTCTCGACGATCACCAGTGGCTTGGGCACGCGCAGTAGAGAAAGCCATGCGGTGGCCTGCTGTCAACACCGAGGGGCCATCCGTCCTCACGCTCCGGGGTCGGCGGGGTTGGCCTGGACGGTTGTCGGGGGCTAGGCCAGACAGCGTGTCGACGGTCCTCACACCCTCCACGCGGTCCCAGCGGGACCGCCTCGTGCGCCTCGGCGTGATGATCTTCGTCGCCTCCCTTCCCATCGCCGGGATCCTCGTCGCACTGGTCAACTGGCAGGTCGCCCTCGGGTTCGTCCTGATCTGGACCGTGGGGCTGCTGTTCGGTGTCGGCCAGCAGCGCACCATCGCCCTGAAGGTCGACGACAACGGCCTTCAGTACGAGGCGGGCACGTTCGTCCTGCGCACCGCCTGGGCCGACCTCGACCGCATCGGCGAGGCCACCCTGCCCTCGGGCAAGACGCAGGCGATCGTGCTGAAGAAGGGCGGCCTGCGCTGGGCGCACACGGCCGCCACGCGGGCGCAGGTCCAGCAGCGGGGGTGGGACCGCATCATCCCCATCGATGACTTCGCCCCGAGGTGGCCCGCCGGCAAGCTCGCCGACGCCGTCCGCGAGCACCGCCCCGACCTCCTCCCCGACTGACGGCACAGCTCGCCGCTGCTTTCCCTGCGGTCTGGCCGTGGTCCGATCCCCGCTCGCTACGTGTCGTGGCGGGGCGGGCGGCGGTTCGCCTTGGTCTCGGAGCGCTGCTTCTTGCCTTGGAGGCGCCGTTCCTTCGCGCCCCTCGACGGCTTGGTCTTCCGGCGAGGCGCCTCCACGTGGAGCGCCTCGCTCAGACGGGCCACGAGGCGTTCCTCGGCGATGGCCCGGTTGCGCAGCTGGCTGCGTTCGTCGTCGACCACGATCCGCACGACCGTCCCGAGCTTGGCGATCACGCGCTCGCGCTGCACCGGCAGCAGCGCCGTCGAGTGCTCGACGTCGTAGAGCAGCTCCACCCGCGACGCCGTCTTGTTCGCGTGCTGCCCGCCCGGCCCGCCCGACGCGCTGAACGACACCACCAGCTCCCGCCGGGGGATGCGCACCCCGCGGGACACGGCAAGGTCGTCGTCGGCCATCCCCCGATGCTCGCGTGCCGCCTGTGCCCGTCCCAGCGACTTCGACGAAACGAGAACGTGTTCTCGTTTTCGTCCTAGGGTCCCGGCCATGACCACTCCTCCTCGTTTCGACGGCCGCACCGCACTCGTGACCGGGGCGGCGTCCGGGATCGGCCGGGCCACCGCGCTGCGGCTCGCCGCCGACGGTGCTGCGGTGGGCTGCCTCGACATGGCCGATCGCGTGCACGACACCGCTGCGGAGATCCTCGACGCCGGCGGCCAGGCCGTCGCCACCACGGTGGACGTGGCCGACGCCGACAGCGTCGCCGCCGCCGTCGCCCTGGTCGAGGGCGACTTCGGGCCGACCCGGATCCTCGCCAACGTCGCCGGCGTGCTGCGGTTCTCGATCCTCGAGGAGTCCAAGATCGAGGACTTCGACCTCCAGCTCGCCGTCAACCTCAAGGGACCGTTCCTCATGGCCCGCGCCGTGGTCCCGTCGATGCTCGCCAACGGCGGGGGCGTCATCACCAACGTCGCCTCGTCCGCCGGGGTCTTCGGCCAGGCCTACCTCGCGGGCTACGCCGCGTCGAAGGGCGGGGTGGCCATGCTCACCCGAGCCCTGGCGTGGGAGTACCTCAAGCGCAACATCCGCGTGAACGCCATCGCTCCCGGCGGCGTCGACACCCCCATGACCAACGTGGTCGACTTCCCCGAGGGCATGGACTTCTCGCTGATCGAGAAGTCCATCGCACCCGGGAACAAGATGATCGACCCGTCCGAGCCGGCCGGGCTCATCTCGTTCCTCTCCTCCGACGAGGCGGCGTCGATCACCGGCACCGTCATCCCCATCGACCACGGCATCACGTGCTGAGGGTGCCCCGCATCCGCGCCCTGTGACCCGGTAGCCATGGTCTCCGTGCGACCGGCTCCGCTCCCCGACGTCTCGCCGATGCCTGCCCGGCTGGGCGGGGCGATCCCGTGGGTGGGTGCCGCACCCGGCCTGCTGCGCGACCCCACCGGCTGGTTCGGCCGCCAGCGCGACCGCCACGGCGACACGTTCACGGCCGACGCGCTGGGGCGCCGCTTCTTCTGCGTCTTCGGGCCGGTCGGGGTGGCGTCCCTGTACGCGGTCGCCGAGCGCGAGGCGTCGTTCGGTCTGGCCACCTACACGATGGTGTCGACGAAGGTGCCCGAGGAGCTGTTCTCGGAGATCCGCAACCCGCCCCACAAGCTGTTCGGCAACCAGAAGGTCGAGGGGTACCTGCGCGACCTCGACGCAGCGATGGCGGCCGAGGTCCGTGCCCTGGGCGAGCGCGGCACGTTCGACCTGTTCGACGAGTGCCGGCGGATCGGTCACCGGCTGGGCCTGGCGTCGTGGGCCGGTTCCGAAGCGGCATCGCCCCCGTTCATCGAGCCGCTCGTGGCCGCCCTCGACCGCCTCGACACGTCGGAGTCGTTCGTGCACCCGCTGCGCACCGTCGTCACCCTCGTCACCAAGAAGCGCCGCGAGCGCGCTGCGATGGCGGAGATCGAGGCCCTCGTGGCCGCCATTCTCGACGCGCGGCGGGCGGCGCCGGACCGGCGGACGGGCGACTTCCTCGACCAGATCGAGGCGTCGTTCGCGGACGTCGAGCGGCCGCGACGGGACCAGCTGGTCGCCCGCGACGTGATCGTCCTGCACCTCGGCTCCCAGTCCAACCTGTTCGCCGCCCTGGCGTGGACCATGGCCAACCTGCTCGCCCATCCCGCCGACCTCGCTGCGGTCCGCTCCGGCGACGACGACCTCCTGACCCGGTACGCCTACGAGTCGATCCGGGCGGCCCAGCGGTCGATCACCCTGCGCCAGGT
Organism: Ilumatobacteraceae bacterium; assembly: GCA_025463265.1. GTDB lineage: Bacteria > Actinomycetota > Acidimicrobiia > Acidimicrobiales > Iamiaceae > Aquihabitans. The sequence continues at coordinate 4,191 of JAOBWH010000025.1, forward strand.
CCTGCGGCCGATCGAGTTCACGGCCGACGACGGGGTGCACCGCCTGGAGCCCGGCGTGCTCATCACCACCATGCTCTCGGTCACCAACCCGACCGCCGCGCCCTCGCTCGCCGCGTTCGATCCCGCGCACTACGAGGGTCGCAGGCTGTCAGCGGCGGTCAGCGGGCAGCTGCCGGCCAAGGAGCTGGTCAGCACGTTCGGTCATGGCAGCCACACGTGTCCGGCCCAGCGCTTCAGCATCTCGGCGATCCGCACCGCGGTCGGCGCCCTGCTCGACGCCTTCGACCTCACGCCCGGCTTCGCCGAGGCGAAGCCGCTCACCCGCCAGATCGGCGGCGTCGCCCGCGCCGACCGCCCCACCCCCGTGACCTACCGCCGCCGCCGCTGACCCATCACGGGTACGGTCCGGCGCATGGACTTCTCCTACTCCCCCAAGGCCGAGGCGCTCCGCACCGAACTGCTCGACTTCATGGACTCGCACGTGTACCCGGCGGAGTCCGTGTACCACCAGCAGATCGCCGAATCGGGGAATCCGCACACCCACCCGCCGGTGATGGAGGAGCTCAAGCAGGAGGCGCGCCGGCGCGGCCTGTGGAACCTGTTCCTCCCCCACGAGACGCAGTGGACCGCCGGCCTGTCGAACTCGGACTACGCGCCGTTGGCCGAGATCATGGGCCGCAGCCACATCGCGTCGCAGGCGTGCAACTGCTCGGCGCCCGACACCGGGAACATGGAGCTGCTCACGATGTTCGGCACGCCCGAGCAGCAGGAGCAGTGGCTGTACCCGCTGCTGGAGGGCCAGATCCGCAGCGCGTTCGCCATGACCGAGCCCGCCGTCGCCAGCTCCGACGCCACCAACATCTCGTGCCGCATCGAGCGCGACGGCGACGAGTACGTGATCAACGGCCGCAAGTGGTGGATCTCCGGGGCCGCCGACGAGCGCTGCCAGCTGTTCATCCTCATGGGCAAGACCGACCCCGACGCGGCCCGCCACGTCCAGCAGTCGATGATCCTCGTCTCCCGCGACACGCCCGGCGTGGAGATCGTCCGGGCCCTGCCGGTGTTCGGCTACCAGGACCAGGAGGGCCACTGCGAGATCCAGTTCACCGACGTCCGCGTGCCCGTCACCAACCTGCTCGGCACCGAGGGCAGCGGCTTCGCCCTCGCCCAGGCCCGCCTCGGCCCCGGCCGCATCCACCACTGCATGCGCTGCATCGGTGCCGCCGAGCGGGCGCTCGAACTGATGTGCCGGCGAGTCACCGACCGGGTGGCGTTCGGCCGGCCGCTCAGCGAGCAGGGCGTCATCCGCGAGTGGATCGCGGACTCCCGCATGGAGATCGAGCAGGCCCGCCTCCTCACGCTCAAGGCGGCGTACCTGATGGACACCGTGGGCAACAAGGGTGCGGCCACCGAGATCTCCGCCATCAAGGTGGTGGTGCCGAACATGGCGCTGCGCGTGATCGACCGGGCCATCCAGGCCCACGGGGGCGGCGGTGTCAGCGACGACTTCCCGCTGGCGTCGATGTACGCCGGCATCCGCACGCTGCGCCTGGCCGACGGCCCCGACGAGGTCCACCGCCGCCAGGTCGCCAAGCGGGAGCTCGGCCGCTACACCCAGACCGAGATCCCGCCCGACGTCGCCCGCACCTGACCACGATCTCGGGTCGCCTCAGCACCACACCGGTGCAGGCGCGACCCGAGCTCAGGCGGTTCGGCGGACGGCGAGGGTGAGGGCGACGGAGCCGATGGCGGCGGCGGCCACGGAGGCGACGAGGATGCCGATCTTGGCCTGGTCCGCCAGGCCCGGCTCGCCCTCGAAGGCGAGGGCGGTGATGAACAACGAGACCGTGAAGCCGATGCCGCCGAGCGCGGCCACGCCCACGAGCTGGGAGAACCGCACGCCCTCGGGCAGCACGCCCCAGCCGAGCTTCACGGCCGCCCACGAGAACACGCTGATGCCCACCGTCTTGCCGGCCACGAGGCCGAGCACCACACCGACCAGGACCGCCGACGGGTCCGTGACCGCGTCGCCGCTCAACACGATGCCGGCGTTGGCGAACGCGAACAGCGGCACGATCACGTAGCTGGTCCAGGGGTGCAGGGCGTGCTCGAGGCGCTCGGTGGGCGGGACGGACTCCCGCACCAGGAACTCCACCCGTCGGACATCGGCGGCGGTGAGGTCGGTCCGGCCCTCGAGCTGGTCGACGATCGCCTCCGCCTCGGGCTCGGGGAGCAGCGGCCTCGCCGGGGTGAGGAGACCGAGGACGACACCGGCGATGGTGGCGTGCACACCGGACTCGAACACGAACAGCCAGGCCGCCACGCCGAGCACCACGTAGACGGCGAGCGATCGGACCCGGGCCCGCTTGGCCAGCACCACCAGGCCGAGGACCACGACGGCCTCGACGAACCAGGTCCAACGGATGCCGTCGCTGTAGAACACGGCGATCACGACGATGGCGCCGATGTCGTCGACGATGGCGAGCGTCAGCAGGAACACCTTCAGGGGCGCCGGCACCCGCTTGCCGAGCAGGGCGACGACGCCGAGGGCGAAGGCGATGTCGGTCGCCATCGGGATGCCCCACCCGTGCTCGCCCCGGCCGCCCAGGTTGAACGCCAGGAACACCGCAGCGGGCACCACCATCCCCCCGAGCGCGGCGACCACCGGCAGGACCGCAGCGCGCCGGTCGCGCAGCTCACCGGCCACCAGCTCCCGCTTGATCTCCAGGCCGACCACGAAGAAGAACAGCGCCATCAGCCCGTCGTTGACCACGTGCTGCAGCGACTCGTCGATGTGGAACGACCCCGCCGCGATCGACAGGTGGGTGTGGACCAGCTGCTCGTAGGACTCGCGCCACGGCGAGTTCGCCCACACCAGCGCGACGACCGTGGCCGCGACGAGGAGGATGCCGCCCGCTGCCTCCACCGCGAGGAACGACTGGACCGGGCGCCCGACGACACGGGCGAGGCGGGCGTCGCTCCCGAGCCAGGTGCGGGGGTGCGGGTCGGCGTGAGCCATGCGGTCGGATCCTTGCAGGCAGGGGGCAGCAGGTCGCCGACCAGACTTCCCGGCACTCCGAGGGTGAGGTTACCCCGCGCCGCCCCCGGGCCCGAGGGAACCGTGGCCGCCCACGATGGGCCGCACGCCGGGGGTCCGCGGCTCGAAGCGCATCACCACGGTGGTGCCGTCGTCGGTGTGCTGGAACTCCAGGTGGTCCGCCAGCATCGTGATGAGCGGGATGCCCAGGCCGCCCTCGTAGTTGAGGCGATCAGGGCTCGTGACCTCGGGGTGCACCTCGAGGTCGGCCGGATCGAAGCCGCCCCCGTGATCGGTGATGGCCACCTCGATCTGCCCGTCGGAGAGCACGCAGCGCATGAGGATGGGCTCGGCCTCCGGGTCGACCGGCTCGTCGGGGCCGCGGGCGGCCATCTCGGCCTGGATGGCGTTGGTGCACGCCTCCGACACGGCGAGGCGGAGATCAGCCGAACGCTCCTCGTCGAAGAGCGGGTCAGCGGCGACGAGGGCCCCGATGACGAGACGGGCGACGGACACGACCTCGGGACGCGCCGGGAGCTCCAGCTCCACGACGTCGCCCGTCGGAGGCACCCCGGGGGTCATCGCCGGGTCTGGCTCCGCAGGGGACCGGCGCTCACGGCGCCACCTCGTCGTCCGACTTCTCGGGGCCCATGGCCTCGGCCAACGTGGGACAGACGTTGAACACGGCCAGCAGGCCGGTGATCTCGAACACCTTCAAGATGCGGGGCTCGGTGCAGACGAGCGAGAAGCGGCCACCGTGGGTGCGGACCCGCTTGAGGCCGCTGATGAGCACGCCGAGTCCGGTGGAATCGATGAAGTCGACCGCCTCCAGGTTGACCACGATGTGGTAGCGCTGGTCGTTGACCAGGGCGATCAGCTGCTCTCGCAGACGAGGTGCGGTGGCGACGTCGATCTCGCCCCCGACATCGACCACCGACCATTCGTCCTGCTCGGTGACCTCGAGTCGTAGATCCATCCACCGCTCCTGCGTTTCGCTCGTCTGTCGCCCAACCTACTCCGAGGTGGGTGGGCTGCCGACGACGCCAGAGCCGCCCTCTGGACCCATCGTTGGGCCCTACCCGTTCTCTGACCTGCCCAACCATCGCCGCGGCGCGGATCGGCGCCCCGCACCCTTCGCCGCACGAACCACACGGGTGTAGTCTCAGCGAACGCCTGTTCCCTTCCCGGTCTGACCTGCCATGGCCATCATCTCGCTCGATCCGGCGGCGTCGCTGCTGCACGCGCTCTCCCAGCGCCTGGGCGATCACGGCCTGGTGCACGTGGAGCGGCTCCCACCTCGGCCGGCCCGGACGGCGGCGTTGAGCCGGCCGCTGCCGGCGTGGCTCGACGAGCGCCTCGGCGAGCTCGGCTACGCCGGGTTGTGGGAGCACCAGGCGCAGGCGATCGATCTCCTGCGCGACCGCCAGCACGCCGTCGTGGCCACGGGCACCGCGTCGGGCAAGTCGCTCTGCTACCAGCTCCCCATCGCCGAGGCGGTCAACGACCCGATCAAGCCCGGGACGGCCATCGCCCTGTTCCCCACCAAGGCGCTCGCCCAGGATCAGCTGAAGGGGTTCGGCCACCTCCAGATCTCGAACCTGGTGGCCGCCACCTACGACGGCGACACCGATCCGGACAACCGCCGCTGGGCGCGCCAGAACGCCAACGTCATCCTCACCAACCCCGAGATGCTCCACTGCGCCCTGCTGCCGCACCACGAGAAGTGGGCGACGTTCCTGATGCGCCTGCGCTACGTGGTGATCGATGAGCTCCACGTGCTGCGCGGCGTGTTCGGCACGCACGTCGGCCACCTGCTGCGCCGGTTGCGGCGGCTGTGCGAGCACTACGGCTCCTCGCCGACGTTCGTGTTCTCGTCCGCCACCATCGGCGAGCCCGGCCGCCTCGCCCGGGACATCTGCGGCATGCCGGTCACCGAGGTCACGGCCGACGGTTCGCCGCGCGGCGAGCGGCTGGTGGCGCTGGTGGACCCGCTCGGCATCGACGGACCGCGCGCCGCCCGCTCCGCCAACCAGGTCACCGCCGGGCTCATCGCGGACCTGGTCCGTGGCGGCCACCGGACCCTCGCCTTCTGCCGCAGCCGGGCCGGCACCGAGGTCGTGGCGGCTGAGGTGGTGCGCCGCCACCCGGACCTCGTCGGTCGGGTCCGCCCGTACCGGGGCGGCTACCTCGCGGCGGAGCGGCGGGAGATCGAGTCCCAGCTGTTCAGCGGCCAGCTCGGCGCCGTGGTCGCCACGTCCGCCCTCGAGCTGGGCATCGACGTCGGCGGTCTCGACGCCTGCGTCCTCAACGGCTTCCCCGGCACCATCGCCTCCATGTGGCAGCAGATGGGCCGGGCCGGGCGGGAGGGCCAGCCTTCGCTGTCGGTCCTGGTGGCCGGTGAGGACCAGCTCGACCGCTACTTCCTCGCCCACCCCGACGAGGTGTTCTCCCGCTCACCGGAGCCAGCCGTGGTGAACCTGGCCAACCCGTTCGTGCTGGATCCGCACCTGGCCTGCGCCGCCTACGAGACCCCGCTCGGTCACCGCGACGAGCGCTGGTGGGGCAGCGACCACCTCGACGACGGCGTCCACCGACTCGTCCTCGACGACAAGCTCCGCCTGCGGGCCCGGGCCGATCGCATCCGCGCCTTCTGGGCGGCCCGGGGCCACCCGTCGTCCAACATGGGCCTGCGCAGCGGGTCGATGAGCGAGGTCCGCATCGCCTTCGGTGACGGGACCATGGTCGGCACCGTCGACCGCGCCCGGGCCTGCGAGCTCGTGCACCCGGGGGCGATCTACCTGCACCAGGGCCGGCCCCACAAGGTGGTCGACCTCGACCTGCGCGACGGCACGGCGGTCGTCGAGCCGAACGACGGCCGGGAGTACACGCTGGCCCGCACCGATGTGCAGCTGCGGGTCCTGTCGGTCGATGACACCCGGCCGCTCGGCGATCTGGAGCTGGGCATCGGCGCCATCGAGGTCACCAGCCGGGTCACCGGCTACCAGCGGCGGGACGTGCTCAACGGCCAGATCCTCGGCCACGAGGACCTCGATCTGCCGCCGAGCCAGCTCATCACCCGCGGCTACTGGTGGGTGATCCCGCCTCACGTCCTGCGTCGGGCCCGCATCGACGACGCCTCCGTGCCCGGTGCCCTGCACGCCGCCGAGCACGCCGCCATCGGCATCCTCCCCCTGTTCACCATCTGCGACCGCTGGGACGTCGGCGGCGTCTCCACCCCGTGGCTCGAGGACACCGATGGCCCGACGATCGTCATCTACGACGGCCACCCCGGCGGCGCCGGCATCGCCGAGATGGGCTTCCAGTTCGCCGACCGCCAGCTCCAGGCCACCCTCGACGTGCTCGACCGCTGCGGCTGCCGGGACGGCTGCCCCAGCTGCGTCCAGAGCCCCAAGTGCGGCAACTGGAACGAACCCCTGGACAAGCACGCCGCCAAGCGCCTCATCCGAGCTGCGGCCCTTCCCGACCTCATCTGATCAGCCGTCCGGTCAGTCGTCCGCCGATGCCGTGTCGGATCTGCGTGGGCGGACCGTCGACGGCGCAAGTGCGGCGAGCCCGCTAAGGAGTCCGAGGCCCAGCAGCACGCCGAGCCCTCCGCCGATGCTGTTGAGGATCACATCATCGATGTCGACGGTGCGGCCCGTTGTGCCGAGGAGCTGCCATGTCTCGATGGAGATCGCAACCGCGACGATCGCAGCGAGACTCCGCGTGAGCCGCCAAGAGGTGGCGAGTCCAAGCAAGATGCCGAGCGGCATCAGCAAGACCGCATTGCCACCGAGATGCCGGACCCGGATGCGAGCGGGACGGTCAGCGGAGAGATAGTCCCAGATCGAGCGGAACGGCACGTAGTTCCGTCCCCCGTCGCCGCCAGCGGACCAGACGGTCAGGTTGAGCACCGCGACTGCGTACGCGACACCCACCGCCAACAGGAGGGCAAGCGTCACTCGCCTCACGCGCAGGATCGTCACAGCGTTCACGAGCTTCATCATCGAAACGACACCGTCCTCGCGAGCTTCGCCACCTTTGGGTTGGTGTGGTCGAGGAGGCCGGAACCGAGGACCAAATAGGCGATCTGCCGGTCCTCTGGTGCGAGCCGGCTGGAGAGCGTGACGGACAGGTCCGGCTCGTAGATGGCGAGCAGGCGGCCGTCGGAGCCGATCAGGCAGGCCGAGGTGGGCGACGCCCACGCCAGCACGTAGGCCGGCGCCCCGTCTGATGCGGCCGCCGCTGGCGACGCCGACGAGATCCGGATCCCATCGCCGATGCGCTCGCCTCGGACCGGTGGCCCCGGCTGGCACCCGATGACCCCCGGTTCACCCACCGCGCTCTCGCCAGCGGGCACGGCGTCGCCTGCGCACCACCGCCCGGCGTCGTCCCACACCACGAACCAGCCCTCGTCATCGGCCGGGCCGCAGCGGATCGTGGACCCACCGCCCTCGTACACGGCCGCCGTGACCTGGGCGCCGAGATCGCCGGTCCGCGGGAGGAAGACGATGTCGTCGGTCCCGATCCGTTCGAACCGCGTGGGGTCCGGCCCCCGACCGCCGCCTCGCTCCGCCGGACCCTCCGCTTCGGACGAGAGCGATGCCACCACCGCCGCAAGGTCCGCCCAGCCGCTGTCGATCAGGTCGTCTGACATGGGTGATGCGCTCCGTTCCGTGCCCCCGATGCGTTCAACCAGCCCCGGCCCCAGCGCTTACGCCACCGCGGATCCGGACCGGGCGGTCAGGGGTCGGGATCTTCGGCGCGCATCACGACCGCGGCGGTGAGGGTGGGGTCACCGACGAGCGGACCGACCAGCGGGACGTCGGTCGGGACCTGGTAGCGGAGCGTGACGCGGATGAGGTCGGCGGTCTCGCCGGGTTCTGTGGCAGCGGTGACCGCGGCTCGATCATCGCGGATGCCCGGGGAACGGACGACCGCGTCCCGAGCCGCGCCGGGTCCGTCGACGGCGGCCGCCCTCGCTCCCTCCCTTGCCGCATTGACCACCAGCACCTGGGCGCGGGCGATGAGGCCGATCTGGATGACCAACAGGAGCGCGAACACCACCACCGGGAGGACCAGGACCAGCTCGACGGTGGCCTGCCCCCGGTCCAGGTGGTCGCGCCGGTCGCCGCAGCGGGCGCTCACCCGACCTTGTCGACGAGCTGGTCGACGACGGCGTCGAAGAGGCGGCTGATCGCCCCAGACTTCGCGGCCCAGGCGGCGAGGAGCAGCGCGATGGCGGCGGCACCGAGCAGGACGAGGGCGTACTCGGCGGTGGCCTGGCCGCCTTCGGCGCTGAAGCGACGGCGGGCGGCCTGGTCGTCGAGGCGGCGCTCGAGCCGGTCGACGAGGACTGCGGTGGTGAGCAGCAGACGGATGAGGAACGACAACACGATGGACTCCTTCGAGGTTGGGCGCGGACGCGCCCGGACACGGCGACGGCACCAGGTGCGAAGGAGGCCGGCGCCAACCGGCGAGGGCGGTGCGGTGGACTAGGGGCTGAGCGACGACACCGAGACGAGCAGGACGGGGACGACGGCGAGGGCCACCGCCGCGGGCAGGATGCAGGCCACGAGCGGGAAGAGCATCGTGACGGGGAGCCGCCGGGCCACCTCCTGCGCCCGCCTTCGGCGCGCATCGCGGGCTGATGCGGCCACGCCGCTCAGCAGCGGGACGAGCGGGACCCCGGTGGCCGCGGCCTGGCGCAGGGCATCGGTGAGGGGCACCCCGGCGGTGCCCAGCTCCCCGCCGAGCCCCGTCAGGCACTCGGCGAGCGGGAGCCCCCGACGGAACCGCTCGTGGGCACCGGTCACCGCTGGAGCGACCGACGCCGGCGCGCGCGGAGCGACGACGGCCAGTGAACCCGCCACCGGCTGACCGGCAGACGCCGACACCAGGAACAGGTCCACGAGGTCGGGGACGGCGGCCTCGACCGCCGCCTGCGACCGACGTCGGTGGAGGCGGGCAGCGATCGGGACGACCGACGCCGCACCTGCCCCGGCCACGAGGGCGAGGACCGGGCCGCCGGCGAGGAGACCCGACCCGGCGACGGCACCGACGACCCACCGCCGCAGCGCCACCCCGTCGACCCGGCGCCCGATCACGTGCGACCGCCGCCGCT